>JBEKKV010000034.1:0-22769 GCA_050010555.1 Dehalococcoidia bacterium
CAGCAGATTGATGATCTGCGCCTGGATGGAGACGTCGAGCGCTGAGACCGGCTCATCGCACACGATGAAGTCGGGCTCAACCGCGAGGGCGCGCGCTACGCCGATTCGCTGTCGCTGGCCGCCGCTGAACTCGTGCGGGTAGCGGTTGGCGTAATATGGATTCAGGCCGACGATGCGCATCAGCTCCTGGACGCGCTCGCGGCGGCGCTTGCCGGAGGCGAGGTTATGGATCGCCAGCGGCTCGCCGATGATGCTGCCAATGCTCATGCGCGGGTTCAGCGAGGCGTAGGGGTCCTGAAAGATCATCTGCATCCGGCGTCGGAAGAGGCGAAGCTCCTTGCCCTTCATGCCGCAGAGGTCGCGGCCGTCGAAGAACACCTGGCCGGCGGTGGGACGGTAGAGCTGCAGGATGGCGCGACCGGCCGTCGACTTGCCGCAGCCGCTCTCGCCGACCAGCCCCAGCGTCTCGCCGCGCCGGATGGCGAAGGACACGCCGTCGACGGCCTTCACGTCGGCGACCTTGCGCTGGAAGATCATGCCCGCCGTCACCGGGAAGTACACCTTCAGATCGCGGACGTCGAGAAGGACGCGGTCGCTGCTCCTCGACGCGGCGCTGTCGACGATGGTGTCGGGCTCGGTCGTCATACCGCGGCCTTTTCGATTTCGGCGGCGTGCCAGCAGGCCGAGTAGTGCTTCTCGCCCACAAGCATGAGCGGCGGCTCTTCGGCGCGGCACTTGTCGTCGCGGTAGGCGCAGCGGGGATAGAAGCTGCACCCGGCCGGCATGTGCACGAGGTCCGGCGGGAAGCCTTCGATGGGACTCAGCTTGCTGTGCCGCGCCTGGTCGAGCCGCGGAACGGATTTCAGCAGCCCGAGTGTGTACGGATGCCGCGGATTGCCGTAGACCTCACGCGCGGTGGATGATTCGACGATCTTGCCAGCGTACATTACGTAGACGCGGCTGGCGTAGCGGGCGATGACGCCCAGGTTATGGGTGATGATGATGACGGCCGTTCCGGTCTCGCGGCTTAAGTTGGCGAGTATCTCCAGTATCTGCGCCTGAATCGTCACGTCCAGTGCTGTCGTCGGCTCGTCGGCGAGGAGGAGCCGGGGATTGCAGGAAAGCGCCATGGCGATCATGACGCGCTGGCGCATCCCGCCCGAGAACTGGTGCGGATAGTCCTTTATGCGCGAAGCGGCGGCCGGAATGCCGACCATCTCCAGCAGCTCGACGGCACGTTTGTTGGCGCTGCGTCGGTTCATGTGCAGGTGGAGCTCCAGCGTCTCGGTAATCTGGCGTCCGATGGTGAGGACGGGATTAAGGGACGTCATCGGCTCCTGGAAGATCATGGCAATGCGATTGCCGCGAACGTGGCGGAGGTCGTTCTCGCTGAGCTTCAGGAGGTCTTTGCCCTCGAACCACACTTCGCCTTCGACGATGCGGCCGGGCGGCGTCGGGATGAGTCGCAGGAGCGAGAGGGCGCTGACGCTCTTGCCGCAGCCGCTTTCGCCGACCAGGCCGATGGTCTCGCCCTCATCGAGGTCGTAGCTGACGCCGTCCACCGCCTTGACGATGCCGTCGTCAGTGAAGAAGTGCGTTCTTAGGTTTTTTACCTCCAGCAGAGTCGCCATCGGAGGTCATCCCTTGCTACCACATGCCTGCCGTGTGGGCGGAGCCGGCGGCATCGTGCGCGGTAGGGGACCGGCTGTTGTCGCGAACCTGGTGGGGAAGAGGGGACTCGAACCCCTACGCCTCTCGGCACATGATCCTAAATCATGCTCGTCTGCCAGTTCCGACACTTCCCCGACCAGCGATCCTTCACTGGTAGGCCGCCCAGGACTCGAACCTGGAACCCGCTGATTAAGAGTCAGCTGCTCTGCCAAATTGAGCTAGCGGCCCGCGTTCTGAATCTGCCCACACCCGATAACTGTCTTGCACTTGACGCACAGCGCTCTGAGAGCATATGATTGACAAGCCTGAGGGAACGCAAGCAGAGCAACTGACAGATCGAGCGAGGAGACTGGTTATCATGCGTCAAGCACCTTCTACACCCATTATCGACACGGGAGACATCGCGGTCAACGCTCAGAGTTTCACGCGGGCTCTGAGGGCGGCTAACCTGAGCCCGCGAACCGTTCACAGCTACGGCGAGGCCGTTGACCTGCTAGGCCGGTTTCTGGCCGACCGGGGGATGCCCGTCTACGTCGCCAGCATCACGCGGGAGCACGTCGAGACCTTCATCTCCAACCTGCTGGAGAGTCATCGGCCTGCGACTGCGGCCAACCGCTTTCGCTCGCTTCAGCAGTTCTTCAAGTGGCTTGCCGAAGAGGGCGAGATCAAGGACTCGCCTATGGCGCGGATGAGAGTGCCGAAGGTGCCGGAGTATGAGCCGGCAGTTCTGCGCGAAGAGGAGCTGAAGAAGTTGCTCGCGACGTGCGACAAGGGCGACGACTTCGATGATCGGCGCGACGCTGCGCTACTGCGCGTGCTCATCGACACCGGAATGCGGCGGGCAGAGTGCGCCGGCCTTCGCTACACCGACGACGACGATAACGACGTCGATCTCGATCGGGGCTTGCTCCGGGTGATGGGCAAAGGCCAGCGGGAGCGCATGCTGCCTATCGGCGCCAAGACGGTCAAGGCGCTCGACCGCTATCTGCGAAAGCGAACGCTACAGAACGCGGCCAAGCAGCCGTGGTTATGGATCGGCCACAAGGCGATGCGGTTGACGGACTCCGGTATCGCTCAGGTGCTACGGCGGCGCGGACGCGAGGCCGGACTCGGCGATCTTCACCCTCATCAGCTGCGACACACCTTCGCCCATCAGTGGCTCGCCAGCGGCGGCAATGAGGGCGACTTGATGCGGATCACCGGCTGGCGGTCGCGCACCATGCTCCAGCGCTACGCTGCCTCTACCGGCGAAGAACGGGCGCAAGCGGCGCATCGGCGCCTGAGTCCGGGGGACCGACTATGATCCGGGCTCGTTTCAAGAAGACAACCGGCGATCCGCACCTCTCTCTCGTACTCTGCGGCAAGCCTGATGCGAAGGGTAATCGGACGTGCCCCTGGACCTTCGGTGTCGCGACGGGTGGTAGCTGGGGTGGCCCAGGATCGCCGTTTATGAGGATGTACGGCATCCTTCGCCCCGACGCCCACGGCGTGTACCGGCTCAGTCGCCGCAACATGGTCGCGTTGGCAGAGGGGCGAACGCCGACCCTACGTCGCCCTCGCGTCCATGTCGCCGGGACCTACATCACCTTCAATGCGCTCAAGGGCGCCATCGACTCGACGCAGCAACTCGGCGACGCCGTCTTCAAACTCCAACAGATGACCGGCATGTCGGCAGAGAGCGCCTCCGACTTCGTAGCCGCTTTCAAGATGGCTGGCGTGGACGCGGACACGGCCTCGACGATGCTGGCTCGTTTCTCTAAGAACATGTTCGCGATTCAGGTCGCCAACGAGGATGGTACGGCCCCGGCCAAGACCACCGCCGCCGCTCTGCGGGACATCGGCGTCAGTGCACTCGACGCCAGCGGGCAGGTTCGGCCGACGGCTGACATCATGATGGATCTGGCGGACAAGATTTCGCACTTCAACAACGATGCAGCTAAGACCGGGGCGGTGATGGACATCTTCGGGAAGAGCGGCGCGGCCATGCTCCCCTTCCTCAACCTGGGAGCGGCGGGGTTCAAGGCAGCCTCCGCCGAAGCTGCCAAACTCGGACTCGTGCTGTCGCAGAAACAAGTCGACGACATTCACAATTACACGCTAGCGCAAAGGGGGCTGGGCGAGGCGTTCGAGGGGCTGAAACTGAAGGTCGGCGAAGACTTGATGCCCAAGCTTACCGAATTCTCCAACTGGTTCGTCGCGCATCAGCCGGAAATTGCGGCGTTTGTCGATAACGGCATCACGAAACTGGAAGGTGGCCTGGCTTCTCTGTGGAAGGTAGTCCAAGACAACCGGCAGACGTTGCTCGACGCCGCGAATGGCCTAGCCGTCATGGGCAAGGCGATGATCGACTTCGGCGAATGGATCGCCAGTAACAAGGCAACGTTGGTTGCTTCTCTCATGGCGATAGGTGTCGGTCTCCTCTGGGCTTCGGGCGGGACGTCAGCCATTGGCGTCGCAGCAGGAATTTCGGCTATGGCGATATCGTTCGGAGCCCTTGGGGTAACTCTGCCGGGCACGGCGAGCGCCGCCGCTGAAGCAGCGGGAGCGGCCCATGCGCTTGCCGCCGCTACCGCAGATGCGGCAGCAGCGAGTGACGCCTACGATGCTAGTCCCGCTATCCGCCAGTTTTACGCCCTGGCGACGGCGGCGGGTGTGGCCGTCGGAGCGATCGGAGACGTAGTATCGCAACAGAGGATAGGCTTCGAGGTTACGGCTCCGGCTACGGGTGGCGGGGCACCGATGGGACCCTTCCAACACGGGAGTGCATATGCCGACGCCTTGGCCGCGAACGCCGATATGGTGAAGGCTGCGGCTGACAAGTGGGCGGCAGCTCTTGGGGCCGTGAACACCGACCTCGGCGTCGGAACCGGCGGGGGCGCTACTGGCGGTGGAACGCTCGCGGCCCTCTCTGCCGCTGATCAAGCGTTCATCGACCTTGCCGGGGCGGTCACCGCGCTGGGGCTGACCGGCCAGCAGTTCATCAGCTTCGTCGACCTGATGACCGAGGCGGGCAAGTCGCTCAACCTCACGCTCTCGCAGATGGTCGACGTTTTCCACCAGAGCGGGCTCTCCGTCACCGACTTCGAGACGCGGTTGCAGGCGGTCGTCGCGCTCAACGAGTTGAAGCAGCAGGCCGATGACGCGACGACTTCCGTCACGAACCTCTACAGCGCCATGAACACGCTGCTCAGCGCGCCGACCAAAGAGAGCGCGGCGGCGCAACTGAAGGAAGACCAACTGAAATTGCAGGCGGCGGAACTCGTCGCTGGAGGCGCAACGACGACGGGCACGACTGATGCCGCAGGGAAGGTCCACCTCACCGCGGCGGACAAGCAGCTCGTGGCCATCAACAAGCAGATCGCCCAGATGGACGCGGAGAACGCTGTCCGGGCAGCCGGCCTTCAGGTCGAGAAGGACAAGCAGACCGTCGCTGACGCAACATTGCTCACCAATAAGCAGCAACTCACCGACGCTCAAGCTCTCATTCTCGCGATGAAGGGGCAATCCTACGGCGCCGCGATCCTCCAGGGACAGTACTACCTCCAGTATTTGGCACTCGCCCAGTCGACGGACGAGTTGAAGATATGGACGGATGCTGTCACCGGCCAAGGCAACGCCCTTCAGGATCAGATCAAACTCTGGAGTGACCTCTCGGACGCGGGAAGGAAATGGGTCGCAGCGCAGGGTCAGTCGGCTCCGTCGTTCGCTAACGGCGGCGTCATGCCGTACACGGGGATGGCGCATCTAGAGAAGGGCGAGACGGTTCTGAGGCCGGGGCAGGGCGGCGGCGGCTCGTCCTTCAACAACTACGGGAACATCAAGATATACCCGCAGACGGCCTCGCGGATGGATATCTGGAAGGAACTCGACCTGCAGATGAGGTGATGAGATTGCCTCTCAGGTGCCAGCATTGCGGCGCTCACGGCTCCTATCGCGACGAAGACGGCGTTTGGCGGTGTCTACTCTGCGGCCGCGTCGTCCGGGCCCCCGAGAAACGCGGCACCTTGCCCCCCAGGTCGAAATCTGGGCGTTTTTCCCGCTTGACAGGCCGATGATACGGGCGTAGTGTCTCCAGCGTAAACGACGGCGCCCGTCTTACCGAGCGCCGCCAGAGCCAAAGCCTGATGAGCCAGGCCCGGCCCGAGCACAGAATACCATGATCGGACCTCCTGGTCGCTACAGGCGACGGGAGGTTTTTTGATGGCAACGGAATGGGAGACCGCGAAGGAATGCTACCTGCTACATATGGCCGGGAAGGGGTGCGTTAAGGAAACGATTGCCGTCCGCCGAGTAGGGCTCGAACGCTGGAGCGCGTTCTGCGAGGATCGCGCCGAGAATCCGCTGGCGCCGCCGCCAGCCGTCGTCGATGCATGGCTTTCCTCGCTCTACCGGCGCTACGCTCGCAACACGGTGTGCGGCCAGCTTGACGGCCTCCGCGCGTTCTTCAGGTGGCGCCGCGAGTTCGCGCTGCTAGAGGCGATCCCGACCTCCAAGCGCCCAAACGTTCCTATCCGCCCCTACTCGGCGGACGACGTTCGCGCTCTGTTAGCGGCAGCGGATAGCGCACGCGACAAGGCCATGATCCTGCTGCTGTTCGGCTCGGGGCTACGCTGCGCGGAAGTCATCGGCATCCGCATGGAAGACGTTGACTGGCCGGCGGGGTCGATCCGGGTTCTCGGCAAGGGCAGCAAAGTGCGCCTTGTCTGTCCGGGGGCTGCGGTGATGGCCGTCCTACGGGCCTACGTCGGCGATGGGCAGCATGAATATCTCTTCCCCGGACGCAGCGGCCATCTGGCGAGGTGCAGCCTGTGGCTGCTTATCGAGCGACTGGCGGTGAAGGCGGGCATCGACGGCGGGGTGCACCGGTTTCGGCATGCGTTCGCCAGCAACTTCCTTGCCCTCGGCGGCGACGTGGGCGATCTCCAAAAGATACTCGGACACGCCTCTATCACCATGAGCCTACACTACGCCAGCTACACGGCGACTGAGCGCGCTCTTGCCGCTCAGAAGCGCTTCAATCCGGTCGATAGCTTGTTGAAGGGAGACAACAATGAACACATGGACGCTCAGTTTCTCGGAGTCATTCAGCCGGCAGGAGATGGGCACCACGTACGTTATCGACGCCATGGACCGGCTGACGCTGGCGGGGATACCAGACGATCCCGTCGTCCTGGGGACACTCTGCCTACTCGCCGAAGAGTGCTACGAACTCGCCCTTGAGCATATGGAGCAGGGCGTCATCCCCATCGAGGCGGTGATGGAGAAACCATCGCGCTGGCGGTTGCCGGTCGGGGCGTGAGAGACGATAACTGTATGCGTTTTGCTTCAGTTATCAGACGTGAGACACAGCGCTAGGGGCTTTATGGTTAAGAGTCAGCTGCTCTGCCAAATTGAGCTAGCGGCCCTTGCACTCGATCCCGATCTTACAATGCGCCGGTCCTAAAGGCCACGCTCGGCCTCCGGCTCGCCCCTGAAGTATCGGCTGTTGACCCAGCAAATACGCAACTCCATAATAGCGTCGGCAAGGCGTTTCTTCTACCCCCGTTGCAGCAATTCGAGTCCTTCGAAGGACGATGTCGCCCAAATGAGCAAATCCGAGAGCGATCCGAGTGAGGTTCTCCGGCGCGCCCAACAACAAATAGCGGCTGAAGCGGACCAGGTAGCCCAGGTTTACCAACAGGCGCTAAAGGACCTAGCCAGTGGTGATCTGGACGAGCTTCTGCGGCGCGCTCAGCAGCAAGTAGCGGGCGATGTGGACCAAGTTGCCCAGGTTTACCAACAGGCACTGAAGGACCTGGCCAGTGCTGATCTGGGCGAGCTTCTGCGGCGCGCCCAGCAACAAGCAGCTGGCCAAGCGGACGAAGTGGCGCAGGTTTACCAGCGGGCGATGGAGGCACTAGCCGATGCTCAAAACGAGGCCGCGCTTCACGCGTGGCGAATCGATTACCTCGGCCGCAAGGCATATCTCAACTCTGTCTTGCGCGGTATCAGCGATCTACAGGAGAGCCAGCGCAGCGCGATGGGGGCCCTAGCCAACCGCATTAAGGCTGACCTCGAGAACGCCCTTACTATTTGGCAAGAGCAAATAGAGGCGAAGCGGCTGGCGACGACAACGGTGGACCGTCTGGACGTGACGCTGCCGGGCCGTCCGAAGAAGATCGGCCGCCTGCATCCGGTCGCACAGACGCTGCGGGACGTTCTCGCCGCCTTCGTCTCGATGGGGTTCTCGGTCGTCGAAGGGCCGGAGGTGGAGTCCGACTACTACAACTTCGAGGCGCTGCGCATCCCCAAGGACCATCCCGCCCGCGACACGATGGACACGCTCTACGTGGACATCCCCCACGACGGTGAGTACGACGTGGTCATGCGCACGCACACGTCGCCGAACCAGGTGCGGGTGATGGAGAAGACGCGCCCGCCGATCCGCATCGTCTCGCCGGGACGCTGCTATCGGAACGAGGCAACGGACCCGACGCATGAGTGGATGCAGACGCAGGTCGAGGTGCTGGCGGTCGATGAGGGGATCAGCATGTCGGACCTGAAGGGCACGCTGTTCGAGTTCGCCAAGCGGATCTTCGGCCAGGAGCGCAAGGTGCGCTTCCGCTGCGACTACTTCCCGTTCGTCGAGCCTGGCGCGGAGATGGCGATCGATTGCATGATCTGCGGCGGCGCCGGCTGCCGGACGTGCGGCGGCGAAGGCTGGATCGAGATACTGGGCTCCGGCATGGTGCACCCGGAGATCCTGACAAACATGGGCTACGACGCCGGCCGCTACACGGGGTTCGCCGCCGGCATGGGAATCGAGCGGATCTGCATGCTGCGCCATGGCATCGAAGACATACGGTTGTTCTACGCGAACGATTTGCGGTTCCTGAAGCAGTTCTGAGGCCGGAATGAGAGTCTCTCTGCGCTGGCTGAGCGAGTACGTCGACATTGATATGCCGTCGAAGGAGCTGGCCCATCGGCTGACGATGGCCAGCCTCGGCGTCGACCGCATCGTGCGCACGGGCGGCGATTGGGACGGCATCGTCGTTGGGCTCGTCGTTAAGGTCGAGCCGCATCCCAACGCGGACCGCCTCAAGCTGGCGACCGTCGACCTCGGCGGCGAGCGGATGACGGTCGTTTGCGGCGCGCCCAACGTCGCGGAGGGCCAGAAGATAGCCTTTGGACGCGTCGGCGCTCACATCACCAACCCGCAGACGCGCGAGGCCGTTACGCTCACGCCGGCGAAGATCCGCGGCGTCGAGTCGGCCGGCATGGTGCTCTCCGAGCGCGAGCTGGGCATCTCCGACGAGCACGTCGGCATCCTGGAGCTGGACGCGGACGCGCCGGTCGGCACGCCGCTCCAAGAGTACATGGGCGACACGATCTTCGACATCGCGGTGACGCCGAACCGTGGCGACTGCCTGTCGATGGTGGGCATCGCGCGCGAGGTGGCGGCGCTGACCGGAAACGCGGTCCGCTACCCGGACGGCGCCTACGACGAGGCGGGCGCGCCAATCGCCGAGCGGGTGAGCGTGGCGATCGCGGACGACGACCTGTGCTCCCGCTACGTCGCGACGCTGATCGAAGACATACGGCTGGGCCCGTCGCCGCCGTGGATGCAGGAGCGCCTGATTGCGGCGGGCATGCGGCCGATCAGCAACATCGTCGACATCACGAACTACGTAATGATGGAGCTGGGCCAGCCGCTGCACGCGTTCGACTTCAGCCTGGTGCGCGGCGGGAAGATCATCGTGCGGCGGGCGCGCCCCGGCGAGAAGCTGACGACGCTCGACGGCGTGGACCACGAGCTCTCGCCGGACATGCTCGTGATCGCCGACGCCGAGGGCGCCGTGGCGCTGGCCGGCGTGATGGGCGGCGCCAACAGCGAGGTGGGAGACGACACGCGTTCGATTCTGCTGGAATCGGCGAACTTCAACGCCGCGAGCATCCGGCGCACCAGCGTTATCCTGAAGGCGCGCAGCGAGGCGTCGAGCCGGTTCGAGAAGGGACTGAGCCCGGAACTGTCGATCGTCGCAGCCAGGAGGGCGACGAAGCTGATGGTGGAGCTGGCCGGCGGGCGCGCGGCCTCCGGCGTCGTCGACGTCTATCCGCGGAAGGCGGAGCCGGTGGCGATTCGGGTGCCGCGGAAGCGCCTGCAGACGATCTTGGGGCTCGACCTGTCGCCCGACAGAGTGTGCGGCCTCCTCAAAGGGTTGCAGTTCGGCTGCCGTTCCGACGACGGCGGCTACGGGGTGGACGTGCCGTACTGGCGCATGGACGTGCGCATCGCCGACGACGTGGCGGAGGAAGTGGCTCGCATGGTCGGCTACGACGAGCTGCCGGTCACGAACTTGCGCGGCGAGGTGCCGTCGATCATCTCTCAGCCGTTGCGGACCCTGCGGGAGCACGCCCGCGACCTGGCCGCCGCATCCGGCATGCAAGAGGTCATCAACTACTCGCTGACAACGCTGGAGGCGTTGCGGCAGGTGATGCCGGCGGAGCTTCTCGCGGAGCAGCAGCCGCTGCGAGTCGTCAACAGCCTCAGCAGCCAGCACGAGTACCTCCGGACGACGCTTCGCGCCAGCCTGCTGCAAAGCCTGGCGGCCAACCTGCGCTACGACAAGGGCGAGATGCCCCTCTTTGAAGCGGCACGCGTCTACTTGCCGCGGGGGTCGGAGCTGCCGCTGGAGGAGGAGCACCTGACAGCGGCGATCGGCGGGCGGCGCGAGGACCGCTGGGGCCACCCGACGGCGGAGCCGGTGGACTTCTACGACGCCAAGGGCTATCTGGAGGCGCTGCTCGGCGGGCTGGGCATCGAGGCGGATTTCGTGGAGACGGACGTCTTCGGCATGAGCCGCGGGCGGTCGGCCGAAGTGCGCGCGCGGGGGGAACGGATCGCTGTCATCGGCCAGGTAGAGCCGCGCGTTGCCACCGCCTTCGACGTCGAGGGCGAGGCGTACGTGTTTGAAGTCGTTCTCGACCGGCTGCTGCCGCTGGTGGCGGGGCCGCGTCGCTACGAGGCAGTGCCGCGCTTCCCGCCGGTGGTGCAGGACATCGCGCTGATCGTGAGCGAGGACGTGCCGGCCGAGCGCATCGCGTCGATCATTCGGAAGGCGCCGCTGGTGCGGGAGGTCCGCCTGTTCGACTACTACACGGGCAAGCAGGTTGGCGCCGGGAAGAAGTCGCTGGCGTTCTCGATAACGTACCAGTCGTCGGAGCACACGCTGACGGACGAAGAGGTGGCGCGGGCGCAGCGCGGGATCGTGGAGCGGCTGAAGCACGAAGTGGGCGCGACGCTGCGAAGCTAGGCTTTTCATTTGGCATCGATTGTCGGGGAGACCCAGCCCTAGCCTGAAGGCTGGGGCATCATTTTGCGTGGCGTCGTGGGGCCGGGAGCTAGGAGGCGGCGAGGGCGCTCTTGGCGGTGCCAACGAGAGCGGCGAAGACGGCGGCGTCGCGGACGGCCAGGTCGGCGAGGATCTTGCGGTCCACTTCGACGCCGGCTTTGCTCAAGCCTTCGATGAAGCGGCCATAGGTGATGCCTTCCGCCCGGGCAGCGGCGTTGATGCGCTGGATCCAGAGGCGCCGGAACTGGCCCTTGCGGTCGCGCCGGTCGCGAGAGGCGTAGTCGAGGGCGTGGAGGACGGACTCATTGGCGCGGCGGAAGATGCGATGGCGCTGGCCGCGGTGGCCCTGGGCCATCGCGAGTATCTTCTTGTGCCGGTGATGGGCGGTAACACCCCGCTTGACTCTGGTCACGGTCTATCCTCTTCTGCGCTAGTCGAGACCGTACGGCAGCAGCTTGCGCATCGTCTTCTTGAAGGCGTTATCGACGGGCAGCTTGCCACTGATGTCGCCCTTGCTGCGGTTGGCCTTGCGACGGCGGAAGTGGCTGATGTTGCCCTTACGGCGCATGATCTTGCCGGTTCCGGTTATGTGGAAGCGTCGCTTGGCGCCCTTGTGTGTCTTCATCTTCGGCAATCTACTGCTCCGCGACCGCCTCGGTGGGCGGATGGTCTTCGTGCGGCTTCGGCTGCTTGAAAGCGACCGGCGCCAGGATCATCGTCATGAAGCGCCCCTCAAGGGAGGCCGGCTTCTCTAGCGAGGCTATCTCCCTGACGTGCTCGTAAATCTGGTCGAGAAGGTTCCTTCCGAGCTCCGGGTAGGTGACCTCCCGGCCACGAAACATCACCGATACTTTGACCTTGTCGCCCTCTTTCAGGAGCTTCTCGGTCACGCGCGCCTTCAACTCCATGTCGTGCGGCGTGATCTTGGGCCGGAAGCGCACCTGGCGGGTGACGACCTGTCGCTGGTGCTTGCGCGCTTCGCGCTCTCGCCGGGCCTGCTCGTACTTGAACTTGCCGTAGTCGAGGACGCGGCACACGGGCGGCCGCACGTTTGGGGCGACCTCCACCAGGTCGGAGTCCGTCTCACGGGCTATCTCGAGCGCGCGGGCCACAGGCATAACGCCCAGTTTTTCGCCGTTCGCTCCGATTACGAGTACTTCTGGGGCCCTTATGGCCTCATTGATACGGAGTTCGCGAACTATGCCTGCAACCTCTTCAGCTTCAGAGTCTTCCTCGGCAACATACCCGATTTGCCTTGAAACTATAGCACGGGTCTGAGGGGTAGTCAACGGGTGTGGGTCCGAACCACCGGCGGCGGCGCGTGGCCCGACTGCACTAAGCTAGACCCTTTGCTAAGATAGATGTGCGAATCTCAGAGAGGAGCATCGTCGCGTGACGCACGAAATAATGATCGCGCGGGAGATCGCCGAGAAGGTGACGCGCGCGGCGGAGAAGGCGGAGGCGAAGAGCGTCGTCTGCGTGGAGCTCGAGCTGGGCGATCTCGCTTT
This sequence comes from Dehalococcoidia bacterium, assembly GCA_050010555.1. Lineage (GTDB taxonomy): Bacteria > Chloroflexota > Dehalococcoidia > DSTF01 > JALHUB01 > JALHUB01. The sequence goes on from JBEKKV010000034.1 coordinate 12,512, forward strand.
CTTCGACACTGCGGCGCTGGAGATGTGGCTGCACCAGGAGCTCGCCAACGGCCTCGCGAAAGACGCCGCCATCAACATCGACGTCGTCGAATCGGCGCTCACGTGCAAGGATTGCGGTTTTCGCGGCCAGCCGGAGGTCCCACCGTACCACAACCACCATATGCCGCTGCCGCCGGCCGAGTGTCCGCACTGCGGCTCCGCCAACGTCGCCCTCGACGCGAAGACCGACTGCATCCTCAAACGAATCGAGCTAGAGGTCTGATGCAGCGGCTCAGGGTAACCATCCGCGGCGCCGTTCAGGGCGTCGGCTTCCGACCCTTCGTCTACCGACTGGCGACGGAGATGGCGCTCCAGGGCTGGGTGAACAACAGTCCCCAGGGCGTGTTCATCGAGGCGGAGGGCGCGAAGGAAACGTTGGACGGCTTTCTACTGCGGTTGGACAGCGAGAAGCCCTCTCTTTCGTTCATCCAGAGCCTGGAGTACTCGCTGCTGGAGCCGGTAGGCTACGCTGGCTTCGAGATCCGTCACAGCGACGGCGCCGGCGAGCGCTCGGCCGTCATCATGCCCGACATCGCCACCTGTCGGCAGTGCCGGGAGGAGCTATTCGACGCCGCGGACCGTCGCTATCGCTATCCCTTCACCAACTGCACCCTTTGCGGGCCGCGCTTCAGCATCGTTCAGGCGCTTCCCTACGACCGCGCGAACACGACGATGCAGCGATTCGTCATGTGCCCGCGCTGCCGCCATGAGTACGAAGACCCGCGCGACCGTCGCTTCCACGCCCAGCCCGATGCCTGCGGCGTCTGCGGACCGCGGCTGACGCTGTGGGACGAGTCCGGGAAGACGCTCGCCGAAGGCGACGACGCCCTGAAACAGACGGCTCTGGCGCTGCAGCAGGGGCTCATCGTAGCGCTGAAGGGGCTCGGCGGCTTCCAGTTGCTTGTCGACGCTCGTAGCGACGAGGCGGTGCGGCGATTGCGCGAGCGAAAGCGCCGCGAGGAGAAGCCGCTCGCCGTCATGTTTCCGGATATCGCGTCACTGAAGCGCTGTGCCAACGTCTCCGCGCTGGAGGAGCGGCTGCTCACGTCGCCGGAGAGCCCGATCGTGCTCCTGGAGAAGGCGTCGGGGGGCGAAATCGCGTCGTCGGTGGCGCCGGACAACCCATACCTTGGCTCGATGCTCCCTTACACGCCCTTGCACCACCTGCTGCTGCGCGAGGCCGGCTTTCCCGTCGTCGCAACGAGCGGCAATCTGCACGACGAGCCTATCGTGACCGACGAGGCGGAGGCCGTCGAGAGCATCCGCGGCATCGCCGACCGCTTCCTCGTGCACGACCGGCCCATCGAGCGCCACGTCGACGACTCCGTCGTCCGCGTGCAACTTGGGCGGGAGATGGTCATGCGACGGGCCCGCGGCTACGCGCCGCTGCCGGTCGTCGTGAAGCGGGCGCTGCCGCCGCTGCTGGCCGTGGGCGCCCATTTGAAGAACGTCGTCGCGGTGTCGCGCGGGAGCGAGGTCGTCCTCAGCCAGCACATCGGCGACCTGGAGACCGCGAAGGCGCTGTTCGCTTTCCGCAAGGTCATCGCCGACCTGCTGTCGTTGTACGAAGTGACGCCGCAGGCCGTGGTCCATGATATGCACCCCGACTACCTGTCGACGCAGTGGGCGAAGGGCGCGCCGTATCCCGCCATCGCCGTCCAGCACCATCACGCGCATATGGCGGCCTGCCTGGCGGAAAGCGATCTGGAGGGAGAGGTGTTGGGCGTCACCTGGGACGGCGCCGGCTTTGGCGACGACGGCACGCTATGGGGCGGCGAGTTCCTGCTCGGCGATGCGTCCGCTTACCATCGCGTCGCGACGCTGCGCCCCTTCCGGCTGCCCGGCGGCGAGGTGGCGATCAAAGAGCCACGCCGGACGGCGCTGGGCCTGTTGCACGAGATGAACTCCGATTTCGGCCTGCTGCGGCCGACGGCTGATGCGACGCCGCTTTCCGACGCCGAGCTAGCGCTGCTGGCGCAAATGCTGTCGAAGGGCGTCAACTCGCCCGTCACGACGAGCGCTGGTAGACTATTTGATGCGGTCGCCGCTTTGCTTGGGCTCCGCTCCGTCTGCTCCTTCGAAGGGCAGGCGGCGATGATGGTGGAGTTCCAGGCGGAACGCGGCGTCGATGACCGGTACGACTTCCCCTTACGCGAGGGCGAGCCGCTGGTGCTGGACTGGAAGCCGCTGTTGCGCGGCGTGATGCGGGACCGCGACGAGGGCGTCGCGACCGGCGTCATCTGCGCCAGGTTCCACAACACGCTGGCGGAGGCGATAGTCGAAGTGGCGCGGCGCACCGGCGCGACGAGAGTGGCGCTGACGGGCGGCGTTTTTCAGAACCGCTACCTGACGGAACGGGCCTATCGCCGCCTAGAGAGCGAAGGCTTCAGGCCGTTCACGCACCAGCGGGTGCCGCCGAACGACGGCGGAATCGCGCTGGGCCAGGTGCTGGTGGCGGCAGCGAGGATGGAAAAGGGATGTGCTTAGGAATACCGGGAGAGATCATTTCAATTGACGAGGCGTCGGACCTGCGGACGGCGAAGGTGCGCTTCGGCGGCGCAACGCGCGACGCTCACCTGAACCTCGTGCCGGACGCGCAGGTAGGCGATTACGTCATCGTGCACGTCGGCTTCGCGTTGAGCAAGGTCGACACCGACGAGGCGGGAAACGTCTTCGAGATGCTGCGAACGCTGGGAGGGCCATAGTGCGCTACCTCGACGAGTATCGCGACGGCGACGCCTCCCGCAAGCTGCTCGACGCCATTGCCGCCGCCGCAACGCGCCCGTGGACCGTCATGGAGGTCTGCGGCAGTCAGACGCATTCTTTCCTCAAGTACGGCATCGACCAGATGCTGCCGTCCGAGGTCACGCTCATTCACGGGCCGGGCTGTCCCGTCTGTGTCACGCCGGCCGAGATCATCGACCAGGCGATCGCGCTGGCGGAGCGTCCCGACGTCACCCTGGTCTCCTACGGCGATATGCTTCGCGTGCCGGGCACCGCCAAGGACCTGCTCAGTGTCAAGGCCGAAGGCGGCGACGTGCGCATGGTCTACTCGTCGCTCGACGCCCTCAAGCTGGCGCGCGAGCATCCGGACCGCAAGGTCGTCTTCTTCGCTATCGGCTTTGAGACGACGGCGCCGGCGAACGCCATGGCCGTCGTTGTCGCCGAGCGCGAGGGCATCGACAACTTCTTTATGTTAACTTCGCATGTCCTCGTTCCGCCGGCGCTGGAGGCAATAGCGTCCTCGCCGGAGAACCGCGTCCAGGGATTCCTGGCGCCCGGCCACGTCTGCACCGTCACCGGCTACGTCGACTACGAGCGCCTGGCGGGAAAGTACCGCACGCCCATGGTTGTGAGCGGTTTCGAGCCGCTGGACCTGCTGCAGGCGACCTACATGCTCGTCCGCCAGCTCGAAGAGGGCCGCTGCGAGGTCGAGAACCAGTACGCGCGCTCGGTGAAGCGAGAAGGCAACGAGCAGGCGCGGGCCCTGATGGAGAGCGTGTTCGAGGTCGTCGACCACGGCTGGCGCGGCATCGGCGTCATCCCCAGAAGCGGCCTGCGGCTGAAGGGGCGCTATGCGCGCTTCGACGCGGGGCGTGTCTTCGATATCGCCGCCACGACCCCACGGCAGGCCGAGAGCGTTTGCATTGCCGGCCTCGTGCTGCAGGGCATCAGGAAGCCCGTCGACTGCCCCGCCTTCGGGATCGACTGCACGCCGGAGCACTGCCTGGGCGCGCCGATGGTCTCGTCGGAGGGCGCCTGCGCGGCCTACTATCACTACGCGCGTCAGGGGGCGCCCCGGTGACCGTTTTCCCCGAATGCCCGCTGCCTCTCGATGAATATCCGCGCGTCCTTCTGGCGCACGGCGGCGGCGGCCGGCTGACGCAGAGCCTCATCGAGCGCGTGCTACTGCCTTCCTTCGACAACCCGTACCTGGCGCCGCTGCACGACGGCGCGCTGCTCGAGATCGGCGGGCAGCGACTGGCGCTCTCTACCGACTCCTACGTCGTGCAGCCACTGTTCTTCCCGGGCGGCGACATCGGCCGGCTGGCGATCTTCGGGACGGCAAACGACCTGGCGATGTGCGGCGCGCGGCCCCTCTTCCTTAGCTGCGGCCTCATTATCGAGGAGGGCTTCGCGATGGCGGACCTCTGGCGCGTCGTCGTCTCGCTGAAGGAGGCGGCGAAGGAAGCCGGCGTGCAGATTGTCACCGGCGACAGCAAGGTGGTCGAGCGCGGCAAAGGCGACGGCGTCTTCATCAATACAGCCGGCATCGGCGTCGTGCTTGCCGGCGCCGACGTGGGCCCCCAGCGCGTCCGCCCTGGCGACGAGATCGTCTTGAGCGGCTCGCTCGGGAGGCACGGCATCGCTATAATGGCTCTGCGTGAAGGGCTCGACCTCGACGTTGCGATACAGAGCGACTCAGCGCCGCTGTTCCCGATGGTCGAGGCGCTCGCGGAGGACGGAATCGACCTCCACATGCTGCGCGACCCGACGCGCGGAGGAGTATCGTCGGCGTTGAACGAGATCGCGAAGAAGAGCGGCGCCGGCATCGTTATCGAGGAGGAGCGCATCGCCGTTGGGCCCGGAGTGCAGGGCGTGTGCGAGATCCTCGGGCTCGACCCGCTGTACGTGGCGAATGAGGGCAATTTCCTGGCATTCGTGCCGGCGGGCCGGGGAGAACGGGCGGTCGACGTGTTGCGGCGGCATGCTTGCGGCAAGGAGGCGGCGGTTATCGGGCGGGCGGTGGCTGAACACGGCGGAACGGTTGTCATGCGAACGCGCATCGGCGGCGAGCGCATCGTCGACGTGATGAGCGGAGAGCAGCTACCGAGAATATGTTAGGAGGAGGATGACGTGTCGCGAGAAAAATGGCGCAAATGGCTCCCTTATACACCTGTGGCGGCAGTCGTCATCGTCATCTTGATTGCCCTAGCGCTGGACCTGGCGTTAGGCGGCCCCGGCAATCCTATACCTCAGAATCAGGCACAGCCGCCGGAGGTGGTCCGCTCTACCGTCGAAGCCGCGCCCGTTTCGCCGACGCCGTGGGTGCCGCCGGCGACGGACACGCCGACGCCCGGTCCAACCGCTATACCCGGCGTTGTGGCGCAGGTGCGCGACCAGACGCGGATCTCGGACCTGTACGCGATTGCCGTCGCCCTTGATCAATACCGGAGCGCTAAGGGCGGGTTCCCCAGCACCGACGACAACGTTCAATCTGCGTGCGGCTACAAGGACCTGGACGCCCTCTGCAAGATCAGCGACTACCTGGACCCGGTACCGAGCGATCCGATCGGCGATGTCATTATCAACGGCTACTGGTACGTGTCCGATGGCAAGAAATTCACGCTGATCGCGGGCGTCGATTCGCCGGCCGACGGCACACCGGCGACCTGCGAGCAGCGCTTCTATGACCACACGAACAAGCCGAATCTCTACTGCTTGAACAGCGTCAACTAGGCATCCAACGCGTCAGAGCGAGAGAATGTGGACGCTGGCGACAGCGTTTTCGCCTCGCATCATGCCGCCGCTGTTCTCCGTAAGCGCAACTTTTGCCCCCGCCACCTGTCGCTCGCCCGCTTCGCCGCGCAGCTGAAGAAACGCCTCGTAGATCTGCGCCGCGCCGGTTGCACCTATGGGGTGGCCCTTGGAGATGAGGCCGCCGCTCGGGTTCACGGGCAGCTTCCCGCCCAGGGACGTGTCGCCGCTGTCGATGAGGCGGCCGCCCTCGCCGGGCGGGCAGAAGCCCATCTCTTCGCAGAGGATGAGCTCGGCGGAGGCTGTCGCGTCGTGCACTTCGGCGACGTCGACGTCCTCGGGCGTGAGCGAGGCCATCGCGTAAGCGGCAGCGCCGGAGCGCTCGCCGAGCCCCGGTTGGCCGGGAGAATGGTCCTCGCCCGACGTCAGCACGCTGGCGCGCACCCAGACCGGCTTCGTCGTGAGCTGTCGCGCCTTCTCCTCCGAGCAAAGGACGAGGGCGGCAGCGCCGTCGCCGATGGGCGAGCACATGAGGCGGGTGAGAGGCTCGGTGATAAGGGGCGAGGCCAGCACCTCTTCGAGAGAGTAACGCTCCCGGTACTGGGCATGGGGGTTGAGACTGCCGTTGAAGTGGTTCTTCACGGCCACGCGGGCAAACTGCTCCTTCGTTGTGCCGTAGCGACGCATGTGATCGCGGGCGATGGCGGCGTACAGGTCCATGAACAGGCTGCGCGAGGAGCCGGCGCCCGCAACGCCTCCCTGGTCGGCCTGGGCCTCAGCGACCATCTGTTCCGTCAGCTCAACGTCGACGGCGGAGCCAATAGCGTCGAAGGAGCGCTGTTTATCGGTGTGGTAAAGCTTCTCGACTCCCAGGGCGAGCGCTACATCGTACATTCCGGAAGCGACATACAGCCAGGCGAGATGAAACGCGGTCGATGAGCTGGCGCAGGCGTTTTCCGCATTGAGCATCGGTATGCCGCCGATCCCCATGTCGCGCAGCATGACCTCGGCTCGCACCATCTCCTGGCCGGTGATAAGCCCGGCGGCGGCGTTTCCGACGACGGCAACCTGAAGGGAGGATTTCGCCGTGCCGGCCGTCGCCAGCGCCCCTTCGACGACCTCTCTCGCCAGGTCTTTCAGTCCACGGTCAAGGAACTTTCCAAAGCGGGTCATGTCCGCGCCGACGACTGCGACTTTTCGCATCTTTCCACCTTTCTGGAGAGAACTCGGTATCTGCACGATATCGTTCAAGCACGTTGACTTCAAGCGGACGCGCCGCCGGATCCGGCAATATAATGCAATCTCCAGGTTCGCAGGCGGATATTGAGCGGATATTGCACTTCCTTTAATCATAATGTAGTCTTGCCGCATGTCTAGAAGAGTGCTAGCGATGCCGGAGGGCAGGACCGGCGTGGTCTGGCGGTTTCCGCGGCGGGACGGCTTCGAGAAGCTCAGGACGCGAACGCACAGTCACGACGCCCTCGAGGTCGTCCTCATCGTGGCGGGAAGCTGCATCTACGAGGTGGGCGGCGAGCGGCTGACGCTGCAAACGCGCAGTCTGCTGTGGGTACCCCCGGAGTTGAACCACGCCGTGGTCGATCACACTCCCGGTTTCTCTATGTGGTATGTAGGAGTATCTCCCCGACTGGTCGCAGAGATGAAGCCTCGCATTCCTGTTCTCTCCGGGAGTAGCTCGTATCTCGGTCTGACGAGGGTCCTTCCGCCCCGGTGCGTCAGGACGCTGAACAACCTGGCGCAAGAGCTGGCGACGGGCTTTCAGCCGCTCGATGGCCAGGAGTTCGGGATTGCCTGGTGGCTGGCTACCGCCTGGAACGCCTTCGCGTACGGCGACTCCAAGGATGCGAGGGCGCTCCACCCCGGCGTCTCGCGCGCCATGTCGCTCCTGCTCAGCGATCCCTCCCGCGACCTGACGGCCCTCGCGCAGGCGATCCACCTCAGTCCCAGCCAGCTCAGCCGGCTGTTCAAACGTCAGGTGGGAATGAGCATCAGCGATTTCCGCAACCACGTCCGCCTGGAGGCGTTCCTGCGACTCCGCCCACACTCCAAGCGAAAGGTGCTCTTCGAGGTGGCGAGGGAGGCGGGTTTCGGCAGTTACGCGCAGTTCAATCGAGTTTTTCGCCGCGAGATGGGCTGCAGCCCGGAAGAATACTTTCGCTCCAGGCGAAAGAAGGCCCCCCCGGAGGCGGAGGCGGCCGCCTCCGCCTGATATTCCTCCAGAAGCGCTGTAACCGTCTTCGAGGCCGAATGTGGTGTGACGTTATCGCGGTGCGCCGCGTCGTCGACGCCATCCAGGACGCCCGGCCTCTACCTACTAACATTCACTCCTATTTGGCACAAGGAATGCAGCGCACTACAATACTATTGACTGCGATGAGTCGGCGGCCAAAGCGCATTCGTAAAGGTAGAATCGGTCCATGCTGGAAAGCGAAACCCGCGACACTGAGAGAAAGACAGTCGCCATACTAAAAGTGCTCAGCGAGTCGAAGGAGCCGCTGGGCTCGATCAGCATTGCCCGCGAGCTGGAGAACCAGGGCATCTATCTGAACGAGCGCACCGTCCGCTATCACCTGCGCATCACCGACGCCCGCGGCTTCACGCAGCCGCTCGGCAGGGACGGACGGATGCTGACGCGCAGAGGCCACGAGGAGCTATCGAACGCGCTGGCGCCGGAGCAGCTCGGTTTTGTCATCGAGCGCATCGCGTCGCTGGCCTTTCAGACGACGCTCGACCCCACCACCGGCACGGGCGAGGTTGTGATCAACACGTCGCTGTTCCCCAAAGACAGGTTCCGCAAGGCACTGGCGGCAATGAAGGACGCGTTTGCGGCCGGCATCTGTGTCAGCGAGCTCGTCGCAGTTGCGAATGAGGGCGAGAAGCTGGGCGACGTCATCATCCCCGACGGGAAGGTTGGGCTGGCGACGGTCTGCAGCGCCACGATCAACGGCGTTCTCCTCAAGGCCGGCGTTCCCATGGACTCCCGTTTCGGTGGCATCCTGGAGGTGCGCGACGGCCAGCCGCGACGGTTCGTTGCCATAATCCATTACGCCGGGTCGTCGCTGGACCCTTCGCTCGCTTACATCAAAGCCGGCATGACCAGCGTGCGCGAGGCGGCGATTCACGGCAACGGCAAGATCCTCGCCAATTTTCGCGAGATCCCCGGCGCGGCAAAGCCCATGGCTGAGGAGATAATCGAGAAGCTGCGGGGCATAGGGATCGGCGGCGTGGTCGTGACCGGCTACCCCAGCCAGCCCGTTTGCCAGATACCCGTCGGGCTGAACAAGGTCGGCCTCATCCTGGACGGCGGTCTCAATCCGTTGGCCGCAGCCGAGGAAGCCGGTGTCGCGGCGGAAAACGTCGCCAACAGCGGCACGATGGACATCCGGAGCCTGCAGAGCTTCTCGGCCATCTGAGCCTTCTCTTTCCTCGCCGTCTCCCCGGCGTTGCCGCCAGACAAGCCATCCCATATACTGCCCTCAACCAACGAATAGCAGCAGGGAGGACTATTACCGATGGTGATGGAGAGGCTCGACCTGACAGGAAAAGTGGTCGTGATTACCGGCGCCGGTCGCGGGCTGGGCAAGGACATGACGCTGGCCGCGGCGAAAGCAGGCGCACACATTGTCGCCGCCGCGCGCACCCAGAAATACATCGATGCGATAGCGCAAGACGTCATCGCCATGGGCGGCGGCCGCAGGGCTATCGCCGTTCAGACCGACGTGCGTGAGTCGGCGCAGGTAGATCGGCTTGTGGCCAGGGCCGTGGAGGAGTTTGGTCGAGTCGATGTCATCGTGGCTAATGCCGGCATCGGCGAGGGGCGCGGCCTCAACCGGCCGCTGTGGGAAGTGACGGACGAAGACTGGCACGACAATATCGACGTCAATCTTTCCAGCACCTTCTACTGCGCCCGCGCCGTCGCCAAGCCGATGATCGACCAGGGCGGAGGCTCCATCATCACTCTCAGCTCCGGCACAGCTTTCCGGGGTGCCCCTCATATCCTTCCGTATGCCGCCGCAAAGGCCGGCGTCATCTCCCTCACCCAGTCGTTTGCAATCATGCTGGCGCGCTACAACATCCGCGTGAACTGCATCATCCCCGGCGAGTTCGCCAAGCGCCCGTCCGCGAACAAGGAGGAGGAGCGCCACTGGGATGAGCGGGGCAAGTTCTTCCCGGCGCAGCGCGTCGGCGAGCCCTGGGAACTGGGGCCGCTGACGGTCTTCTTGGCCTCCGATGCCTCCAGCTACATCACGGGCCAGGGCATCGCCGTCGAGGGCGGCTTCCTTTCCGGCGGTTACGCACCGATATCTTTCGCGCCCGAGGTGGCCATCTCCTAGACCGCAAACGAACCCTCTTCCCCCTGCGTGCCCGCAGAACGCCCGCATATAGGGAACTGCCACTATGTAGATCGGCTCAACCTCTGCCGATATCTTCTTCAGCCTAGCAATATAGCTTCCATACTGCTTTCAGGTCGGAGGTAGGACGCCATGTACAAGAAGATGCTGGTCCCGGTGGACGGTTCGCTTCGTTCGGAAGTCGTAGTAAGCCATGCCGCCGAGACAGCGAAGGCATTCGGCTGCACCATCAGGCTGCTCACGGTCGTCGATCTCGACAAGCGCAACGGCAAGGCGCAGGACAACCCCAACGACGAGGCGGCAAGCCTTGCCTGGGTCGAGTCGCAGATAGAGGAAGCCGAGAACCACCTGCGACCGGTGGCGGAGCGCTT
>JBEKKV010000035.1:0-22163 GCA_050010555.1 Dehalococcoidia bacterium
ATGACCCCCGCTCTGCAACGGTCTCTGGTGGACCAGAGGGCAATCGGTCTATCGCACTCCGGATCGGGAGGCATGCCTCCCGATCCCCACAAAGAATACAACGACCGTAAAGATACAAGGGGCGAAGCCCCTTTGCCGGGGTTCAAGGGGTGTCCCCTTGATTCCCGAAAGCCCACCTAGGGCGGGAGGGTGGGAAAGACAACGCAAATGTTGCGGCGAGGACATCGACGCCCCTTGGGTGACGCACGCAACGGTCGATGAATCAGCGCCGATTCGCGGTCGGCTGAAAGCCGGATAGAAATGCCCATCTACGAGTTCCGCTGCAACGCCTGCAAGAAGCGCGTCAGCGTCTTCCAACGCTCGATCTCCGCGTCGAAGGCGCCCGTCTGCCCCAACTGCGGCGCAAACGACCTCACGCGCCTCGTCTCCCGCTTCGCCGTCGTCCGCACCGAAGACCAGCGCCTCGACTCGCTCGACGACGACTCCCTGCTCTCCGGCGTCGATGAGGACGACCCCCGCAGCGTCGCTGCGTTCGCCCGCAAGATGCAGGCCAAGATGGGCGAGGACTCAGAGCCGGAGTTCGAGGAGATGATCGATCGCATGGAAGCCGGCGAGATGCCGGACGACATGGCCGGGGACGACGAAGACGGCGCCTTTCCCCTCGAAGAGGAATAGCTGCTATATTATTTCTAGCCGGCGCAACTCGGGCTTCGCGCCTCGGCGATCATGTCACGGAGTCAACCATGCCGATCTACGAGTACAAATGCCAGGACTGCGGCCGCCTGACCAGCGTCTTCGTCAAGTCCATCAGCGGCGAAGTCCAGGCAACCTGCCGTCACTGCGGCGGCGCCAACGTCTCCCGCGCCGTCTCCGGCTTTGCTTACCACAAATCCGAGTCAACAATTCTCGCAGAGTACGGCAGCGAGCCCAAACGCGTCGAAGACTACCGCGATCCGCGCCAGATCGGCCGCTGGGTCGAGCGACGTTTCGACGAGATGGGCGAAGAGATGCCCGAGCAGACGCGGCGCATGATCGACGCCGCCCGCGAAGGGGAGATGCCGCCGCCTATATCCGACTAGGCTGAAGGAGAGGCCGATGTACGACCGCAGCAAGGAGCTGGAAACAGCCGTCGAGGAAGCTCGAAAAGACTTCGAGGCCAAGCACGCCGCGCGCGAGATCGGTCTCGCCTCCTGCCGGCAGGCCCTGCGTCATTCCGCCAACGCCGTCCGCGTCACTCATCGCGGCGACTTCCCCGGTGCCGAAGAGCTCCTGCGCCAGGCCGCCGAGCTCTTGGAGCGCGCCCGCGCCGCCCTCGCCGCCCACCCGGACATCTTCTTCGCCGGCTTCGTCCACGACGCCCAGAAGGAGTACGCCGAAGGCTGCACCACCCTCGCGATCATCGCCGGCCGGCCGTTGCCCGGTCCAAAGGAGCTCGGCGTCGAGAACGGCGCCTACCTGAACGGCCTGGGCGAAACCGTCGGCGAGCTGCGACGCCACTTGCTCGACGCCCTGCGCTCCGGCGATGTCAGCGAGTGCGAAGTCTGTCTGGGCAACATGGACGACATCTACAGCCTGCTCGTCACCTTCGACTACCCGGAGGCGATAACCAGCGGCCTCCGTCGCACCGCCGACGCCGTTCGCGGCATCCTCGAGCGCACCCGCGGCGACCTGACGCTAGCGGTCCGCCAGCGCGATCTCGAACGCAAGCTCGACGAGTTCGAGTCCCGCCTCTAGTCGTCGCTCGTCTTGCTGCGACAGGCCTATGCTGAGGGAGTGCAGAGGCGCGAAGCCCTCTGCCGGGGGTTTCAGGGGGTGTCCCCCTGATTCCCCAAAACCCTTCTAGGGTGGGAGGGTGGGAAAAGAGACGCTAATGTCGCGATAGGCGGCAGCGGCCGCTCGACGCCGAGACGACGCTCGCGGCTGAGCTTAGGAGTCGACCCCATGGGCCGCCCCTCGCGGTGGGGATAAGCCTCCTGTTTCCAGCATTCCTGAAATGCTAAAATATACGTTCGGACTGGAAACGTAACCCCAACGGAAGACTCATGGCCTCAGACTGCATAATCGTTCGCGGCGCCCGCGAGCATAACCTCAAGAACATCGACGTCGAGATCCCACGAGACAAGCTCGTCGTCATCACCGGGCTCTCCGGCTCCGGCAAGTCCTCCCTCGCCTTCGACACCATCTACGCTGAAGGCCAGCGACGCTACGTCGAGTCGCTCTCCGCCTACGCCCGCCAGTTCCTCGGCCAGATGGAGAAGCCCGACGTCGACTACATCGAAGGGCTCTCCCCCGCCATCTCCATCGACCAGCGGGGTGCCAGCCGCAACCCGCGCTCCACCGTCGGCACCCAGACCGAAGTCTACGACTACATGCGCCTCCTCTGGGCCCGCGTCGGCCTGCCCCACTGCCCCAACTGCGGCCGCGTCATCCAGAAGCAGACCGTCCAGCAGATCGTCGACGCCATCCTCGCCCTGCCGGCCGAAAAGCGCATCATGATCCTGGCGCCGCTCATCCGCGACCGCAAAGGCGAGCACCAGCAGATCTTCGACGACGCCCGCCGCGCCGGATTCGTCCGCGTCCGCATCGACGGCGAAGTGCGCGACCTCGGCGAAGACATCGAGCTCGACAAGAACCGGCGCCACACCATCGAGCTCGTCATCGACCGCCTCGTCACCGAAGCTCCCGCGCCGAGCACCGGCGGCGACACTCCCTCCGACCAGCGGCCGCGCCTCGCCGATTCCGTCGAGACTGCGCTGCGGCTGGGCGCCGGCGTCGTCCTCGTCGCCATCGAAGGCGAAGAAGAGCGCCTCTACTCCGAGCACTTCGCCTGCGTCTTCTGTGGCATCTCGCTCGGAGAGCTGGCGCCGCGCAACTTCAGCTTTAACAGCCCGCACGGCGCCTGCCGCACCTGCACCGGCCTCGGCGTCAAGCTGGACCTGGACCCGGAGCTCGTCATTCCCAATCGCAACCTGACCCTCGCGCAGGGCGCCATTCAGCCCTGGTCCCGCGCCGGCACCATCTCCGGCTGGTACTATCGCATGATCGAAGCAATGGCCGAAAAGCACGGCTTCTCGACGCGCGTGCCCGTCAAGGACCTCAAGCCGGAAGACGTCGAAAAGCTGCTCCACAGCACCGGCGAGCACATCAGCGTCCGGTACGTCAACCAGGCCGGCCGCACCTCCTACTACGACACGACGTATGAGGGCGTCATTCCCAACCTCAGCCGCCGCTTCCGCGAGACCGAATCCGACTACGTCCGCAGCGAGATCGAACGCTACATGACGGCCAGCCCCTGTCCCGACTGCAAGGGCGACCGCCTGAAGCCGGAGTCCCTCGCCGTCACAATTGACGACAAGAACATCATCGAAGTGACGCAGAAGAGCCTGTTCGACGAGCAGCGCTGGTTCGAGCATCTCGCCGGCCCGGAAACGCCGCTGTCCGCCCGCGACCAGCAGATCGCCTACCAGATCCTGAAGGAGATCCGCGCCCGGCTCGACTTCCTCGTCGAAGTCGGCGTCGGCTACCTGACCCTCGACCGGCGCACCGCGACGCTCTCCGGCGGCGAGGCGCAGCGCATTCGCCTGGCCACTCAGATCGGCTCCGGCCTCATGGGCGTCCTCTACGTCTGCGACGAGCCCACCGTCGGCCTCCACGCCGCCGACGATGCTAGATTGATACGCACTCTGGAACGCCTCCGCAACCTCGGCAACACTGTCATCGTCGTCGAGCACGACGAGGCGATGATGCGCGCCGCCGACCACATCATCGACATGGGGCCCGGCGCCGGCGAGCAGGGGGGCACCGTCGTCGTCGCAGGAACGATGGACGAAGTGAAGGCCGAGCCGCGGTCGATCACCGGCCAGTACCTCTCCGGCGCCCGCGAGATACCGCTGCCTGGAGCGCGACGCCCCGGCAACGGCCAGACGCTGGTCATCCAGGGCGCCCGCGAGAACAACCTCAAGAACATCGACGTGACGATCCCGCTGGGCAAGTTCGTTTGCATCACCGGCGTCTCCGGCTCCGGCAAGAGCACGCTGATCAACGACATCCTCTACAAGAAGGCCGCCCAGCTCCTGTACGGCGCCCGCGACCGCCCCGGTGACTGTGATGGCATCCTCGGACTGCAGCACATCGACAAAGTCGTCAACATCGACCAGTCGCCCATTGGTCGCACGCCGCGCTCCAACCCGGCAACCTATACCGGCGCCTTCACGCCCATGCGCGAGCTCTTCGCCACCGTCCCCGAAGCGCGGATGCGCGGCTACGCGCCCGGACGCTTCTCCTTCAACGTCAAGGGCGGCCGCTGCGAGGCCTGCGCCGGCGAAGGCTACATCCAGATCGAAATGAACTTCCTGCCCGACGTCACCGTCCCCTGCGAAGTCTGCAAAGGGCGGCGCTACAACCGCGAGGCGCTGGAGATCCTCTTCCGCGGCAAGAGCATCGCCGACGTGCTGGACATGACCGTCGACCAGGCGGCCGACTTCTTCCACGCCTTTACGAAGGTGCGCGGCAAGCTGGAGACGCTCCAGGCCGTCGGGCTCGGCTACATTCGACTCGGCCAGCCGGCCACGACACTCTCCGGCGGCGAAGCCCAGCGCGTCAAGCTCTCCACCGAGCTCTCGCGCCGCTCAACCGGCCGCACGCTCTACATCCTCGACGAGCCGACGACCGGCCTCTCGTTCGAAGACACGTACGCCTTGCTGCGTGTCCTCCACCGCCTCGTCGACGGCGGCAACACCGTCGTAATCATCGAGCACCACCTCGACGTCGTGAAGAACGCCGACCACATCATCGACCTCGGCCCACTCGGCGGCGACGAAGGCGGCGAAATCGTCGTCGAAGGCACGCCGGAGCAGGTCGCCGAAGCCAGGCACAGCTTCACCGGCCAGTACCTCCGCGCCAAACTATCAGGCGCTCTTAAGAGCATGGCCGTCACGTAGCGCAGGCTTACCCGTGTATCCACTGGAGGTGGTGCAGGCATGATAACCGCAGACCAGATAAGGCATACGGTAATAAGCGACGCAGAGGATCTGAAGAAGGCTGAGGAACTGAAGAGAAGGTTTGCCGGCCTCAGCGTTGAGCGTCGACCGTTCTTCCTGAAAAAGGACGACCTGGAAGAGATCCTGAAGTGGAAGCTGCGAGGCCAGTTCGGCCGCCAACGGGCGCTCCGGAAAGGGAACACCGACGAGATAATCCATGATGTTACCCTCCTTGCGTTTTCAATCGAACTCAGCGACGAGGAGTATGAGTTGGAGATTCGCCTGGCTATACTTTGCTCTCTGCGCGGTGTGGGTGTTCCGGTGGCGTCGGCTGTGCTTGCCCTGGTCTTTCCAGAACAATACTCGGTAATAGACTTCCGAGGCTGGCGGCGGGTCTTCGAGGAGGACAAGAGAACATTCTCGATAGGGGATTACCGGCGCTATCTCGCTGAGATACGCGGACTAGCCGCGAAACTAGGATGGCCTGTTCAGCAGGTGGGACCTAGCCATCTGGAACTACGACAAACAGCACGATCCGCAGATCCCCGAGGCACCGAGATAGCCCAACCCCTCGTCAACCGTAGGGGCTGTTCGCGAACCGCCTCTGCTATTGACCTAATCGTGCTATAATCCGCAAGTCATCCATCATCGCAAACTCCGACGAAAGGAGAGCCTATGCCGTCTGTCGTTAAGAAGCGGCGGAAGAAGATCCGTAAGCACAAGTACCGCAAGATGCTCAAGAAGACCCGCTGGCAACGCAAGCACAAGTAGGGCGGTCTCCCGACACCCGCCTTCCTTGCGTTCCTCTCCAGCGGCGTCCTTCTCGACACCGATCCCCGTATCAGCGCACAACGTCTAACCGATACTGCAGGCCGGCGCCCGTGGGTCGTGGCCGCGCGCCATCCACCCGTAGTACACTGACTCCGACAGCATGGACGCGCCACAACTGCAGCCGCTCATCTCCCGACACGCCATCCGACGCCGCGTGCGCTCCCTCGCCGCCCAGCTCAGCCGCGACTATGAGGGCCGCGCGCCCGTGCTCCTCGGCGTCCTCAAAGGCTCCTACGTCTTCCTCGCCGACCTCGCCCGCCGCATGGCCGAGCCGCCTGAAATCGACTTCATACAGGCCTCCAGCTACGGCCTCAACGGCACCGTCAGCAAAGGCCGCGTCGAGATCTGCCATAGCCCGCGCAGCGACCTCCGCGACCGCCACGTCGTCATCGTCGAAGACATCGTCGACTCCGGCCACACGCTGCGCTTCCTGCGCGACCACGTTGTCGCCATGCAGCCGGCCAGCGTTCGCGTTTGCACCCTCCTCCTGCGAGAAAGCTCGCGCCCCCTGCTGAGCGACCTCGTCGACTACGTCGGCTTCAGCGTTCGCGACGGCTGGCTTGTCGGCTACGGCCTCGACCTCTCGGAAAAGTACCGCCACTTGCCCGATGTCCACGTCGTCGAGGGAACGTCGTGAGCCTGCCTGCCGGTAGGCATGGTGAGGCCGACGCCAGGCCAGGTCTCGCGGAGCTCATCGCCGTTGCTCGCGGCGACGCCCCCGGCGACCTTCTCTTCACCAATGGCCGCGTCGTCAACACCCTCACCGCCGAGATCGAGGAGCTCGACGTAGTCGTCTTCGGAGGCCGCATTGCCGGACTCGGCGCTGGCTACCGCGCCCGCGAGACCGTCGACCTGCGCGGCGCCTACCTCCTGCCCGGCTTCATCAACGGTCACACCCACGTCGAAAGCTCCCACCTCTGGATCACCGAATACGCCCGCGCCGTCGTCCAGCGCGGCACCGTCGCCGTCGTCAGCGACCTGCACGAGATCGCCAACGTCGCCGGCCTCTCTGGCGTGCGCGCCGTCGTTCAGGCCGCGGCCGCCCTGCCGCTCGACTTGCACCTCATGGCGCCCTCCTGCGTCCCCGCCACCTCGCTCGAAACCGCCGGCGCGACCATCGGGCCCGACGAAATCCACTGCCTCTTCGAAAGCGAAGGCGCCATCGGCCTCGGCGAGCTGATGGACTTCCCGGGCGCAATCGCCGCCGATCCGCGCGTCCTCGACAAGCTCGCCGCCGCCTTGAGGTATCCCATCGATGGCCATGCGCCCGGCGTATCAGGCGCTGCCCTCAACGCCTACCTCTGCGCCGGCCCCCGCACCGACCACGAGTCGACGACGCTCGACGAGGGACGCGAGAAGCTCCGACGCGGCATGTGGCTCATGCTCCGCGAGGGCACGACCGAGAAGAACCTCGCCGACCTCCTTCCGCTCGTCACCGACGCCACCGCCTGCCGCTGCCTCTTCGTCACCGACGACCGCTCCGCCGCCGACCTTCTCTCCGACGGCGACGTCGACGCCATCGTCCGCAAAGCCATCGCCCTCGGCCTCGATCCGCTGCGTGCCGTCCAGCTCGCCACGCTCAACCCCGCGACCTGCTTCGGACTGCGCGGTGTCGGCGCCATCGCCCCCGGCTTTCGCGCCCATCTGCTGGCCTGCGACGACCTGCGCGACCCCGTCCCCCGTCGCGTCTACTTCGACGGACGCCTCGTCGCCGAAGACGGCGTCGCTCTCTTCGACGCGCCCGCCGCCGCGCCCGCCGATCTCCTGCACACCGTCAACGTCGCCGCCCTGACCGTCGACGACTTCGCGCTGCCCGCCGCCGGCCCGCGCTACCCCGTCATCGAAGCGATTCCCGGCCAGATCCTCACCGGTCGCCGCCTGCAGGAGGTGCGAGTGGAAGAAGGACGCATCGTCCCCGAGCCGGAGCGCGACATCCTCAAGCTCGCCGTCGTCGAGCGGCACCACGGCAGCGGGCGTATCGGCGTGGGGCTGGCAAGCGGCTTTGGCCTCAAGCGCGGCGCTCTCGCCTCCTCCTACGCTCACGACTCGCACAACGTCATTGCGGTCGGCGCCTCCGACGACGACATGCTGCACGCCGTCCGCCAGATCGCCGAGATGCAGGGCGGCCTCGTCGTGGTGGATCAGGGCCGCGTCCTCGCCGCGTTGCCCCTGCCGGTCGCCGGGATAATGTCGCCGGACGCGGCGGCGAACGTCTCCCAGCGCGCTGCTTCCCTCGACGCCGCGGCCCGCTCGCTCGGCGCCGTCATCCCGGAGCCCTTCGCCGTTCTTTCCTTCCTCTCGCTGACCGTCATCCCGTCGCTCCGCCTCACCGACATGGGCCTCGTCGACGCCGAGAAGGGCGCCCTCTACGATTTCTCCGCGCTCTCCTAGCGTCGCCCGGCCGTCGCGCCTCCCCTTTCGATGGTATACTGGCCTTAGACGACACAATAACCCCGATGCAACAGGACGTTGCGCGGGAAGACGGAAGGGAGACTGTCATGTTGTCCAAGAGACTCGCTTTTGCCCTGGCGCTTACCCTGGTGGCGTTCGGAGGGCTCTCGGCCATCGCCTGCGGCGGCTCATCATCGAGTTCCACGCCGACGCCCGGCAAGACGACGGCGCCCGGCGCGACCGCGACGAAGGCGGCTGCCTCAGGGACTGGCACGCCCGCCGCGAGCGGCACCGCTCCGGCTCAGGCGTCGGTCACCATCAAGGACTTCGCATTCTCGCCGCCGAGCGTAACGATCCAGGTCGGCGGCACCGTCACCTGGACGAACAACGGTCCGTCCGCGCACACCGCCACCGCCGACGATGGCAGCTTCGACAGCGGCAGCCTGGCCGCGGGGAAGACCTTCCAGCACACGTTCCAGACCGCCGGGACCTTCTCCTACCACTGCACCATTCACCCGTTCATGACGGCGGAGGTAGTCGTGCAGTCCGGGTCGAGCGCCTCGACGCTCCCCGGTTACTGACGGCGGAGCTGTCGTGTGGGCGCCGTGTAGTGGGAGTGCTTCCCGCTAAGCGGCCGATGCCCTAGAATGGCGTCTACTACTTCCGGAGGTGCTTGCGACCCATGACCTACGTCATTACCACGCCCTGCATCGACGTCAAGGACCGCGCCTGCGTCGACGTCTGCCCCGTCGACTGCATCCACGAAGACGGCGACGCCGACCGCATGCTGTACATCGACCCCAACGAGTGCATCGACTGCGGCGCCTGCGAGCCGTCCTGCCCCGTCACCGCCATCTTCGCGGAGGACGACGTGCCGGACGGTGTGAAGGAGTTCTCGGCGCTCAACGCCCAGTGGTACCAGGACAAGGCCGCCGTTCGCGCGCGTGTGAACGCGATCAAGCCCGCCTGACACCGGGCCGCATCTTCGACTTCAACGCGCATCGCGTCGGAGAACACTCGTAGGGGAGGGCTTTAGTCCTCCCGCGAGTGGGGTAACGGCTTTAGGAACTGGATATTACTCCGTAACCGTCGCCACTACCGTAGGCCCCGCTTCCACCTTCGCGTCGGTGTTGGGCGACCAGCCGACAACCGCGCCCTTCTGCAGATCAACCCAGATGTCTATCCTCGTGACGTTCGACAGCTTCGCCGTGTAGACAATGACCGAGTAGGTACTCTTCGCGCTGTCCGCCCAATTGATGCCCCGCCACTCTTCGTCCATTGTCGCCGGCTGCGTCAGAGTCAGAATCTGCACGCCGCCGATCAGTGTCCCCTGGCCGGTGTTCCACGTCGCCAGCTTGGAGCTGGCCACCGTGACGCCGCTGGTGAGGTTCGTAATCCTCGCATCACTGGACACAATGCTCAGCAACTGCTGCTGCTGGTCGGATGTCAGAGCGGGAGGGAGCGTTGCCGTCGCGCCCGGCACCGTCGAGGCGGACGGCGTCATCGGCGCGGCGGGAATCGTTGACGCGGGCGAAGTCGGCCCGCCGGCGGCAGTCGCCGTCGACGAGACCGGCGTTGGCGATGCCGAAGACGTGGACTTGCTCGAGCCGCACGCCGTGGACACCAACGCCAGCGCCGGCAAGATAACGAGACATGCGCGGATTATCCTTTTCACAGCTAATCTCTCCGTCCCTCGTTCGCCTGACCGCCGCTCAGCTCCGCCGCTGACGCCGCTGTCGGCAGTACCCAAGATCAATGAAGCCGTCACTCCTTCGGCGCGCGCACGTGGTGCGGAATCTCGGGCGGGACCGCTAGAAGCAGCTCCACCAGCCCGGCGAGCGTCCCATCCCGATACCACGGCGACTGATAGACCAGCGTCCTTACACCATCCCTCTCGATCGTGTAGACGTTGGTCCCCTTCGTCCCCAGAAGTTCCTTGATCTTACTCTGCGAAGGCTCTTGGTGCACCTCGAACAGGCTCTTGCCCAGCAAATCGCGCCCGCCCCGGTTCGCGAACCATTCCACCGCCTTCGCGTTCATCTCGACGATCGTTCCGCCGACGTCGGAGACCACTACCGGCGCGGGAAACCCCTTGACCCACTCGTTCTCTGCCATCTTTCACCTCCCTGTGCAAAATGACCTCGGTGATCCGCCACTTACCCGCCCTGGCAACTGCCCAGCTTCGCGCCTGACGCCACCGTCGGGAACACTCGAAATCGATGAAGCCGTCATCCCTTCGGCGCGCGCACGTAGTGCGGAATCTCGAGCGGGGCCACCAGCAGCAACTGCACCAGTCCGGCGAACGCCCCGTCCCGATACCACGGCGACTGATAGACCAGCTTCCTTACGCCATCCCTCTCGAACGTGTAGACGTTGGTTTCCTTCGATGCTAGAAGCTCCTTGACCTTAATCCGCGCCGTCTCAGGAAGCGCGTCGAACAGGCTTGTGCCCAGCAAATCGCGCCCGCCGCGGTCCGCGTACCACTCCTCCGCCTCCGGGTTCATCTCGACGATCATCCCCTTCGCGTCAACGACGACCACCGGCGCGGGGAACCCCTTGACCCACTCGTTCTCCGCCATCTCTCACCTCGTACCGCGAACGACCTTGCCAGAATGCCGCCATGCGGGGCTCGACCCCTGCAATCGATTCGCTCTCACGTCTCGAACTGCGACTGCTCCGGCAACTGCTCCAGTTCCGATCCCAAAGGCAGCGCCAAACGATCTCCCAACCGGCCAACGTGCTTATCGACCTCGTCGAACTTCGCCTTCGCCCGCCCGATGTGCCCGCCGAGCACCGCGAATTCCTCACGAAAACGATCGTATTCGCCCTCTATTCGCGACAGGTGGTCCATGATCTCCCGCGCCCTTTGTTCCACTCGCAGCCCATTCAACCCGAGGACAACCGCCTGCAAATAAGCATAGAAACTGTTCGGAGAGACAGGGATGACCTTCTTATCCATGGCATACGTCCAGGCGCTCTCCTTCTCGTCCAGTTTTTCATCCCGGAAGAAGGTTTCGTAATAGACGCCCTCTGCCGGTATATACATCAGCGCGAATCCGAACGTTCCCTCGTCCGGCGCAATGTACTTGCTCACGGCGTCAACATGCGTGCGCACGTCTCGCAGAAACGCCCGACGCAACGGCGTTCGTTCCTCGTCCGTCTCTGCCGCCACGACGCGATTGAAGCTCTCCATCGGAAACTTCGAATCGACAGGTACCATCCCGTTCCCCAGGCGCACCACCGCGTCCACCATCTCCCCGTTTCGAAAGTGGTGCTGCATCTCATAGTTTTGCGGCACGATCTGGGTCAACAAGTTCTCCAGCAGCAGCTCGCCGAACCCCCCGCGCATCTTCGGCGGCTTGAGGACGTTCTGCAGCTCGTCGATGTTCTTTCCGACCTCCAGCATCTGCGCGCTCGACGCCTTCAACTCGCCGAGCTGCTGCCCCACGTTCCGCATCGTCTCCGCCGTCGACGCGAACGACGTGTTCATCGTCTGCTGCACGCTGCTCAGCCCAGCCGACAGCCGCTGGTCCAGCCCTTCGATGCGCTGCTCAAGCCCCTGCTGCGTGATCGCCACGATCTGCGCCACGTTCGCGCCCGTGTCGACCCGCTGCGCCCGCAGCCGCTCCCACGCCAGCGCCCCAACGGCGACGACCAGCACGACCAGCAAAATGACAATCAACGCTTCCATCGTTCCGCCCCCTGCCTATCGATCGGACGTCACCTTATCTCGATTCGCTGCGCGTACTCTGGAACGATAACCTCGATCCCGCTCCCCTTCAACCCCTCGACGAAATACCCCGGCGACTCCGTGTGCACGCTCACCATCGTCTGCGGCGCGATCTCCTGGATCAGCTCCAGCAGGTCGCCCGCCGTCGCGTGCCCCGACGCGTGCAGGCCCGGATGCTCCAGCCCGCGCTTGCCCGACTCGTCGATGTACGGCAGCCCCTTGCCTTCCATCCCGAAGTGCCGCAGCCAGTTGTGCAGCCGCCGGAAGTCGATGTCCTGCTCCTCGCTGTAGCTCTCACTCGACGAATAGATGTACTTGCCGCCCTGCGGCTGCATATCGATAAGGTTCTTCACGTCCCAGAAGCTGAAGCACACAATGAAGTCGCCGCCCGACGCCTTGACGTCCGGCCCCGTGACCAGCCGGCTCGCGTACCTGTCGCGAAGCGTCTGCTCCCAGAACGACGGTGCCGCCTTCAAGTCGCGATAGATCAGCATCTCCGGCGAATCGCCCACCGTCGGCACCTCATTTGATGCGAGCCGCATCTTCTCCAGCAGGAACGCATCCTTCGCCAGCACCACCAGCTTCCGATTCGTCGCCCGCGCTACGTCGAGGAACGTGCACAGCCGCTCGACGTTCCGCGGCCCGAAGTCGGCGATCACCAGCCCGTCGGTCGCGTGCACCTCTTGCAGGACGTTCTCCCCGACCTCTTTCTCCGTCATCTGCTCGTCCTGCCCCCTCGCGGCGCCGGCGCGCGTCCCCTCGCAGACCAGCGCCCGCGGCCGTAGCGCCTTCGCCTCCGCGACGAAGCGACGCGTCATCTCCCCGCGCGACCCGTGCAGTCGCAGGTCGCCCGTGTAGACGATCCAGCCGGCGCTTGTCTCCACCGCCCAGGCGCAGGCCCCGTAGACCGAGTGGTCCACCGGGAAGTGGCGCACCTGCAGCCCGCCGACCTGGTCGCACGACGAATCGCACTCGCAGCATTGCAGGTTGCGGCCCGTGCCCGGCTTCTGACGCCAGAACCGCGCCGCCTCCTCGCTCAGCCCGTCGACCAGCACGAATGGACGCAGCTTGTACGGGTTCTTGCGCCAGTCGCTGCCCTTGATGATGTCGTAGTCGGGGTCCACCTCGCGCGGCGCGAAATAGCAGACCTCCTTCTCCAGCTCCGCGATCCCGCTGTCCTGCATCGACTTCGCGATGAACGCCGTCATCGCCGTCGAGTAGATGGGGATGTCCTCGCGCAGGAACGAAATGTAGCCCGTGTGGTCGATATGCGCGTGCGACACCAGCACCGCGTCCACGTGGTCGATAGCCGCGTAGCCCG
This sequence comes from Dehalococcoidia bacterium, assembly GCA_050010555.1. Classification (GTDB taxonomy): domain Bacteria; phylum Chloroflexota; class Dehalococcoidia; order DSTF01; family JALHUB01; genus JALHUB01. Next base: position 13,253 of record JBEKKV010000035.1, read on the forward strand.
GGTGATCGCGATATCGCTCCCAGACGCCGCCGGGCGGGATGAGATCGCTGCGGTAGATGCCCTCGATGCGCGGGAGCAGCGGACCGAAGAAGATCCCCTGCTCGTTCGTGTACTGCATTTCCAGGAGGTCGAGCAGGCCGGCGCCGGGTCGTGGCTTGAGGTATTCTTCGAAATACTGCTCGCGCACCTTGAACGATGTGCCGAAATCGAAGAACAGGCGCGTGTCGCCGTCCTCCAGCAGGATCTTGTTCCCGCCGATGCTCCTTGCCCCCCCGTAGACCGTAATCGCCGTCAACGCTTGCCGCCTCTCGACGTGGCCGGTCTAGAGCGCCTTGTGGGCTCATCATCCCGGTACACCTTTTTCGGGTTCTGCAGCGCCTCTTCTACAGAAGGCCTTCGTGCCCACCAGGCCATGTACTTTTCGAAGTAATCAGGCGCGGCTGCTTTCAATTTGCTGCGCAGCAACACGATCTCCTTCTCGTGCTCCGGATACCGCAGATTCTGCAGATCATTGACAATCGCCCGAACGTCCGGATCACGCGTGGCCGGTGGCCGCAACTGCGTTTCGACGACGCTCACGGGCGCGCGCACCGAATCGAGCCGGAGTTTCTTCAGCGCGCCCCCTATGGCCATTCTCACGCCTTCGTTGTGCTCCTCCTCCAACCTTCCGCGTAAGAAACCCTCAAGATCATCGAGCCCAACTTCGCCTAGAGCCCAAGCACACTTTATTCGAATCTGCACATCCCCACTCTTCAGTCCATCCTTGAGGGAAGGAATCGCGGCTCTATACCTGAGTTTGCCGAGGGCCCATGCGCAGCGAGCTTGAAAGAAATGGTCAGTAGAGTCACGAAAGTGCCGCAGGATATCGTCGGCGATCTCGCGCACGTCGAGTTTCACCGCTGCCGAAAGAGCGTTGTCCTTGCTCTTAGCTCGTTCAGACTGCAACTGCTTTCGAAGGGCTTCGACCCTGTCCATGGAACTCCGCTCCCTATGTGCTTACCGCCTTCGAACACTTATTCTAGCACTGCCGTCAACTTGCAAACAGAGGAAGTGCAGAAGGAGAAGGCTCCTTCTGCAGGGGTTTCAAAGGGGTGTCCCCTTTGAGATTCTTGATAAACATATCTGGGCGGGAGGGTGGGCAAGAGAAGCGTCATCTCCCAGACGCGGCAGCAGCGCGGGGCACTCGGGGGCCGCCCCCCGACGCCCTCGACCCGTGCGACCAAACCCTGGAGATCCCGCCTGCGGACATGTATTCTAGCCTGGGAAACCATTGTTGCCAAAGGAGAAACCATGTCTCTCGGAGACCCCGACCCGGCGTCAAGCTAGTCCAAAACGCGAGCCTTTCGGCGCCAATTCGACGCAAATTGGCGCCATATTTCGAATCTGAGTGTGCGCGTCCCGAATCTGGAAAGAACGCGAAAAAATAATTGAATTCAATGGGTCAATTCAAACGGCTGCCGCGAACCCCCAAGCCGTAGCCGAGGCTTTCCAGCCTCGGCCCCTCCTCAGCACGGCGGCAGCCGCTCCCGGAGCGCCTCCACCAGCCCCTCCACCGGCACCCGTACCTGCTCCATCGAGTCCCGCTCCCGGATAGTCACCGCCCGGTCCTCCAGCGTATCGAAGTCCACCGTCACACAGAACGGCGTCCCAATCTCGTCCTGCCGACGGTACCGCCGCCCGATGCTCTGCGCGTCATCGTACGCCGTCATGAAGTGCGGCCGCAGCAGCGACCACACCTCGCGCGCCGTCGGCACCAGCTTCTCGTTGCGACTCAGCGGCAACACCGCCGCCTTGATCGGCGCCAGACGCGGGTCCAACTTCAGGAGCACCCGCTTCTCGCCGCGCACCTCCTCCTGCCGGTAAGCGTCGACGATGAACGCCAGCAGCGGCCGGTCCACCCCGGCGGATGGCTCGATGATGTAAGGCACCACGTGCTCGCCCTTCTCCTCGTCGAAGTAGCTCAGCGTCACCCCGCTCTCCTTCGAATGCTGCTGCAGGTCGAAGTCCCGCCGGTTCGCGATGCCCTCCAGCTCCAGCCAGCCCATCGGGAACAGGTACTCCACGTCCGAGCACGCCGCCGCGTAGTGCGCCAGGTCCGCCGCGTCGTGCGCCGTCAGCCGCAGGTTCTCCGGCCGCAACCCCAGGTCGACGTACCAGCGCAGACGCTCCTGCATCCAGTACTCGTGCCAGCGCTGCGCCTCCTCCGGCCGCATGAAGAACTCGATCTCCATCTGCTCGAACTCCCGCGTCCGGAAGGTGAAATGGCGCGGGTTCACCTCGTTGCGGAACGACTTCCCGATCTGCGCCATCCCGAACGGCAGCTTCTTGCGGGTGCTCGTCAGCACGTTCTCGAAGTTCACGAACATCCCCTGCGCCGTCTCCGGCCGCAGATAAACGACGCTCGCCTCGTCTTCCAGCGGCCCCGCGAACGTCTTGAACAGCAGGTTGAACATCCGCGCATCGGTGAACTGCCCGACAGCGCCGCAGTTCGGGCACCTGTCCTCCTCGATCTCGTCCGCGCGGAAGCGGGCCTGGCAGTTGCGGCAGTCGACCATCGGGTCCGCGAACGTCGCGACGTGCCCGCTGGCCACCCAAACCTTCGGATGCATCAGGATCGACGCGTCCATCCCCACCATGTCGTCGCGCTCCTGCACGTTCGTCCGCCACCAGGCGCGCTTGATGTTGTTCTTCATCTCCACGCCGAGCGGCCCGTAGTCCCAGGCGCCGGCCAGGCCGCCGTAGATCTCGCTGCTCTGGAATATGAAGCCTCGCCGCTTGCACAGCGAGACGATCTCGTCCATATCGACGCTGTTCATCGTTTCCGTCACGTCTAACCTCGCACTCTAGCTCTTGACGGCGCTTGGGGATGCCTGAAAGGTAGCAGTTTCGCCACGGAGAGTCAAAGACGAACCGATTCTCCTTGACAGCCTTCTCCGGTGGTTGCTACCATCGTCTTAAGGGAGCAAAACGGTACCCCGACACACGGAGACGACGCGGGCCGCGACAGCAGGGAAGTCTGTCCCCGCGTTTCTGTTCTGGACAACGGGCATTATGCTAAGGGGGTGACGTCGTGAGGTTCTTCATCGGTTTCCTGCTCGGCCTGACTATCGGCGCCTCAATCGGCCTTGCCTTCGCGCCCGAACCCGGCGCACGGACGCGCGCAAAGGTAATGGACCGAATGCGGGAGAAGACCCAGGGTTCCTCCATGGACGAGCCTATGGAGGAAATGAGGGAGCAGTACCAGTAGTTCTCCTTCATCCCGCTAGGAAGGCAGGCTCTTGGCCGAAGACCAGCTAAAGCTGGTAATCATCATCGCGTCTGACGTCGACGGGGACCGGCTGATCAAGCGGCTGGTCCAGCGCGGCTGCCCCGCGACCAAGGTCGGTGGTCTGGGTGGCTTTCTGCGGCGCGGCAACGTAACAATACTCTCCGGCGTGCCAGCCGTCGACGTCGAATCTGTCCTCGACGTCGTTCGCGCCGAGTGCCACGCCCGCCAGGAGTTCGTTCCCGTGCAGACGCTGCCTTTCCCCGGCGATGGCGCTGCGTATGCCGACCCGCTGGAAGTGCGCGTAGGAGGGGCTGTCGTTTTCGTCCTGAACGTGGAGCGCTTCGAGAAGACCTAGCTCGAGGCCCCGCAGGGTCGCGGCGGAGCCAGCCCGCCTGAGGAGGGTATGCGACTAGCCAGTACGTGGAGACGCTAAGCGACTAGTGCAGCGCCCGGAACTCCTGCACGAGATGCGCATCGAGTTGTGTGCCCGCCGCCCCCGTCATCACCTTTAGCGCATCCTTCTCGCCTAGCGCCTGCCGGTACGGCCGGTCCGATGTTAGAGCCACGTACACGTTGGCGACGGCAATGATGCGCGACTCCAGCGGGATGAGGTCGGTCGCAAGCATCTCCGGATAGCCCTTGCCATCCGGCCGCTCGTGGTGACCGCCGACCCACTGTGCCGCCTCCTCCATCCCCGACAGGTTCTCCAGGATAAGTCGTGAGTAGCTCGGGTGGCGCTGCATAAGCTGCATCTCGGTCAGCGTCAAGATATCGGGCTTGCCCATGATGCGCGCCGGCACCGACAGTTGGCCGATGTCGTGCAGCAGCGCCGCTAGCCGGATGACCTGCACATGCTCCGGAAAGAGCCCTACGGCTTCGGCCAACTGGCCGGCGATCTCCGAAACGCGCGCCGATTTGCCTTTCGTGAAGTGGCTCTTGGAGTCGATGACCTCCGCCAACCCCTTCGCCAGGTTCATGACGGCCTTCCAACTCCATCTGCCGTTCTCTTGACGCCTCGCGCCGAGCAGCGACCGCGAGATATCCTTGCCGAACAGCCCGAGCCAGAAGTCGTCGCTACGCGAGATGGCTTTCACCTGCTCTACCAACTTGGGGTCGAGCACGATTTCGGACACGTCTTCCACTTCCGCCACCAGGTTCCGGCGCGCCACCAGCGAGTTCTGTTCCTCAGCTATCACTGACTCTGCCCAATCCGCTGTCGCCAGCAACCTGGAGAGGAGTGGGATATCGTGCGCCGCCAGCCCTTCCGGGTAACCGCTGCCGTCCCAATTCTCGTGGCTGGAAGCAATCGTCTCGCCGACCGGCGTCGAGAGGCCGAGGGCGATGGCCTTCGCGCCTCCAAGGGATGCGTGCCGGTGGAAGGCGCCTATGATGGCGTCCGGAACGGGAGCGCGACAATCGGCGGCCAGCTCTTCCGGCGACTTGCGCGGCGAGGCGGCAAAGAGCGCATTCTCGTTGACGCCGATGATGTCGGAAAGCTCCGCTGAGACGAGCGGAACGCCTAGGTCATGCAGGAGGCCGGCGTAGTAGAGGGTCGTCTGATCCGCTTCGGGCAGTTCCAGCGCCTGCGCCAGCCGGCCCGCAATGTAGCAGACGCGGTTGGCGTGGCCAATCGCCCGGCCCTCAGCGAGATCGAGTCCCTCGCTGAACCCCGATATCAGCTCCGCTTTACTGAGAAGCGGTAGTTTTCCAGGTTCGTAAGTTCCTTCTCGTACATCCGGCGTGCCGTAAAGTTCTGCAGGAGAGAGTCCCTCCTCACCCGCTATGGGTGATCTGTGTCGCGTCAATGTATACCTCGATGGGCATGTGAAAGAGGAGAAACCGCAGTCGCTCCCGAATTGTAGTTATCCCAATCTGAATATCGGCAGGCGGGGCGAAGAGCACAGACCAGACAGTATGTTGAACGACGCCAAGATCGCAGCTTGCGCCCACTTCGGCCGCCGTGGACAATGGCCGAGGAGGCCTCATGATCCTCGAAGCCCTCGTCGTCGGAATGTTCCAGAGCAACTGCTACCTCGTCGGCAGCGAAGCGACACGCGAAGCCATGGTCGTCGACCCGGGTGACGAAGGCAGTCGCATCCTGAAGACGCTGGAGCGGCGCGATCTCACTGCGAAGCTAATCGTCGTCACGCACACGCACATCGACCACGTGGCGGCCCTACAGGAAGTGAGGGAAGCGACCGGGGCATCTGTCGCAATGCACAGAGAAGCCTTCGACTCCGCGCAACGCGACGCGCCCCTCCTGCGAATGATGCTGGGCGCGGAGCCGCGCCCGTTGAGTCCGCCGGACATCTTTCTGGAGGACGCCGACAAAGTTAAGGTGGGTGATCTGGAGTTCGAGGCCTTATTCTGCCCGGGCCACGCTTACGGCCACCTCTGCCTCTTCGGCCACGGAATCGTCCTGACAGGCGACGCTCTCTTCGCCGGCGGCATCGGGCGCTTCGATCTGCCGGGCGGCGACGGCAGGCTCCTGCTGCGAAGCATTTGCGAGAAGCTGCTGACGTTGCCCGACGAGACCGTCGTTCTCCCCGGGCACGGCCCGTCGAGCACGATAGGCGAAGAGAAGGCGACCAATCCGTTCTTGCTCTATCCACGGATGTACATGGGGATCGATCCCGACTAGGCGCTGGTTCTGGACAAAAAGGAAGGCCGGAACCAGTCCGGCCTTCCGCGTTTTCCTTCGTATTGCTAGCTAGGAAATGAACAGGGGCGCCAGCACCAGGGTAATGGTGCTTAGCAGCTTCACGAGCACGTGCAGCGAAGGCCCTGCCGTGTCCTTGAACGGGTCGCCGACGGTATCGCCAACAACCGCCGCCTTGTGGGCGTCGCTGCCCTTCCCCAGCGTTACCCAACCAGAGGAGTCGGGCTCGGACACGCCGGGGCCGGCTGCGACGCTCGCCGCGGGCACTTTCAGGAGGCCCGCCTCGATGTACTTCTTGGCGTTGTCCCAGGCGCCGCCGACGTTGTTGAAGAAGGTCGCCAGAATGACGCCGCCGATTGTGCCGACCATCAGCAGCGCCGCTACCGCCTCCGGCCCGCCTGAGCCTACCGTCTGCGTCGCCGGTAGGGCCTTCAGGATATCTGCCTTGTAGATCAGCCGGAAGGCTACTCCGATGACAATGGGCGCTCCCACCACCAGCAGGCCGGGAGCCATCATTCCCTTGAGTGCCGCCTGCGCCGTGATGTCGACAGCACGGCCGTAGTCCGGGCGGGACGTCCCGGCCATGATGCCCGGGTCCTCACGGAACTGCCGCCGCACCTCCTCGATAATCTTCGAGCTCGCCTGCCCTACGGCGCGGATTGCCAGCGAGGCGAACAAGAAGACGATCATCACGCCGAGAAGCGCCGAGACGAAGGAGGAGACGTTGGAGATGTCCACGGTGAAGGGGATTGTCGTCAAGTCCTTCCCGAAGTAAATCGAGTTCGAATCCTTGGCGAAGTGCTCCTTGACCTTGTCGAGGTAAGCGCTGAAGAGGAGGAACGCAGCCAAGCCTGCGGAGGCCATGGCGTAGCCCTTGGTGAGAGCCTTTGTCGTGTTCCCAACCGCGTCCAGCGCATCCGTGATGTCGCGCGCTTCCGCAGGCGCGCCGGACATTTCGATGATGCCGTTGGCATTGTCCGTGATCGGCCCGAAGGTGTCCATTGCGAGGATGTAGGCGGCAGACATAAGCATGCCCATCGTCGCTACCGCCGTCCCGAACACCCCGCCGTTTGGCAGGTTGGAGTGCGAACCGAGCACGAAGGAGACGATCAGGGCGACGCTGATGGCAACGGCGGTAACGAGTGTCGTCTCGAATCCGACGGCCGTGCCAACGATGATGTTAGTCGCCGGCCCCGTCAGTGACGCGTTGACGATCTCTTTCACCGGCCGCCAGCGTCCCGCGGTGTAGTACTGCGTAATGTAGACGAAAAGCACGCTGGTTGCGATTCCGGTCAGGCCGCAGAAGAAGAACCAGTACCAGTGGTCGGCCATCATGATCTTCGTGACGAGCGCCATAAAGCAGATGGATATGGCCGTAACGACGTAGTAGCCGTAGTTGAGAGGCGTCATCGGGTCCTGCCCCTCCTTTGTAAAGAAGGGGACCGTCATGATGCCGATGCCCGTGCCGATGATACCGAAGGCACGGATTACCAGCGGGAAGAGGATCCATTCCGGTTTGCCCGTTATCTGGAAGATCGCCACCCCCAGAATCATCGCGCCGATGTTCTCGGCGGCGGTGGACTCGAACAGGTCGGCGCCACGGCCGGCGCAGTCACCCACGTTGTCGCCCACCAGATCGGCGACGACGGCGGCGTTGCGTGGGTCGTCCTCAGGGATGCCGGCCTCCACTTTGCCGACCAGGTCGGCGCCCACGTCGGCGGCCTTAGTATAGATTCCACCGCCGAGCTGCGCGAACAAGGCAACGAAGCTGGCGCCGAAACCGAAGCCGACGATTAGGAACGGCGTGTCGGCCATATTGTTGCCCAGAATGCGGCTGTAGAAGCCAAACAGGGAGGCAACGCCGATCAGGCTCAGGCCGACCACCAGGAAGCCGGAGACGGCACCGCCGCGAAGAGAAACTGCCACGGCATCACGAAGGCTCTTCGTCGCTGCCGCGGCGCAGCGCCCGTTCGCTCGCACCGACACGTACATGCCGATGAAGCCGGCAAGGCCCGAGCAGGCGGCGCCAATCATGAAGGCGACGCCGGTCAGAACGCCGTGGTTCAGGCTACTATCGAAGTAGCCCACGATCAGCCCGATTGCGACCGCCACGAATATCGAAAGCATGGCGATGGTGCGGTACTGCCGCCTCAGGAACGCCATCGCCCCTTCGAAGATCATACCGGCAATCTCTTGCATTGCAGGCGGGCCAGCGTCGCGTTTGAGGACGTCCCAGGCCAGGAACGCCGCGAACAGGACGGTGGCCACCGCCACAATTGGGATCATCCAAGCCATTGCCATGAGTCTGCTCCTTCGCTCTCGAATTGTCGCCCGGTAGGGAGTCGCTCAGGGTTTGGAGGCTTCCCTCCGACCATGCGAAGTCTAGCAAAGGGTTCTTTCAATAAGCAACCGGAGACGACCGTTTCTTGCAACGGATTTCACAAGAGAGTAAGCTCGGGCCGGTTGGCAGCACAACTGGGAAGGGAAGCCGCAAGTGGCGAATGTCCTCATCGTCAGCGGCGCGGCGGCGACCAGCGATTTGCTGCGCGTCTGCCTGGTCGAGGACGGGCATCTCGTTGGCGCCTGCCACGATCCCGCCGCCGCTCCACGCCTATTCGCCACGCTCTCGTTCGATGTCGTCTGCATCGACGTCCATGTCGGCGAGAGCGGCATCGATGTTCTTCTGCGCTGGCTGCAGGCAGGCAGCGAGCGTTCCGAGATTCCCGTCCTCTTCATCCTGCCGCCCAGGCGTCGCTGGCTGCCCGCCGCAATCTCACCACAGATGCGACCGGACTTGGACGACTCCGTGCCGCTGCCGTTGGATGCGGACGGGCTCAGAAAGAAGGTTCAGCGATTGCTTTCGCGTGTGCCCTCCGCGGCTCATCCGCGCACGCTTCGCCTGCCGCCGCTGGTTCTTCACCGCGACACGCGCGAGCTTTCCGCTGGTGGCAGAACCGTCCATCTCACACCGACGGAGTATCGTC
>JBEKKV010000036.1:0-21338 GCA_050010555.1 Dehalococcoidia bacterium
ATCGTTATTGAAGAAGAACGGCCGGAGCCGGGCGAGAGCTTCGGCATAGATATGCCATATGATCAGGTTTTTGACATTGACCAAACTGAGGTTCATTGTGTGCTCGAGCCTATCATTCTTGATCCCGCCGCTGCGCCCTCGCCGGCGATTCCACTGTCGACCGCACCTACTGAACGTACGCCGGATTTCGATTGCCTATGGAACACCAACGAACTGCATTTCGACGTCGACATCATGTGGGGGCTGCCCAAGCCGCTGCCGGGGGTCATAACCCAGGAAATGCACGATGACGCCATGAAGATGGTAACTTCGATGATAGAGAACCCATACATCCCCTGAAACGCCGGACCGCGCGGCCGACCGTAGCGACTGATCCTGATGTAGGGGAGGCCTGCCCGCCTCAAGAGGGACTTTAGTCCTCCCGAACGCACCGAGTGGTCGCAACGCCACCCGCTGCTGGCATGGTCGCTCCCTCCGAGCGCCTTGAATCTGTGCCACCAATCCCTTGGGGCCGCTTCCTCGAACATGTATTCTGACATCGCCGCCGCCTGCTCGCTGCATCTACCGTTGGGGAGTCCAGAGGGGCGGAGCCCCTTTCGCACCGAAGGTCCGCCTCCGGAGGAGGGTTTCAAAGCCTGCCCGCCTATGGAGGGGGGTGCCCCCTTTGAAATTCCCGATAAACACCTCCGAGCGGGAGGCCGCAAGCCCGCCCTCGGCGGAGTGGGAAATAAACCGTTCACTCGCGCGAGCGGCAGCCAGGTCGGGCCGGAGCCGCCACCTCGACACGTGTCACCGATCTCTTGGCAGCGTCCCCTCGAACAAGTATTCTAACATCGGCGTGAACCGCCTCTCCGTCTGCTGCTGGGGGAGTCCAGAGGGGCAGAGCCCCTTTGGCGGGGGTTTCAGGGGGTGTCCCCCTGAGATTCCTGTTAAAACACTCCTGGGCGGGTGGCCGCAGGTCCGCCTCTGGCGGAGCGGGAGAGAAGACCCGTCTCAAACGGATCGGCTACCGACAGGTCCGCTGCCGGGCGAAAGGAGCTCTTCCCATGCCACGCGGAGGACCCCGACCGGGTGCCGGTGCACCCCTCGGCAACCTCAACGCCCTCAAGACAGGCCGTCGCTCCAAACAGGTTGAAGCCCTCACCGATGCCATCCTTGCCAACCCAAACCTGCTGCGCCTCATCCTCAAGCTTGGCCGGCTCGACATCAAGCACAACCAGGAGCTGCGTCATGGCCTCCGAGAAGCCGCCCGCCGTCGCCAGCGACGGTCAATCAAACAGAATGCACCTCAACAGATTCCGGAAAACGCACATTTTTGCAAACAACATTCAATCAAAGGCGGCGAGCTTGACACCGCGTGCCGCCCTGCCCCATCATCGCCTCGCAGCCCGAATCCCACCCCCGGAGGTCCCCAGCCATGATGCCCCTCGAAGGAATACGCGTCCTTGACCTCTCCCGCCTGGCGCCCGGCCCCTTCTGCACCATGCTCCTCGCCGACCTCGGCGCCGACGTCATCGTCGTCGAAGCCCCGCCTAGCAGCCTGCGCTCCAGCCTGCGCGTCGAGCAGGTCATCGACGCCGACGTCCTCGAGCGCGGCGCCGCCTACAACGCCCTCGGTCGCAACAAGCGAAGCATCATCCTCGACTTGAGGGTGGATGCCGCGCGACAGGTCTTCTACCGGCTCGCCGCCACCGCCGACGTTGTCCTCGAAGGCTTCCGTCCCGGCGTCGTCAAGCGCCTCGGCGTCGACTACGACACCCTGGCCGCCCTGAATTCACGCCTCGTCTACTGCTCGCTCTCCGGCTACGGCCAGGATGGTCCCTACGCCTCTCTGCCCGGTCACGACATCAACTACATCGCCATCGCCGGCCTGCTCGACATGGTCGGCTGGCCGGGCCAGCCGCCGGCAATCCCCCTTAACGTCGTCGCCGACTACGCCGCCGGCGGCCTGCACGCCGCCTACGCCATACTCGCGGCGCTCCTGGCGCGCGACAAGATGGGCCGCGGCCAGCGCCTCGACATCGCCATGTCCGACGGTGTCATGTACCTGCTCGCCGCCGCGCTCTCGCAGTACCTGGCGAGCGGCAAGGTGGAGCGTCGCGGCGAAGGCATGCTGAACGGCGGCGTGCCGTACTACAACGTCTATCAGACCAAGGAGGGCGGCTGGCTTGCCGTCGGCTGCCTCGAGGCGCACTTCTTCGCCAACCTCTGTCACGCCCTCGGCTGCGACGAACTCGCCCCGCTCCAGTACGACGTCGCGCACCATGACGAGATCTTCCGCCGCCTTCGCGAGCGCTTTCTGACGAAGACGCGCGACGAGTGGGTCCAGTTGCTGAAGAGCGTCGACTCCTGTGTAACGCCGGTCCGGACGCTGGCCGAAGCCGTCGCCGACCCGCATAACGCGCAGCGCGGCATGTTGGTCGAAGTGGAGCACCCGACGCTGGGGAAGGTTCCTCAGGTGGGAGTTGCGACGAAGTTCTCGGAGACGCCCGGAGGCGTGCGCGCAACTGCACCCCATCCCGGTCAGCACACGGACGAAGTGCTATCGCAGGCGGGGCTGACCGTTGACGAGATCGCTTCGATCAGGCAGGCAGGCGCCGTCGCCTGAGCCCGCCGCTAAGGGCCCAGCTTGAAGTTGAAGTTGGCCAGCGACTTCAGCGCCTCGTTTGCCGCGTCCATCAGGAAGAACCCCGGCGCGAAGAAGTTGCTGCTTGTAACCAGCAATCCCAGCACGATCGCCCAAACGGCGAACCCGGCCAGATTGCAGACCAGGACCACGCCCGCCGAAGCGTTTGTCGCCGACTGAACCGCTATTGTCGTCAGACCAAACAGCAAAGCAATCGACGCCAAGCCGATACCGAAGTCAAGGGCGGGAATGAACATCAGTACCGACAGCGCAAGGGGCGCCGCGGCCAGACCCATGACCCGCACGAGCTGTTGCACGTCGGCCTGCGCCCGGAAGACCTGCGTTAGCAGCACATAGACGATCAGCAGCCAAGCCACCCAGAGCGCGATCGAAAAAACGCTGCCCAGGATGAGGGATTGGAAGAACACCTTGCCCCCATCGCCATAGCCCTGGGTCATAGTCCACCAAAGCCAGCCTCCAACGCCGGCAAGGAACGTCGCAACGACCGCGACGACGACAGCGGGCACGGTGGCGCCCGGGTCCAGGCGCACTTCGTCGAACACCGTAGTATCGAGGCGGGCGAGCCGCATGAGGCGGTTCATCATGCCCTGCATGTCTGCTTGAGTAACGTTCATGTTCATGTTGCTCTCCTTGCCTTTCGCGCTTGTCGCGTCCTGCGACGCGTGTTGCCGGTACGGCTACCTTCAGATGCGTGCGGCAGCGGCCCTCCTTTCGCTGGCGACCTCCCTCCAGCAAGGATTCCAAGGCGCTCCCAACGACGGGAATTCGGGAAGACCCTAACCCGTATTAGCACAGTAGCAATTACTTTGTCAAAGGGGCCTTTTTGTGGGGATTCCTGCACGACGGGGATAGCGCGAGGGCGTTGGGGCGTCCTTCTCCACGATGACCAGCCGCTGCGTCGCGAGGCCGCCCGGCGCGTTCAGCGACTCGCTCGACACGACAACGCCACCGAGCAATTCCAGCGCGCGCCGCGCCGCGTCAATCTCCCGCAACGCGCCGCTTCCCTTCGGAGCCCCCAGGTATCCTCCAACGCGCAGGAAGGGCATCGTCAGCTCCAGCAGGACCGGCAGCGGCGCCAGCGCCCGCGCCAGCACCATGTCGAACTGCTCGCGATACGACGGGTCGCGGCCAGCGTCCTCCGCCCGCGCCGTGACAATCTCGACGTCGGTGATCGCCAGCGCCTCGAGCAGCCCGGCAAGGAAGGCGGTCGTGCGCTGTCGTGCGTCGAGGAGTGTCAGTCGAAGCTGCGGCAGCAGTATCTTCAGCGGCAGGCCGGGGAGGCCAGCACCGGTGCCGACGTCCATCACCCTGGATGGCGTCGCCTCGTCAAGAATGCCCCTGTCGAGTAGCGCGCGGGCGAGCGTCAGCGATTCCACGAAATGGCGCTGTTCGATGCGTTCTCTCGTGCGCAACGCAGTGACGCCGGCGCGCTTCTCCGAGGACAGCAACAGGTCGGCGTAGCGTTCGAACGTCCCTAACTGTCCGTCGCTCAACTCGAAGCGGAGCAGGCGAGACCTCTCCATCAAGCCTTTCGACATGCCGCACCCTCGCGAGAGAATCCGGCCGATTATAGCACTCGGCTCGCCATGAATTTGACACCCTCTCTGAAGCTGCCTAAAATCGAGAACCAAAGGGGGATAGCAAGATTCCGGAAAAATCGCCGACTCTGCGGGAGGCAGCGGAGATGTTCCTGGCCGGTCTACCGGCAGAGGAGCGAAAGGATGTCCAGCCGGAGGTTCATCGCTTCGTGCGCTGGTACGGCACGGAACGCCGCCTGTCCGAGTTGAACGGCCACGAAGTCTCCAAGTATCCCGATAGCCTGGGAATAACGCTCGCCGACACTGCGCGCAAGCTGGAGCCGGTGCGTTCATTTCTGACCTTCGCGAAGAAAAAGGGATTCACGCCCGCGAACATGGCTGTGCAGATACGGCCGGCAAAGCAGGCAAGGGCGCCGGTTAGGCCACGTCGCCGGGTGGAACGCGCGCCGGAAACGCTGACGCCCGAGGGCATCGCAGCGCTAGAGTCCGAGTTGGAAGAGCTGCGCTCGCGACGGCCGCTCCTGGCTTCGGAGCTTCAGCGCGCCATGTCCGACAAGGACTTTCGCGAGAACGCCCCGCTCGACGCCTTGCGTGACCAGCAGGGCCACCTGGAGTCGCGCATCCGCGATATCGAAGCGGCGCTCCACAACCACGTACTCGTCGAAAAGCTGGGCCGGCCAAGGTCGGAGGTAGGGATCGGAGCCACTGTGCACCTTCGCAATCTGAAGTCCGGCGCGAGTCTTCGCTATACCGTCGTCAGTCCCCGCGAAGTAAACGCTGCCGAGGGAAAGATTTCAATCGATTCGCCGATGGGACGCGCGCTAGTTACCCGCCGGGAGGGCGAGGAGGTGGAGGTAGCCGCGCCGGCCGGATCGCTCCATTTCCACATCGAGAAGATCGAAGAGTAAGGGCAGGCGGCGGCAAATCGGGCCGCTGCCGCTATCGCATTTTCAGCCAATATGTGATACTATTCACATTCACTGGGATAGGAGACGCTTCACTGGATTCGAGTGTGCGGTATCAGGAGGGTGATGGGTCTGTCATCCACTGCTCGGGAGAATGACGATGACCACGAGGATTGAGCAGCACGAATACATCCCCGGGTTGGCCGGCGTTCCGGTCACCAAGTCACGGATAAGCGATATCGATGGGCAGCGCGGCATACTTAAGCTGCGCGGCTACACGATCCAGGACCTCGCCAAGCACAGCACGTATGAGGAGACTGCCTATCTAACGCTCAAGGGCGATCTGCCCAGCGCCCGCCAGCTCGATGCCTTCAAGAATGAGCTTGCGGAGCACCGCACCGTTGAGCCGACGATTCTTGACCTGATCAAGCTCTTCCCCAAAACGGCGCATCCGATGTCCGCACTCCAGACGGGGGTGGCGGCCATGGGCCTCTTCTACCCGCGCACTACGGACGACCCGGAGATCAACCATCAGGCGACGGTCCGGCTCATCGCCCAGGTGCCGACGATCCTCGCGGCCTTCCAAAATGTCCGCCAGGGCAGGGACCCGATTCCGCCGCTGGACGATCTGAGTCACTCCGCTAACTTCCTTTATATGATCAACGGCGAGCTTCCGGACCCGCTGGTCGAGAAGATATTCGATGTCTGCCTGATCCTGCACATCGAGCACACTGTCAACGCTTCCACCTTCACGTCGATGGTCGCCTGCTCAACGCTGGCGGACCCTTACAGCACCGTTGCGGCGGCCATCGCTTCGCTAAGCGGCCCGCTGCACGGCGGCGCCAACGAACGTGTGCTTCGCATGCTTCAGGGGATCGGCTCAGTCGACAATGCCCGAAGGGCGATTGAGGAAAAGATTGCCGATAAGGAAGTGATATTCGGCATGGGCCACCGCGAATACAAGACGATGGACCCGCGGGCGACGATCCTGAAGGGCCTTTGCGTGCCGCTGTTCGACAAGTTCGGCTGCACGCCTCTATACGACGTTGCGGTCGAGGTGGAGAAGGTGGCGGCCGAGCATCTGGGCGGGCGCGGCATCTGGCCGAACGTCGACTTCTACTCCGGCATTGTCTACGATCTCATGGGGATACCGGTCGACCTGTTCACGCCGGTCTTTGCTGTCTCACGCGTTGCTGGCTGGGTGGCCCACTGGGCGGAGCAGCTCAGCGACAATCGCATCTTCCGGCCGACGCAGATTTACGAAGGACACGACTCTCGGCCCTACTTGCCCATCGCGGCCCGCTAACTACCGAGAGATCCTTCCAACGGCAACCCGGCCTCCAAGTGGGCGAAGCTCCGGTCGACGAGCTCGAATAGGTTTGATGTCGGGTCGTCAGCGATGCGCATCATGGCTGCCACTGCAACTCCGACGATAGCCCCGGAGAAGTTGCAAACGGCAAAATCGTCCGGGCTGCAACCCAAGCGGTCCCCAATCAATTCGGCGAGCAGATTGGCGGCATCCGAAATCTGAGCTACCCAGGCGGAGCGGAGCTCCGGTACCGAGAAGAACAGCAGCGCGCGCTCGTGCTGTTGCTTCATTTCCTCGGGAGTCAGGATCCGCCTCACCTCCCCAAAAGCGGCGCGTAGGGCCCGGAGAGGATTCAGTTCCAACGGCTGCGTTCGGAATGAGGCGATGAAGAGCGGGTCCAGTATGTCGAACAGTACGACGTCCTCTTTCGTCGGAAAATAACGGAAGAACGTGCTCGGCGAGACCTCAGCCGCCGCCGCGATCTGCTCCACCGTCGTTGCCGCGTAGCCCTGCCTTCGGAAGAGCCGCAGCGCCTCCTGCTGAATTGCGGCGCGCGTTTTCGCCTTCTTGCGCTCCCTCAGACCGACTACGAAATCGTTAGGCTGGGGTAGCATCTTCGTCTCTATCCCCAAATTCTGGCTCGCCATGCGACGCCTCCGGCTCTTCCGCCGGAATGACCCGGTTAGGCAGCCATATCAGCGAAACGATTGCACTCGCCAGGATGAAGACCGCTCCGACCTCCAGACCATGGCTCATGCCGCGAACAAATGCGTCCTTCGCCACGTTCGCGATGGCATCGCCCTGGGGGCCGCCGACGGCATTGCCGACGGCAATGGCGCCGCCAACCGAGCTCTTCGCGGTCGCCAGGGCGCTCGGCGGGAGCGCGGCCAACGACGAGGCGATTGTCGAACGGTAGCTGGACGTCAGAATGCTTCCCAGCACCGCGACGCCCAGCGCACCACCTACCTGCCGCGTGGTATCGTTCATGGCAGAGCCAACGCCAGCCTTGCCCGGAGGCAGCGAGCTCATGATCGAGTTCGTGGCTGGCACCATCGCCAGGAACATGCCGACGGCCATGAAGACGAGAGAAATCAGGATGGTGCTGTAGCCGGAGTCGGCGGTCGTCTTCGAGAAGTAGAACATCGTCACGGCGGTGATCGCCATGCCGCCGGCCACTGAAGGCTTGTTGCCAAAGCGCTCGGCGATGCGAGGGGATATCGGGGACATTATTAGCATGGTCACCACCATCGGCAGAAGGCGAATGCCGGTCTGCAGCGGCGAGTAGCCTAGGACGAACTGGAAGTACTGCGTCACAAAGAACAGCGCCGAGGAAAGGGCGAAGAAAGTGAGCGTAGTGGTCGCGTTTGCCGCCGTGAAGCTGCGGTTCCGGAAGAAGCGGAGGTTCAGCATCGGGTGGTCGATGCGGATCTCCCAGGCGGCGAACAACGTCAGGACGACCGCTGCGACTGCGAAGGCGGCGATGATCTCTCCGGACGTCCAGCCCTTCGTCGGCACTTCGATTATCCCGTAAACCAGAGAGATCAGCCCAACGACCGATAGCGCGGCCCCAAGTGGGTCCAGGCGGGGCGCGGCCGGGTCGCGACCGTTCGGCAGGATGATCTGGCCGGCCACCAGCGCGAAGACGGCTATCGGCACGTTGATCAGGAACACGGACCCCCAGAAGAAGTTTTCCAGCAGCCAGCCCCCGAGAATCGGGCCGAAAGCGAGCCCCATAGCAGACGCGCCGGCCCAGATGCCGATGGCGCGGACGCGTTCTTCCTGCGGGAAGACGTTGGTGAGGATGGAAAGCGTGGACGGCATAATCGCCGCGGCACCGATGCCCATGAAGGCACGCGACATGATCAGCATGTTCGACGATTGGGAGAACGCGGAGAAACAGGACCCGACACCGAAGATGACGAGCCCGATCTGGAGAACGGAGCGTCGGCCGAAGCGATCGCCCAGGCTGCCCATCGTCAGGAGAAGTGCCGCGAACAGCAGAATGTAGGAGTCGACCATCCACTGAAGCTGTGTCTCGGATGCGTCGAGGCTGCGCACGAGGGTGGGGAGCGCAACGTTCAGGATGAAGTTGTCCATCCCGATGATGACGACGCTCAGGCAGAGGACGCCAAGGATCCACCACCTTCGTGGGTAACTCTCCAACTGCCGGATGTCGTCAGAAACCGTCATTGCATCGCCTTTCTCCGTAATGCTAGTGACAGTCTATGTCAAATGATAGTAGCAGTCAAATTCGGAGAAGGCATGCGCCTTGACCCGCTCGATCCGAACAGGCTAATCTCAGGACAGGGACTTGAGGAGAGAGGGACATGCCGAGTCTGCGCGTTGGCCTTGCTCAGATCAACGTCACCGTCGGTGACTTCAAGGGTAACGTGGCGAGGATACTCGGCTGCGTCGGGCGGGCGCGCTCCCTCGCCGTCGACCTGCTCACCTTCCCTGAGCTGGCGATCCCAGGCTATCCGCCGGAGGACCTCCTCCTGCGGCCGCAGTTCGTCCGTGACAACCTGGACGCCCTCAGCGAGGTCGTTAGCGGGAGCGCTGGAATCACACTGGTGGTCGGGTTCGTCGATTCAGAGCAGGACATCTACGACGCGGCGGCGATCGTCCATGACGGCAAGCTCGTCGATGTTTTCCGCAAGCAGTACTTGCCGAATTACGGCGTCTTCGATGAGGACCGTTACTTCGAGCCGGGAAGGCGGATCGCTGTCCATGAGATCGCCGGCGTGGTAGTCGGCGTCAACGTCTGCGAAGACATCTGGTACCCGGAAGGCCCGGCGCAGGCGCAGGCGTATGCCGGCGCGCAGGTCATCGCGAATATCAGCGCGTCGCCGTTCCAGGCCGGCAAGCGCTTCTTCCGTGAACGAATGCTTTCGACCCGCGCCAGCGACGCCGCGGCAATACTCTGCTACAACAACATTGTCGGCGGCCAGGACGAGCTAGTGTTCGATGGTAACAGCATGGTCTTTGGGCCGGAGGGCGAGATTGTCGGCCGCGCCTGCTCGTTCAAGGAGGATCTGCTGGTCTGCGACCTCGACATGGATGCGGTAATGAAGGCTCGGCTCCACGCTCCGCGGCGCCGAAAGGGGTTCGTAGGGGGTGGTGCTGTTCCCGAAAGAGTCCACATCTCCTCCGCACCGTTTATCGTCGACAAGCCGTCGCTGCCCGAGCGACAAGTCGAGCCGCTGGAGGGCGCTGCGGAGGTCTACGAGGCTCTCGTCGTTGGCACGCGCGATTACGTTCGCAAGAATGGCTTCAGCAAGGTCGTTATAGGGCTTTCCGGCGGTGTCGATTCCAGCCTGGTCGCGGCCATCGCCGTCGACGCGCTGGGGGCGGAGAACGTCACGGGCGTCTCCATGCCGTCGCGGTTCTCATCGCCGGGCAGTCGCAGCGACGCGGATAAGTTGGCCAAGCGGCTGGGCATTCGCCTGATCACGATTCCTATCGAGGAAGCGTTCAGTGCGTACGAGAACATGTTCTCGGAGTCATTCGCTGGCAAGGAGTTCGGCCTTGCAGAGGAGAATATTCAGACGCGAATTCGCGGCAACATTCTCATGGGGCTTTCGAACAAGTTCGGCTGGCTGGTGTTGACGACGGGCAACAAGAGCGAGATGGCGACCGGCTACTCTACGCTCTACGGCGACATGGCCGGCGGGTTCGCGGTCATCAAGGATGTGCCGAAGACGCTGGTCTACAAGCTGGCGGAGTACCGCAACGCTCGCCAGGGAGAGTCGGCCATCCCGCCGGAGGTACTTGAGAAAGTGCCGTCGGCGGAGTTGAAGCCGAACCAGGCGGACACCGACACTCTGCCCCCTTACGAGTTGCTAGACCCGATCCTCACGGCGTACGTCGAGGAGGACAAGAGCATGGCCGACCTCCTGGCCGCCGGCTTCGACGAAGAGACCGTCAAGCGCGTCATGACGATGGTCGACCGCAACGAGTACAAGCGTCGCCAGGCGCCGCCCGGCGTCAAGATCACCCCGCGCGCGTTTGGCCGCGACCGACGCCTGCCCATCGCCAACCGCTATCGTAACTGGTAGCGAGGCGTCGAGAGCGATGCCGAAGAGCCGCGCCGCATCCCAGGCTCTCGCACACGTCCGCGTCATCACACCTGAGACCGAGTTCGCGGACGGCACCGTCGTTTTCGCTGAGGGACGTATACTCCACGCTGGCGTGGGCCCTTCGCCCGACGGCGTCCCGGCGTGGGACTTGCGGGGCTTCACCGTCGCGCCTGGCTTCATCGACCTGCACGTGCACGGCGGTGGCGGCTTCTCGCTTGCCGAGGGCGACAGCGGGCAGATTCGCGAGTACTCGCGCTGGGCGGCGCCAAGCGGTGTTACCGGCTTCCTCGTCACGCTGCTGCCCGATGAGCAACGGCGGTTCGTCCAGCATATCGAGTCGGCGGCCGCGGCCCCCGACGACTGCAAAGGCGCGAACCCGCTGGGTATCAACCTGGAAGGGCCGTTCCTGAGCCCTTCGCAATGCGGCGCGCTTGACCCCAACGTCCTGCGCCCGGCTGGCGTGGCCGAGTTGCGCGAGTACCTTCTGGCTGCGAGGGGCCGCCTGCGGATGATGACCGTTGCGCCGGAGTTGCCGGGCGCTGCCAACGTAATCGCTGGAGCAGTCGGAGCCGGCGTCGCCGTTGCCCTTGGGCACAGCGACTCGACGTACGACGAAGCTATGCGCGCCTTCTCGCTAGGCGTACGACACGTCACCCATTGCTTCAACGCTATGCGTCCCTTCCACCAGCGAGAGCCTGGCTGCCTTGCGGCTGCTCTTATGGCCGACGATGTGACCGCCGAGCTGATCGCGGACGGCGTGCACGTCCACGCGTCCGCGATGGAGATGCTGCTGCGACTCAAAGGCATCGAGAAGATCGTGCTCGTCACTGATGCCATCCCGCTCGCCGGAATCGGGGATGGCGAGTTCGAGTTGCAGGGGGCGCCAGTCGAAGTGAAAGGCGGCGTCGCGCGCCGAGCCGACGGCAGGCTTGCTGGCAGCACGGCGACGATGGATACGATGGTGCGGAACGCGGTCAAGTGGCTGCCCGTGAGCGAGGCGGAGGCGATTCGGATAGCCACGTTAAATCCCGCGATAGTCATCGGCATGGCGGACCGGAAGGGCAGAATTGCGCCGGGCTACGATGCCGACCTTGTCGTGCTGTCGCCGGAACTGGGTATCGAGATGACTTTCGTCGCCGGCGAGCTTGTGTACAAGCGTCAGCCCTCGGCGTTCAAGCGATCTACGTATTTGACGACCTGAGACAGCTTGTCGACGACAAGGTCCGGCTTCGCGTCGCCCGGGTCCTCCTGTCGATACTCCCACGTCAGCACCGCCTTCATGCCCAGCGCTTGCGATCCCTTGATGTCGGCCAGGACGGTGTCGCCGACGAAGACAGCTTCCTCGGACTGAACGCCCAGGCGACGCAGTGCTTCCTCGAAGATGGCCGGATGCGGCTTCCCCCAGCCGACTTCCGACGAAACGACGAGCGCGTCGATGCTGCCGAGGAGCCCGAAACGTCGCAAGCTCTTCGCCAGAGAGCGGCTCGACTGGTAAGTGTTGGAGACGACGCCCACCCGCAGCCCGCGCTGCTTGAAGGCGCACAGGGTCTCAACGGTGTCCGGCTCGACGGTGTAGCGGATGCCGTAAGAGAGCGTCTCTTCCGCCATCTCCCGTAGCGGCTCCGGCGCGTCGAGGCCGAGCGCCTCAAACGCCTCCCTGAAAACCTGCTCGGTGGGCTTCTGCGCTAGCCTGCCGCCGTCGTACGCCTGGCCCTCGCGCAAGAAAACGGCAGCGACGGCGTCGCGCAGGGCCTTTGCCGGCGGGATGGGCTCACCGAGCTCGTTGACGAGACGGCGACGCAACCGGCCGTACGCCTCCGGCTCGCCGCCGTAGTCGACGGCCCACATCGTGTAGCCGAGGTCGAAGATGACGGCTCGAACTTTCATGTTCCCTCATGCCTTGACGGTTGCGTCCGTCATCTTCAGTATCGCAGAACAGGGCGAAATCGGTTAGGTGGGTGCAAGAGGCTGCGTTCTTGCGTGGAGAACTGGCGGCCGAGGTGGTAATATAGGGGCGCGCAGGAGGCGCAAGGGTCGTTGAACGTCTACCCACTGACTCTGCTGCTCGCTGGCAGCATCGCCCTGCTGGTCGCGCTCGCGCTGCAAACCTACTCCCATCGCATGCCTGTCCCCGGCGTCTTCCGTGTGAACCGCGGCGCCGGCGAGAGGCCCTGCTGGGGCGGCGTTGCTGTGTTCGTCGCTTTCGCCTCGACGCCGTTCATCGCCTCCGCCGTCTCGTCCAGGGCGTCGGAGTACTTCTCGCCCAAGTCCGGCGACTTCCTGAAGTTCCTGGCCGCCGCCGCCCTCATCTTCGCCGTCGGCCTGATCGACGATTGGCGACCGCTGGGATACAAGCCGAAGTTTCTTCTCCAGATCGTCGCTGCTTCCGCCGTGTATGCGGCCGGCTGCAGCATCGACAAGCTGGCGTTCCCCTGGGGGCCGGAGCTGACCCTCGGCTTCATGGCGCCGGTTCTCACCGTCCTTTGGATCGTCTTCTTCACCAACGCCATCAACCTTATCGACGGGCGTGACGGCCTGGCGACGGGCGTGGTATTGCTGGCGGCGGCCCCCCTGGCCTACATCGCTTCCAGCTCCAACCATCCGGCGGTGGCGCTGCTGCTGGTCGTCATTGCCGGCGCCGGCCTGGGCTTCATCCCGTTCAACCTGCCGCCCGCCAACAGCTACCTCGGCGACTCGGGCGCGCTGCTGCTCGGCTTCTTGCTCGGCTCACTCTCGATTCGCGGCGCGACCGGCGTGACCGGCGCTTTCTTCTTCAGCGTGCCCGTTATCGCGCTCGGCTTTCCGATCCTCGACACCGTGCTCGCCGCCGTACGGCGCGCCCTCGACCGCAAGCACCCCTTTGGCCGTGACGCCGACCACATCCATAATCGACTGGAGAGCGCCGGTTTCGGGCCGCGCGGGCTTCTCGTCGTCATCTACGCCATGAGCATGCTGTTCGGTGGGGCGGCGATCGCCATGCACGGCATTGACATCTTCGCCGTCGAAGCGGCAATCCTCCTGGGGTTCGCCACCGTGCTTACGCTGGTGCTGGCACGGCTGGGCTACCTGGTGACACTCTGGAACAGCCACTCCGTCATCTGGTTGCGGCACCGAATCAGCCTGCCTGGCCCGAAGCCGCTCGATTCCAGCGACGGCAGCGGTCGCTAGTCCGCCTCGCTCTCCGCTCGACTCGCAGCCCGCTTCAGTTGATTAGCAGCCAGCAGGTAGCCGCAGCGCATCGTAATTCCTCCGGCGACGGCGACGTCGACGACAACGTTTTGCCGCAGATACTTCTTGTAGTAATGCCACATGCTGCGGTGTCGCGCCATGATGCTGCGGCTGGGCAGCGTACGGCTGCTCTGGCCGATGTGGTGGATCACCGATACCGCCGGATAGTAGGCGACCTTCGCGCCCGCACGGTGCAGCCGCTGGCAGAGGTCCACGTCCTCGATGTACATGAAGTAGCCCTCGTCGAGGAGGCCGATGCGCTCCAGCAACGACCGCCGGACCATCAGGCAGGCGCCGGACACCCAGTCGACTTTGCTTATGCTGTCGTGCTGCCAGTCGCTCAGCAGGTATTGCCGCGAATAGCGATTGCGCGGGAAGAGGCGCGTCAGCAGCGAGTAGCGATTGAACAGGGCGACGGAGAAGGTCGGGAAACGACGGCAGGAGAGCTGAAGAGAGCCGTCGGGGTTGAGCAGCCGCGGCGCGACGATGCCGACGTCGTCGTGCTCGCGCAGGTAGGCCAGCAGTGGCGCGAAAGGATCGGTCTTGATCTCGGAGTCCGGGTTGAGGAGGACAATCGCCTCGCCCGTTGCTTCCTTGATGCCGCGATTCGCCCCGGCGGCAAAGCCCAGGTTACGCCGCATTCGCAGCAGGCGGACGCCGGGGAAGTCCGAGGCAACCATGTCCGCGCTGCCGTCGGCGGAGTCGTTGTCGACGACGATGACCTCCCGCTCGGCGGCTGGCGGATGAGCCAGCAGCGAGGCGAGGCAACGCCGCAGGTGCTCGCGCCCGTTGTAGCTGACGATGACGATGGAGATGTCCAAGCTCAGCCTTTCGCCAGCGCCGCTTTGTACACGCCGATGGTCTCCCGCGCCGCTTTCTCCCAGCTAAACGTCGCCGCGCGCTCCAGGCCGCGACGCCGCAACTCCGTCCGCAGGGAGCCGTCCTTCAGGATGCGCTCGAGCGCATCGCAGAGTGCCGTGGCATCACGGGGATCGGTCAGGAGCGCCGCGTCGCCGGCGACTTCCGGCAGCGACGATACGTTGGACGTGACGACCGGCACGCCGCAGGCCATTGCCTCTAGCACCGGCAACCCGAAGCCCTCGTACAGCGACGGGAAGGCGAACGCGTCGGCGGCGTTGTAAAGCGCCGGCATCTCCTCCGGTGGCACGTAGCCGGTGAAGACGACCTGGCCCTTGAGCCCGAGCTCCTCCGCCAGATTGAAGTCAGCGCCGTACTTCCACGCCCGCTGTCCGGTCACGACCAGCTTGTGCTCCACGCCGCGACGCCGCAGCTCCGCGAAGGCGTTCAGCAGCGTCGTGCGGTTCTTTCCGGGCTCCAGGCTGCCGACGCTGAGGATGAACCGCTCGGGCAGCAGGTACTTGCGTCGGAGCTGTTCCACCGGCGTCGGGTCGTCGAACACGCGGAAGGCGGGCGCCGCCGCCTCGGCGATGGGTCGCACCTTGTCGGGCGGCACGTGCAGGATGTGGACGATGTCGTCGCGGACAGCCAGCGACGGGCAGATGAGCAGGCTGGCCGCCTTCGCCGACGCCCAGGTCACGGCGCGGAAGTAGTAGAGTCGCCGGCGTGGATAGCGCTCCGGCAGGATGAAGAACGTGATGTCGTGGAAGGTGACAACCCGTCGACCGCCCACGTTGAGCAGCGGCGAGGTGTGATGCGGCGAATGCACGACGTCGATGGCCTGCGCCCGTAGCTGCGCCGGCAGGACGAGCTGCTCCCAGACCAGCCGCATCGCCCGGGAGCGCGCGCCGACGTGAACGACGCGGAAGGACGGCCGCTCGCGCTGCAAGGCGTCGAAGGCGGCGGTGCGGGCGAAGACAACGTACTCGTTGTCGGCGTCGACGCGGGCGAGGGCGCGCAGCAGGTTGTCGGTGTAGACGCCGGCGCCGGCCATGAGGCGCGGTATCGACGTGGCGTCGTAGGCGATGCGCATCAACCTCTCCTAGAGATCGCCGGCTTCGAGAGTGCGGCCCATCCGTCCGCGGTAGTAGTCTAGCACGCCGAGCGCCAGCGCCTTCGCCATGCGTCCGTCGCGCTTCATGGCGTACCTTGCGAGATAGGCGAGCCGCGTCGACAGGAAGTAGAGCGTGAACAGCGCGAACCAGAGCCGCGACGAGGAGTTCTTGCGCACCAGGTAGAGCCGGTTGCGGGTGGCGTAGTAGTGCTTGAACGGTGTCATCCAGCCGCCGCCGCTGGATGCGCTCTCCACGTGGTAGATGACGGACTCCGGGTCGTAGCGGAGGCGGAAGCCGGCGGCCAGGGCGTGTCGTAGCCAGTCAGTCTCCTCGTAGTACATGAAGAAGCGCTCGTCCAGCAGGCCGACATCGCGGAAGGCGACCGCGGGCACGAGGGCGCAGCAGAAGCTGGCCGTCTGGAGGTCGCGGGGGCGGTTCGTCGCCGGGCCGTCGGGCTTGCCATGGAAGGTGCGGCGGAACAGGCCGAAGCGCCAGTCGAAGTCGCCGGCGTGGGTGCTTATGAGGCGGGGGTCGTCGCGGTAGAGGATCTTGGGCACGGCGATGGTCCGTTCGTCCGCGAAGGCGACGAGCTTCGACAGGAAGTCCGGCGTCAGGACGGTGTCGTTGTTGAGGATGAGGATGCGCTCGAAGCCTTCGTCGAGGCAGTAGCGGACGCCGATGTTGTTGCCGCCGGCGGTGCCCAGGTTCTCCGGGGCGCGCAGGAGGACCGCGTCCGGCAGCAGGCGCTGGAGCTCATCGCCGGAGGCGTCCCGCGAGGCGTTGTCGACGATGACGACGCGCCTCTCCGGGTAGTCGACGGCGGCCAGCGAGTCGGCGAAGGGGCGAATGAAGGCGGCGCCGTTATAGTTGACGACGACGACGCCGACGGAGGGTCGAGATTCGGGCTGCATTGCGGATGCATCTTACCATCCGGCGGGTCGGAAGCTACAGGCGAGGAGCGGGCGGCCGAAGCAGGCGGGCAGGCACGAGGGATGGATGCGGGCAGGCACGGGGGCCTGCCCCTACGGGTGGCTGGCGCACTCTGATTGAATTTGTTTGTAAAAAACGCATATTCCCGAATCTGTTAAGGCCGCGTTTGTGTAATTGACCGTCGCGTACGGCGTTGGGCGACTTCGCGGAGGCCGTCGCGGAGCGCCTGGTTGCGCTGGATGTCGAGCCGGCGCAGCTTGAGGAGGAGGCGCAGCAGGTCGGGGTTGGCGAGGATGGCCTCGGTGAGGGCCGCGATCTGCCTGGAGCGACGTCCGGTCTTAAGGGCGTTAAGGTTGCCCTTGGGGGCGCCTCGGCGGCGCGAGCCTTCGGCGGCGGCGGGGTGCCGTCCTTCGCGTGGCATGGGAGTGCTTCCTTTCGCTGGACGCAGGCCTTGCTGCCGCATTTGGCCGAGATTGGCTTTCTTTCCCGCCCGCCCAGAGATGTTTAACAGGAATCCCAGGGGGACACCCCCTGGAACCCCCGCCAAAGGGGCTCTGCCCCTCTGGACTCCCCGGCAGAAGGCGGAGGAGCCGTCGATGTCGATGTTAGAATAGGTGTTCGAGTGAGGGTTGCCAAGAGATTGTTGGCACTGTGTCTCGCGCCGTGTCTCTTGACGGAGCCGTGCGTATGATCCTATTCTGGGCCTGTCGATGAACCGAATGACTCGAGCGCAGTCGAGCCAAGCGACCAAACATGGAGGTTGGAAATGCGCAAGTTCTTGGCGTTCTTCATGGCCATTCTCGGGATACTAGCTTGTGCCTGTGTTTTCGGCACAAACATGGTCCTCACGCCGGCCGATCTTGGCGATCAATACCCAGCCCTCCCTTTGAATTCTGCAGAATCCGGACCACAGACTCGCGACCAAGTGATAAACGCTGCCTGCGATCCCAAAAAGCAGGCGGTGGAGATGGATGAAACTCACTGGGTGGCCGAGTACGTCAACGAGTATGACTCTCCATCGGGCGCGCTTTCGGGTTCCAGTGGCACGACCTTTCTCATCCTTTCGGAGGCCGACCTCTTTCAGACGCCAGATGGTGCTGCAGAGGCCGTTCAGGACAGCATTACCGACACCTTGGCTGGGGCCAACACAGAATGCAAGGGTCTAAGCATCGGCACGGTCAGAAGCTTCGACGTGCCTACAATTGGTGACGAGTCGTGGGGAAGCGAGACCGGCTTCACCGATACCGTCGGAAGTAGGACCTTCTCTGGTGTCGCCACGATCGTTATATCAAGAAAGGGACAGGTTCTTATCAGCGAAAGCATCGCTCGTTTCGGCGACACCGGCGCTCCTGACGAAGCCGTTCGCCTGACCAAGCTGGTCGTTGGCCGGATGAATTAGCGGGGGCGCACCCTCCGGAGGCGGGCGCATCCTCCAGAGGCGGACAGGTCGCGATGCGCCCCTACGACGAGAAATGCTCGGCGAGGGCAGTCTGCCAGGGGCGGAGGGTGATGCCGAGGCGGGCGCCTCTCCCAGGCGAGCCTCTGGCTCTCCGAGGCGAGTCTTCGACGGCGTCGTTGCGGAGGACGGTATAAGGCGGCTTTGGCGGATAAGGGTTGTACTCGGCAAGCGTCGTCGGCTTGAGGGCGACTTCGCTGCGGCCGGCCAGTCGCAGCACCTCGCGCGCCCAGTCGAAGCGCGAGCATTCGCCGGCGTTGGTGAAGTGATAGATGCCGTAGACGCCGGTGGCGACGAGTCGGGCAATCGCCGCGGCCAGGTCACGGGCGTAGGTCGGCGTAGCGATCTCGTCCGTCACCATCGTTAGCTCCGGCTTCTCTGACGCCGCCGCCAGGACCCTCGACGGGAAGTCCCGCTCGCCCCCGCCCCACAGCCAGGACGTCCGAACGATGTAGAGGCGTTCCACGATTGCTTGCGCCTGCTCCTCGCCGGCGAGCTTGGAGCGGCCGTAGGCGTTAATGGGGTTCGGCGCGTCCGACTCGAAATAAGGCTCGCGCTTCGTGCCGTCGAAGACTTCGTTGGTGCTGACGTAGACGAGCGCGGCGCCAGCGTCGCGGCAGGCGAGGGCGACGTTGCGCGTGCCGAGGCCGTTCACGCGAAGAGCGAGGTCGGGGTCGTCCTCGCAAAGGCGGGTGTCGGTGAGCGCGGCGGCGTGGATGACGACGCCCGGTCGGGCCGTTTCGATTGCTCGACGCGTCAGGCCTTCGTCGGTGATGTCGAGCTCTGGCAGGTCGGCGCCGTCGATTTCGTCGTTCGGAAACGCAAGCATCAACTGCCGTCCGAGCTGGCCGCGATTGCCGGTGACGAAGATACGCATGTCAGGCGGGCGGAGCGCTGCTGGAGGAGGCGAGGCGGGCGGCGTACTGCCGGTCGTAGTAGGCGCGGAAGGCGCCCGACTTGATCTTCTCCCACCAGCGCCGGTTGGCGACGTACCAGTCGACGGTCTCGTCGATGCAGGCGGCGAAATCGTGGCGCGGCGACCAGCCGAGGGCGCGGACCTTGTCGAAGTCGAGGGCGTAGCGGCGGTCGTGGCCGGGGCGGTCTTGGACGAAGCGGATGAGGCTGCGCGGCTTGCCCAGACGGTCGAGAATCGCCTCGACGACGTCCATGTTCGGGCGCTCGTTGCCGGCGCCGACGTTGTAGATTTCGCCGGGCGCGCCTTCGTGCAGCAGCAGGTCCAGCGCCTCGCAGTTGTCCTTCACGAACAGCCAGTCGCGCACCTGGCGGCCGTCGCCGTAGACGGGCAGCGGCTGGTCGTCCAGCGCGTTGGAGATGAAGAGCGGCGCCATCTTCTCCGGGTACTGGTTGGGGCCGATGTTGTTGCAAGGCCGGGCCATGACGATTGGCAGGTGGTGCGTCTCGATGAAGGCGATGCACTGCATGTCGCCCCCGGCCTTGCTCGCGGAGTAGGGGCTGCGCGGATGAAGCGCGTCGGTCTCCTTGGAGCGAAGGGGCGCGGGCACGTCGCCATACACCTCGTCGGTGGAGATGTGGAGGACGCGCTCGATGCGGCCGCCGGCAGCGGCGACGGCGGAGAGCAGGTTGTAGATGCCGTAGACGTCGGTCTGGATGAAGGGCGCCGGCTCGAGAAGCGAGCGGTCGACGTGGCTCTCGGCGGCGAAATTGACGACGGTGTCGACCTCGGCGACGAGGCGTCCGACGAGCTCGGCGTCGCAGATGTCGCCCTTCACGAAGCGGTAGCGCCTGGCAAGCGGGCCGCCTTCGACGTCGAGCAGGTTGTCGGGGTTGCCGGCGTAGGTGAGCTTGTCCAGGTTGACGACCTCGTAGGCGTCGTGCTTCGTCAGGATGTGGCGGATGAAGTGGCTTCCGATGAAGCCGGCGCCGCCCGTGACGAGAATCCTGCGCATGGTCGCTCCTAAGGGATCCGAACGCGGCTGAAGTCGCCGAGGACGAGCGTGCAGCTCCGGGGCTTGCCGTCGGCGCCGCGGAGGTCGACGTTGCGGCCGATGAGGCTGTCCTGGATGCGCGCGCCGATGCCGGAGATGACCGTGTTCTCCATCACAACGCTCTGCTCGATCTCGGCGTCCTCGATGAGGCAGTCGTAATAGACCGATGTGAAGGGGCCGACGTAGGAGTTGACGACGCGCGTCCGCTCGCCGATTATCGTCGGGCCACGGACGACGCTGTTGACGATCTGGCAGCCCGGCTGGAGGACCACGCGTCCCTCCACGCGCGACGCCTCGTCGACGGTGCCGGCGCTTGCGGGCTCGATGCCTTCCAGTATCATGCGGTTCGCTTCGAGGAGGTCGCTCATCTTGCCGGTGTCGATCCAGCAGCCGCCGGCGACCTCGCAGCGGACGTCGTGGCCGTTGTCGACGAGGTACTGGATGGTGTCGGTTATCTCCAGCTCGCCGCGGGCGGAGGGCTTGATAGCGTTCACGGCCTGGAAGACCGTGCGGTCGAACAGGTAGATGCCGATCACGGCCAGGTTCGAGGGCGGGTCCTTCGGCTTCTCGACGACGCGCAGGAGGCGACCGTCGCGCAGCTCCGCGACGCCGAAGTCCTGCGGGTTCTTGACGGGGTAGAGCAGTATCTGGCCGGCGGGAAGCGGGTCGCAGCGGCAGAAGCGGTCGACGAAGGGGACGATGCCGTCGCGGAGGAAGTTGTCGCCGAGGAAGAGGACGAAGGGGTCGTCGCCGAGGAAATCGCGGGCGATCTTGACGGCGTGGGCGATGCCCAGCGGCGCTTCCTGCTCGATGTAGGTGACGCGGACGCCGAACCGGCTGCCGTCGCCGACGGCGGCTCGCACCTGGTCCTTGGTGTCGCCGACGACGATGCCGATGTCCTTGACGCCGCATTCGACGAGGTTCTCGATGGCGTAGAAGAGGATGGGCTTGTTGGCGATGGGCACGAGCTGCTTGGCGCCGGTGTAGGTGAACGGGCGCAGGCGGCTGCCCTGGCCGCCGCTGAGGATGAGGCCTTTCAGCGTCATGGGAAGATCGAGCATTGCCGGGCGACTCCCGTCCGCAAATCCGGGCATCAGGTACTGGCTATTGTAAACCGGCTACGAGGGGGCGGCAACTTGGGGGAATTGCCTACGGCTGTGCGCGGCCTTCCGCCGTCCCCGCCCTAGGTGTAGGGTAGCAGCTAGAATGTCCCCCTTTGTGTTGCAGGTAGAATGTCCTCTAACACTTGCTCTACCGTCAGGGGCGCATCGCGCAATCGGCCTCTGTCCTCATGCGGCAATTCCGCAAC
>JBEKKV010000037.1:0-27475 GCA_050010555.1 Dehalococcoidia bacterium
CCATCGACGTCGTCGACCAGGAAGCCGGTCTCGCCGTCCACGACGATTTCGGGCGCGGCCCCGCGAGCAAAGGCGATGACGGGCGTGCCGCAGGCCATCGCTTCTGGCATCACCAGACCGAAAGGCTCTTCCCACTCAATCGGCGCCAGCAGGACGCCGGCTCTGGAGTACAGGTCTCGCTTCTCCTGCGCGTTGGCTTCGCCGAAGAACCGCACGTTCGTGCCGTCGATGTGAGGTTCTACCATCGCCTCAAAGTACGCCCGGTCGACCGCGTCGACTTTGCCCGCGATAACGAGCGGCATGGAGAGCCGGCGCGCCACCTCGATGGAGAGATGTGTTCCCTTTTCGGGCGAGACGCGCGCCAGGCAGAGGAGGAAGTCCTCCTTGTTCGCGCGGAACGGGAACGTCTGCACGTCTATCGCGTTGTGGACGACTCCGGCAAACTCGGCGCTGTGCAGGCCGACCATGCGCTTGGCCTGCGACCAACTGATGGTGTTGTAGAAGCCGTTGTAGTGCTCCCAAACGAAGCCAGCGTCCAGCGTCAGGTTGCCATGGGTCGTCGTTAGCATAGGGACGTCTATGAGGCCTGCGAAGGCCATCAAGATTTCGCCTGCGTGGTTATGGACGATGTCGAAGTCCGCGGCGTCGCGCAACGCTTCGGCGGCGTGCACGAGCTCGTACGGGATGGTGTTCTCGATCCCGGCGGCGGTCCTTAAACTGCGGGGGTAAACTGAGCGCAGCCGAGCCAGGGTGATAGAGTCGCCGGAGGCGCGCAGCACGACGTCATGTCCGCGTCGGACCAGGCCGTCCGCTAGCAATCCGACGATGGCTTCGGTGCCGCCGTAAGCGGGAGGCGGTACTCGTTCCGCCAGCGGTGCGATCTGCAGAATTCTCATGTGTAATCCCTTCCTTAATTCAAGTATACCCCCCGGCAGTAGGCCGCGGAGTCGCACTTGTGTTAAGGAGAGGTTAAATTCGGTGCCGTGCTCGCTGGAATCGCCTGTGAGACGATAGGAGGGGCTGTAGCGGAGGCTACAAGCTGGTGCCGAGGGGCGGAATTGAACCGCCGACACCATCATTTTCAGTGATGTGCTCTACCAACTGAGCTACCTCGGCACCATAATTTCGGGCTTTTCAGATTCCAGAACCCCACATGATTCGACAAACCCTTGACAGCCGCAGCGCATGGTGGTAACATTATTTCGTTGATAGCTGCTGCGCATAGAAAAGGGGCAAGCGATGACAACTGAGAAGCCTTCCATGACAGCGTTCAGTTTAGCGGCGGGCGATTTGAACGTCAATCTGGAGCTATGGCTGCGCCACCTGGCATCGAAGAACCTGAGCCCGCACACCATCGCCAGCTACAGGACGGCCGTGGAGCTCCTGAGCGACTTCCTGAGCGACCGGGGGATGCCCCTGGCCGTGGGCAAGGTGAAGCGGGAGCATATCGAGGCGTTCATAGCCCATCTGCTGGAGACCCGGAGCGCGGAGACCGCTGCCACTCGCTACCGTTGCCTGCGGCCGTTCTTCAAGTGGCTGGAGGCCGAAGGCGAGCTCAAGGCGAACCCCATGGCGAAGATGCAGCAGCCGCGCGTCGCCGAGCAACTCCCGCCGGTCCTCGATGAGGACTCTCTGCGACGCCTGCTGAAGACGTGCGAGCGCGGCGACAGCTTTGAAACCGTTCGCGACTATCTGATTCTGCGGGTGCTCATCAAGACGGGCTGCCGACGCGGGGAACTTGCCAGCGTTGGCCTAGAGGACGTGCTAGACGGCGATGAAGGGATGTGTCTGCGCGTGAAGGGCAAGGGCGGGTCCTTCCGGTTACTCCCGCTCGATGACAAGACACAGAAGGCGCTCATCAAGTACCTTCGGCGCCGGGCGCTACACACGCGCGCGGACCTGCCGCAACTGCTGATTGGACACTTCGGAACGCTCGGGCCGGAAGGCGTGAGCGCCGTTGTGAGACGGCGGGCCGAGCAAGCGGGCCTCAAGGGTGTCTATGCCCACCTGCTGCGCCATTCGTGGGCTCACCGGCTCCAGGTGGCCGATATCGGCGAGTTGAACGTTCAGACGCTCGGCGGCTGGCGAAGCCCCGTCATGTTGCGGCGCTACGGCGCAAGCGCCAAGCAGAGCCGGGCGATTGCCGCCTTCCGGCGGCTGGAAGACGATCTGTAGGAAGGAGCGACGGAAATGAGTGAAGATGAGTTTCCCCGAGAGACGCTAGTTCACGAGCGGCTGAACGAACAGGACAAAGTTGATTTTGCCGCCGCCTTGCGGCATCCCGACGTTCAGGATGCGTTCGCGGACGCGCTAGAGGCTACCTTGGCAGAGGACGCCGCGCTTGATGACCAGCGAGCAGAGGCGAATGAAGGCCGCCGCCTACGCATGGTCAGACTCGTACACGACGTACGAGAGGCGGCACCTAGCCTTAGCAAACGGTGGGGTCCGCACCTTTACGGCTTGCTCTTGCAGAAGGTGTTATTTCACGCCTATTCGGAGCGGTTTCCTAATCTCGACGCCGATACAATCGTCCGCAAAGTTGGAGAGACTGCGGGAAGGTTGCGAACGGAGCATCTGAGTGCCGACAATCCGATCACCAAAGACAAAGACGGCAATGCACGCGTGCCGCCTGAGGCCACGGAGAAGCATCGATTCGAACTGAGGGATTATGATGCGTCGATGCGGCCCGCTGGCAAGGTCGGACGGCCGCAGAACATACCGAAACCGAAGGGCAGCGGACAACCGCCGATCAGCGAAGAAAAAGCATGGGACACTGACGCTCTAGCGCTTCCGGCATGGGCCGCGAAATGGGCGCCTGAACTTGACCTCACTAACCCGGCAGACGCTCACAAGGCGCGCGCGCGCTTCTCCCGAGCTCGCGACGTATGCAACCGCCTCAAGCGGTACAAGGAATCGCACGGTTGAAAATCGGCCTAAATAACGCCCTATAGGTGCGCTTCAAGACCCCTGCTAGCTTGTGCGTATGGCAAAGCGCAGAGGTCTTTCACCAGCAGCACGCGGACGGCTCGGCGGACTGACAACCGCTTCCCGCTACTCGCCCGCCGCGATCACGGCGCCGGCCCGCGCTGCCTTCCTCAAGTCCTTCACCCCCGATGATCCTGAAATCTCCGACGCGGAGCGCGAGCGCCGGGCAAAGGCCGCGCGACGCCTTCATTTCATGCGCATGGCACAACGGCGCTGGAGTAACAGGAAGGCAGGTGGCACGTGACGGACGGAAATCCTTCAGCGATAGCTCTCTCCTATGCCGCCCGTGGCTGGCCCGTCTTCCCATGTCATAGCATCCTTCGCGACAGTTGCACGTGTGGAAAGGCAGAATGCCAATCGCCGGGCAAGCATCCCCGAACGGCGAATGGCTTTCGGGATGCCTCGAGCGATCCCGCAACGATTGCGGCATGGTGGCGGCAATGGCCGACTGCGAACATTGGCATCCCGACAGGACGGGCAACCTTCGTCGCGCTCGATATCGACGTTGAACCCGGCGGCGACGATAGCCTTCGCGATCTCGAAGCAAAGCATGGCCCGCTGCCCGAGACAGTTACGGTGCTCACTGGCAGCGGCGGGCGTCATCTCCTTTTTGCCCATCCCGGTCAAACCATTCAGAATGCAGAGGCCCTTGCTGGCTATCCTGGGCTCGATATTCGCGGCGACGGCGGCTACGTCATTGCTTCGGGCAGTCGTCATATCAGCGGCCGTCCGTATGTCTTCGAAGTCGGCCACGAGCCGGACAATATGGGTCTTGCCGAGTTCCCTGCCTGGCTCCTTGACCTTGCGACACGGCGGAACGGTTCTCGCCCGGCGGGAGATGCTTCAAAGAAGCCGCCACTGAAACTGGTTCAGGGACAGCGTAACAGCCAACTGACAAAGATCGCTGGCAGTCTACGACGTATTGGGACACCGCCCGAAGGCGTTGAGGCTGCGCTACTAGCACTAAACGCGACGCTGGCAACGCCACCTTTGCCCGAAACCGAAGTCCGCGAGATCGCGGCTTCAGCGAAGCGCTGGCAACCAGCGGTAGAGTGGCAGGCGGTTAAGGCCTGGTCCTTCCTTGAAATCATGCAGACCGATTTCCCCGAAATCGTCTGGCTTGCCGAACGGCTTGTACCTGACTCATCGCTCGTCTTCCTTGCCGGTCGCAAGAAACTCGGCAAGTCCTACATGGCGCTCCAGCTCGCCATCGCCATCGCTTCAGGGGCGCTATTCCTGAGACGGCCCACGACACAGGGGTCGATCCTCTACTTCGACTTGGAAGGCGGGGAACGTCGGGTCAAATGGCGCCTCAAGCAGATGCAGGTGGGCGCGACACCCTACCCCATTGAATTCGTATTCAAGATGCGTCACCTCGACGCCGATGGGCTCGCGGACCTGGAGTCAATGATCGCGACGAAACGGCCGAAGGTCGTCATCATCGACACCTGGCGGCGGGCTATCAATCCGAAACTCGATGAGAACAGCGCAGAGGTGGCGGATACCCTCTACGCGCTCGCCGACCTCTGCCGAGCCTACGGCGCGAGCATCATCCTCATTGGGCATCACGGCAAAGCTGGCAGAGGCGACGCTGGCCACGATATCAGAGGGTCCAGCGCGATAGGTGCCGCCTCCGACTTGACTATGGGCCTCTACAAAGAGGATGACCGCTATCTATTGGTTACGGAAGGGCGCGACATTGAGGGCGAGCAACTCGCCATCGCCTTTGACCGCCAGACGTGGGCCTGGCAACTCATCGGCGATGCCCGATTGCTGGCAAAAGCGGGTGTCGAGTCAGATATCGCGCGAGTCTTGAAGGAGTTCAAGGAAGCCGACGCAAACGCCATCGCACGCGAACTCGGCAAGACCCGGCAGGCAGTTCAGGACGTTCTCAAACGCATGGTCGCTAACGATAAGGTAACTCGTCGAAGTGAGAAGCAACGGATACTCTACCGGCTGGCAGAGACAGGATAAAGACCTTGCATATATTGCTACTACTTTCTTCTTTGCAACCCTTGCAGGTCTTGCATACCTTGCTAACCTTGCACCTACCTGCAAGATGTGCAAGGTCTGCAAGGCCGTTTTAGGGGGTGATTATGCCACCTGAACCTTACCGTTATCGTCGTTGTCCTGAATGTCGAGGTGTCTTTCCTGCTGGCAGACTGCGACCTCTGAGGTTAGGTCAAGGACATTGGCATTCAAGAGGTGGCAGTCTGAGGCGCTGTCCTAACTGCGGGTACGTGTCCTTCACGCAAGCCTTCAAGATAGTGGGCGCCAGGCGATTCGCAGGGCGGGAAGCGTGAGAAGGTTTAGCGGTCGGAATTTTTGATTTGTCTGTTGCGCGGAACCGCTGGCGTACCACTTTAACGCTATTTACGAAACTCGAAACCTCACAGCAACGGTTGCGACATTAATTCGCTCCCCTCAATTTCCCACGAAAGCGCACGTTTGATATTCGGCCTAATTTCCCCCATATAGGTGCACCTGCCTAAGCGCTTTTACGCTCGCTTCAGGAGGACGCATGTCACACCTGGCGAGCAAGGAAACCAACTCCTTCCTGGCCTGCAATAGGCCAGCGTCGATTGTCCGGGCGTTCGCTCCGCCTTCGGGCAACCTTCCTGGCGTCTCGCAGAGTCTCATCGATTGCGCCGTGTCATGGCGGCGCCGTCATTGCTTGCCGAGTGCGCCTTCGGGCATGCGTCCTCCTTCCACTCTCACGATGAGCGGCCCTAGGGCCGGAAGGAGGATTCAGACATGAATCTCGACGACAAGACATTGAAAACGTTGCAAGGGCCGGACGGCAAGCTAGACGGCCGGAAACTGAGCGGCTTCGTCAAGGACTTCGCCCGCGACGCCATCGAAGAGGAAGCGGCGAACATCCTGGCCAACAGCAGCGGCAGGACCAGCAGCGGCCGCCTGCCATTTCCAATCGCCGACGCTGGCGGATATACCGGCGGCTGGAGTCGCGACCGCATCAAGGCGCTGACTGCCTCGACCGACCGCGCGCCGGGCAAGGCCCTCGACGGCGACTTCCGCAGTTTGGGCGAGTTCGCGGCGACGATCTCCCCGCGTTCTATCACCCTCAACGGGCTGCCGGACCACCTGCGCACGATTCAGAACGATATGAGCTCCGTCACCGGAGCCGACGGCGGCTATCTCATCCCCGAGATCATGCGCACCGACGTGCTGATGCTGGCGCTCGAAAACTCAATCGTGCGCTCGCGGGCAACCGTGCTGCCGATGGACAGCCTCACGCTGATAGTCCCCACTATCGTTGACACCTCGCACGCCTCCAGCGTCTTTGGCGGCGTTGTCGGCGGCTTTGCCGCAGAGAAGTTGATCGCGGACTCGGCGCCTGCCCTCGAGGTGCTGCTGCAAAAGGCTTTCAGTCAGACGCTCGCATGGTATGAGGATTACAACTTCCTCGCGGGCAACGGCGAAGGCTGTCCGCTCGGCGTTTTGAACTCCCCGGCGCTCGTCACCGCCGCCGCAGAGTCCGGGCAGACCAGCGGGACGATTTACTGGGAGAACATCACGAAAATCTGGGCGCGTGTTCTGCCGGAGTCGCAGACGCGCGGCGTCTGGGTTGCCTCCGTCGATGCCATCCCCGAACTTTTCACGATGGCCCTGAACGTTGGGCTCGGCGGCTCGGCGATCTTCATGCAGAACGGCTCAGGCTCAGTGCCGACAACCATCTTCGGTCGGCCCCTGCTCTTCACCGAGAAGGTCCCGAAGCTGGGCAGCGCGGGCGATATCGGCTTCTACGACTTCAGCTACTACCTGATCGGCGACCGCCAGGCGATGAGCATGGTCTCCAGCCCTCACTTCAAGTTCCAGAACGATCAGACGGCTTATCGCCTCATCGAGCGCATCGACGGCCAGCCGTGGGTACAAGGACCGCTCACGCCGAAGAACGGCGGCGCGACCCTGAGCCCGTTCGTCACGTTGGCAGCAAGGCCGTAGCCGGAAACCTAAGCGGGGCGCTCGAAATCGGGCGCCCCGCTTCCTCTTCGCGTCTACCGCGTAAACCGGCAGTTTCTAAGGCATGGAGGCGGGATTGCCGGGTGAGATCACATTGACTCTAGTAGTCTAGCTCGTTGATGGCTAAAATGACGCAGTGGCTATGAGAGATGAATGGCGAAATCTCATTCGCGAGGCTGACGGCGATGCGACTGCCGCAATTCATGCAACCACATTCTTGGAATGTATAGGTTCATTTTCTGCGCCAGTTAAGATCTTGGCTGACGATGGTAGAACCTACTTAATCAAAGGCCGTCAGATTGGAAAGGCAGTGGTTAACGATCGTGTTGTCGGGTTGCTCGGGAAGGCTCTTGGGGCTCCCGTCGCCTCTGTCACGCTTGTTGACCTCCCGCAGCCGCTCATCGCCGCAGAGCCGGCAATGCGGCATATGATGCCGGGGATGTGCCATGGCAGCCTGTGGCTGGAGAACTGCACCGATCGCGAAGGAATTACCTATACGGATGTGCCCGAGAATCGGACTAGGTTCGCTGCACTCGCGATCCTATATACTTGGGTGGGAGCACAAGATCATCAATTCATTTATCAAAAAGCGGCACCCCATATCGTATACTCTGTCGACCACGGCCATTTCTTCCCCGGTGGACCCGACTGGCGGATTGAGACGCTGCGACAAGCTGTTGAGCCGGTTCTCGACCCTTGTTTCCACGCGTGCGATCTTGGGCCGGAGGATCTTGCCCCGTACTGCGATTGCCTTCGTTCGCTGCCGAATAGAGCAATAGCAGAGGCCGTTGCTGCGCCTTGCAGAGATTGGCAAATCACGGAAGACGAGCGAATCGAGCTGGCGTTCTATCTTGATCAACGACGAATTCCAACCGCTACAGCGGCACTGAGGAGGTGATTGCTATGGTGAGCGACGCCATTAATTACTATTCAATTATCAGATACGTGCCCGAGCCGCTTCGTGGCGAACAGATAAATGTCGGAGTAATCGCAGTCAGTCGAGCCGGAACATCCGGCCGAGCCAAATTCCCGCGACGTTGGACTAGAGCAAAGCAGTTTGGCAAAGAAGACGTAACCTTCCTCGGTGATTTCTCACGTTCTCTCAACAGGCAGCTGGCTGATCAATTGTCTCTCTTTGACGGTCCTGGCCGGTGGAATCTGGATCGTCTTGAGAAGTTAAGCGGTGAGTGGAGCAACAGCATTCAGATCTCGGAGCCGCGAGCATCCACCTTGCCTCTTGATCAATTGTTGGAGGACATCTACGTCAGTTTCGTAAAAGAGCCGTCCGCGCAGCGCCGCGAGCTTAGGGACAGAAGGGTCGCGGCCAATGAAGTGATTCGGGCAGCCAAGAAAGCCCTTCGCGAGAGCTATGGACAAGTTCAGGCTGAACAACTAGTAAAGCCGCGGGACTTCATCGATGGGAGGTATGGCCAATACAAATTCGATCTGGTCATCCGGAATCAAATCCCGCTTTTCGCCGCCGAGGGTTTGTCTTTCGAGGTACCTGAATCAGCAGATTTGGAAAGGGATGTGCATGCACTGGCCTGGGCCATCGATGATGTGCTGCCTGGAAAAGAGTCGCTCAAACTCGCCGTAATTGCCCTACCTCCGAAAGGTAGACAAGCTGTGTCGATCTATAAGAAAGCCAAGGAAATCTACACCTCTCTGGGAGCGCGATTCGTGGTTGAGAACGAGATTGGACGCTGGGCAGACGAGATCGCGGCGGATGTAAAGAGTCACATACCCTCACTAGCCACTCACCGGCGATGATGCCGGCGATCGTGAGTGCCAACGGATTTGCTAACGAACTGCATGCAATTAGCCATCTGCGGCTGTCATGCAGAGCTCGCTAGCACGTATCCTGAGCATACGCACGACGCCCGGCGACTGATTCCCCCTGCTAGAGCTCGCCAGGTCGAAATCTACGCACTCTGGCGCTAGGGCTGGCCAATTGATACCGCCCAGCTCTCGTTACTACTGGCCGCCCCGCCTCTTGACCACCGTTCCCGCCACGGTGATCGCCAGCACGCCGCCCACCGCGCCTAGTACCGCGTACGTACCGCCGCCCATGCCGCCCGTTCTGGTTGCGAGGTCGGGGCTTTCCGCGACGCCACCAACGACAGAGGGCGACCCAGCAGCAGCGGCGATGCCGCAGCATATGGCGCAGGGTTCATCTTGAACCGTGTGGGAACCGGACGGGTTGTTCCTCGTGTCGGACACAACTGATAGCTCGAACGCGTTGTTTTCTGCCTTCGCCTGCGCGCA
The DNA here is from genome assembly GCA_050010555.1 of Dehalococcoidia bacterium. Taxonomy (GTDB): domain Bacteria; phylum Chloroflexota; class Dehalococcoidia; order DSTF01; family JALHUB01; genus JALHUB01. The sequence goes on from JBEKKV010000037.1 coordinate 9,232, forward strand.
GATCAAGGTTCCAAAAGTGACGCTGCTCGCAGTCCCGAGCACCGTCCACACGCCCGTTGATACCGCCGTCCAGCCGGTCGCGCAGGTTGCGTCGTTCCAGTTCGTGTAGCATCCACTTCCGACGGGCACTGGAGTGTTGGTGGGGGTTTTGGTGGGGACCTGCGCCGTCTCCGTGGCTGCTATGCCCGTTGCATTCGGCGTGGGCGTGGTGGAGGAGGCCGCCGCCGTGGCCGTGAGGGCCGCCGCCGTGGCGGTTCCCGCTACATACGGCGTGGGCGTGTCTGTCTGAGCATTCGCCGCCGACGACCTCCCGAACGGGTTGCCGACCATACCGCCGATGATGATGCCTCCTACAAGGGCGAGTCCTCCCGCTGCGATGATGAGCCGCTTCATGGTACGCCTCCTAACGGAAATGTGACGGGGATAAGCGCATTGTACACCCGCGAGTCAAGGAGGAAGCCGTGAGGGCCTGGGCGTCCGCCGGGCGCGTCAAAAGGGGCTACAGCGCATGATTGTGGAGTCTACATTATCGAGGGCATTTGAGAGGGGGCGTTTAGATTCGGGCTACTGCGCATGGCTCGGAAACGCTTTTCAGTGATGTGCTCTACCAACTGAGCTACCTCGGCACCGGGTTCGACGACAAGGGGCGACGACCGCAGCCGCATGACTTGCCGACCCGATCGCCGGAGTCTATTCAAGCATGCGCGGGGATAGCTGTCAACGGCGAGGAGCCCCCGATACGCTTCTGCTGCCTTACGAGCCGACCGACGCCGGCCCGGGGGGCGGGTTCTGCGGCAGCACCAGCGGCGAGCGTGGTGACTGCGAGAAGTCGAAATCTTGCAGGAGGTCCCCCATCCCAGGCGTTCGCTCTCTGGCGTCGGGGCGCGGGTCCCACCTGCCGTCGGTCTCCCGGTCCAAGGGCCACCCCTGCAGGAACACGTCCTCTATCAGCTTGGCGTAAGCATCGAAGCTGAGCATCTGATCGTCGATGAAGCCTTGCCTTGCGTAGGGGCTGATCATCAGTCCGGGGACGCGCAGGCCGTAGCCGTTCGCATCGACATTCGGCGGGACTTCGTGGTCGTAGAAACCGCCCCAGTTGCTCCAGGAAATGAAGATTGCCGTGCTTCCCCAGTCTGGCCCCTGCATTACAGCGTTGACCAGGCCGGTGACGTAGGCCTGGCCGTCGCTGATGAGGGCTGGCGGCTGCTCGCTGTTCTGGCGGTCCGGTGCGACCCAGGACACTGAGGGCAGCGTTCCATCCTTAGCGGCCTGATAGAAGTTGTCGACCGTCTGCACGTTCCCGGCCTGTCCATCGCGCACTACAGTTGTGAACCATGGCAGCGGGTTCCAGACGCCGGGCGTTCCAGCGGTTTGCGGCTTAGGGATGCAGACGATCGGATCGTCGAGGCAATCCGGCTGGGTACCGTCGGCGACATAGTAGTCCCAACTCACGTTGCCTTCATACATCAAGTAGGTGAGGTCGGTCCAAGCGTAGTTCGGGACCGGCACGGCTCCTTTGGAGTCGGCCCGCTGGCTTGTCTCGAAATCGGGCGGGAGATCGAGCGACTGGAGGGCATTGACGCAGCTATTCGCATCGTTTCTGTGGCTGCACTGAGCAGCCCATTCCGAGATCAGGTAAAGGTGAGACGCCAGGCTTGAGGACGCCGCAGGCTCGAACATGTGGTCCTGCAGGACGAACTGCTGGGCGTACGTCCAATAGTTGGGAATCTCGCGCGCGTCATGATAGCCCATGACGTCCGACGGGCCGCTGTTCGCGCTACAGTCGGGGTCGTCGGGGAGAGAAGCACAGCTAGCGGTGCGGCTGTTCATATCCTGGCTGATGAAGCCGTCCATCTTGCCGCCGTCGATGTCGGCCGTGGCGGCGGTTGCGCCCTGCGGACCGCCCAGGTTCAGGTCCTGCGAGTCGTGGTAGGGCTTCTGGCACTGATTCGTGCTCGGATCGGGGACGCAAACCGTGGGAACGCCGTTCTGCATCGGAATGCCGTCGGCGCCGGGAAACGTGCCGAAGTAGGAGTCGAAGGAGCGGTTCTCCTGCATGATGATGACGACATGCTTGATCTTGGCCCGCGCCTGGTCTAGAGGCGATGGAACAGCGGTGACAGGGGCAGACTTTTGGCTGTTGGAACTGCAGGCGGCGCAGATCAGCGCCATGGCAAGGACAACAAAAAGGTGTGTTCTTCGCATTTCCGCCCTCGCTGGTTCCGCCCATCATGGGCCGGTCTGCGTCCACACCTTACGGCTACTTAACATAGCGCGTGCGAGCGCGAAGATCAATGGGAGATACGTCTGGCAGGCGCCTTTTCGAACAGAAAGAGCGGCAGGTTGCTACGACGGCCCTGCCGACAAATCGACTTTCCCCAGAAGGGCACCGCCGTCGATGAGTATCTCGGCGCCGGTAGCGTAGCTGGAGGCGTCGGAGGCCAGGTAGATCGCCGCACCGACGATCTCATCCACGTCGCCGATGCGGCCCATAGGCGTGTGCTTGGCCACTGCGTCTTTCGCTGCCTTCGCCTCTTCCGGCGACAGATTAAACCAGTGCGAGTCCATCATCTTCGTCGTGATGGCGCCCGGCGCGATGGCGTTAACCTGGATGTTGAAGCCAGCCAGCTCCATCGCGAAGGCCTTGGTGATCATGATCACGCCGGCTTTGGAAATGCTGTAGACGCTGACGAACGGCTCCGGCTTGAAGGCGTCGATGGAGGCGATGTTGACTATCTTGCCACCGCCCTGCTCTTTCATGAGACGGGCAACGGCTTGGCTGACGAAATAGACGCCCTTCAGATTCAGGTTCATAATGGTGTCCCAGAGACGCTCGTCGGTATCGAGCACGCTGGCCATGGCGGGACTGGCGCCGGCGTTGTTGACGAGGATATCGACGCGGCCGAAGCGCTCCTTGACCGTGTCCACCATGCGGTTGATCTCTTCCATCTTGCCGAGGTGCGATTGAACGACCAGCGCCTCGCCGCCGAAGGCAGCTATCTCGGCAGCGGTCGCATTCAAGTCGTCGACCTTGCGACTGGTGAGCGCCACTTTGGCGCCCGCCCTGGCGAAGCCGATGGCGATCCCTTTGCCGATGCCGCGGCTGGCACCAGTAACGATGGCCGATTTCCCCTTTAGCGAGAACTGTGAGAGCTCAAACATTGATCCATCCTTCCCCTAGTTTGGAATTTGTGCCGCTCTTACTCAGTCGCGCTCAGTCTCACCCGCTTGGCTTTCGCCACGAACCCGGCGATGTCGCGGTTGATGACGAGCTTGTTGAACTTGCCGACGCTGGTCTTCGGGATGTCGTCGGTGATAAGAACGAAGTCGGGAAGCATCCAGCGGGTGATCTTGCCCTTGTCGACGCCTTCCGTCTGGAGGTGGCGGATAACGTCCTCCTCGTTCGCGGTGGCGCCGGGAACGAGGGTGACTAACGCCATGGGCCGCTGTCCCCATTTGTCGTCGGGGACGCCAACGATAGCAGCCTCCAGGATGAAGTCGGCCGAGGCGACGATGTTCTCCATCAGGACAGTCGGCACCATCTCCGAGCCACTGCGGATGATGTCGGAGATGCGGTCAGCGATCGTGATGTAGCCGTCGGGGTCAACCTTGGCGACATCGCCGGTATGGAACCAGCCGTCGCGCCAGACTTCCGCCGTTCGCTCCGGGTCCTTGTAGTATTTGTCCATCACCCACGGACCGCGGAGGACGATTTCGCCGATGGCAGCGTCGTCGTGCGGTATAGGCTGCATGTTCGTGTCGACGACCTGCGCCTCAATTGCCGGGATGGGAATCCCGGTCTTGACGGCAAGCTTTTCGCGCTCCTCTTTCGCGAGGCCCGCGTCGCCCTTCTTGATGAAGGCCATGATGCTGACGGGCGCGGTCTCGGTCATGCCGTAGCCGGCGGCGGCCTTGAAGCCCGGCAGGAGCTTTTCGGCCTTGCTCTTCAGACCCATCGAGAGGGCAGCACCGCCCACGGAAACTGCCTTCAGGCTGGTCAGATCGTATTTCTGCAGGTCCGGGTACTCGATCAGCATGGCGAGCATTGTCGGCACGACCGCAGTCATGTCGACTTTCTCGTTCTGGACGAGCTCGCAGAACCCCTGGGGGGTGAAGGCGCCGGGCAGAACGATCTTCGTGCTGGCGAAGACGGCCATGTAAGGCAGGCCCCAGCCGTGAATATGGAACATCGGGATATTCATCATCGAAACGCCGGCTTCGCCCATCAGCTCGCGCTCCGGGTCGTTGTTGAGAACGCCCAGCGTTATCAGGTGAAGGGTCATGAGGTAGAGCGCACGATGGCTGAACATAACTCCCTTGGGAAGGCCGGTCGTGCCGGTGGTGTAGCAAAGGGTGGCGTAGGTGTCTTCGTGGAGATCGGGCCAGGCGAAGTCGTCGCAGGTTTCGGCGATGAGCTCTTCGTAGCCGTACAGGTTGGGTATCTTGGACGCCGGTATGCCCGGCTCGTCGGAGATGCAGACGAACTTCTCGACGCAGCCTTTGATGCGGTCGTAGATCTGCTCGACGAGCGGCAGAAAGATGTCGTCGAAGAAGAGGACTCTGTCTTCAGCATGGGTGATGGTATACACGATGTGGTCCTGAGACAGCCGCATGTTGATCGGATGGAGGACGGCGCCGCAGCAGGAGACGCCGAAGTAGAGCTCGAGGTGGGCGTTGTGGTTGAGGGCGATGGTCGCGACCCGGTCGCCGGGGGCGTCGGGCGCGCCGGGCCGGACGCCGAGAGCCTTGAGCGCATGCGCCAGGCGGCACGTACGCCGGTACCACTCCAGCCAGGTGAATCGGTAGGTCTTGCCGGTCCGGAAGTTGCGGTAGACGATGCCGATGTCGTCGGGATAGAGGTTGATGGGCCGGTTCATGAGGTTCTTGAGTAGCAGGGGGTAGTTTCGGCTGAATTCTGGGTAAGGCGCGGTCTCCATGGTTCTCTCTCCCTTGACAAGTCGAGGTGGTTGGCTCCATAAACAATTCTAACGCCGCCCGGCCGGAGGGTCGAGCCAACCATCCGTGACACGATTGTCGCCTTCGGCGAGCCTGGCGGCAAGAGGTGCGACGAGTCCGCCTGAGGCGGGCGAGGAGCGCAACCAGAACGCGATCAGCGCACTCGTCTCCGACCCATCGAACAGGCCATGGATCGAGGCGCCGCTGGCAGGTGACACGATATCGCCCAGCATATATGCTTAGGGGAGACTGGGAAGGGCCCGGTCAGGCTTTCCGCTCCATTCTCCTGAAGAAGAGGTGACAAATTGCGTATCGCCGTACTTACAGGCGGCGGCGACTGCCCCGGTCTTAACGCCGCCATCCGCGCCGTGGCCCAGCGGGGCTGGACGATGGACGACGAGGTGTGGGGCGTCCACAACGGCTGGGCGGGACTGCTGGGTGAAGGAGACATGCACCGTCTCACCGCAATGGAGGTGAGAGACATCCTGCACGAAAGCGGGACCATGCTCGGCACCTCCCGCACGAACCCGGGCCGTAGCGCCTCGGACATGGCGACCGTCATCGAGAACCTCCGACGCCACAACATCGACGGCCTGGTCGGTATCGGCGGCGACGACACTCTCAGCGTCGCGGCAAAGCTGGATGACGCCGGCGTCAAAGTCGTCGGCATACCGAAGACTATCGATAACGACCTGCCGGAGACCGACTTCTGCATCGGCTTTGACACCGCCACCGGCGTCATTGCCGACGGCCTGGACCGGCTGCTCTCCACCGCCAAGTCGCATGGGCGCATCATGGTGATGGAAGTGATGGGCCGCGACACGGGCTGGCTGGCAATCGTCGGCGGCATGGCGGGCGGCGCCGATTTCATCGCCATCCCTGAAGTGCCGCTCGACATCGACTACGTCGTCGACCACGCCCGCCAGCGCATGGAGACGCACCACTTCAGCGTGATGGTTATCGCCGAGGGGACGCAACTCAAGGGGCTGGAGCTTCCGGTCGGCGAAGTCGACGACTCGGACCAGTTCGGCCACGTCCGCCTCGTCGAAAGGGGGATCGCCCAGCACGTCGCCGACGAAATCGAGCGACGAACGGGGATCGACACGCGCGTCACTGTCCTCGGCCACCTGCAGCGCGGCGGCACACCTTCCGTGCACGACCGCTATTACTCGATGCTCCTTGGCTCGGCGGCCGTCGACTTTTTGCACCGCGACCTTGCCGGGAACATGACGGCGTTGAAGGGCCAGTCGATCGTGCCCGTGCGGCTGGCCGAGATTGCCGGTAAGACGCGCTTTGTGCCGCCTGAGCTGTACGAGATGGGCCAGCGGTTCTTTCGCACGATAGCGGCGCTGGAGAGCACGCCTGAGCGCTAGGAATCGTGGAGGCTCCGAGCGGGCTAGGACTGGCGCCTCACCGTTTGCCATGCCCGGGTCAAGAGACGGGTCAGCCAGAACTCGTCCGTGTCGATGTCTCTCAACCGCCGGCTTCGGAGCCAGACCAGCGCGATGACGGCGCCAACCATCGACCCCAACGTGTGAACGGTTGAGGAATCCAATCTACTGAAGCTCCACTGAATCCCAAGAAAGAATGCGGTGCCCGCGAGCATGAGATTGCGCCAGGGCTGCCGCAGCAGCAACGTCGCCGCGACGAGGGTGCCGAGTGCCGCGGCCGAGGCGCCGGCGTCCCCACGGCTCGCGACTTGCTTCGCTTCCGACCAGCCCGCGGCGCCCAGTCCCCACAGCAGCAGGACCATCAGCGGCGAGGCGATCCAGTCGCTGAGGAAGAACGCGACCAGTGCACGTATCGTCCCCACCTGGTATTCGAGAAGCGCGACGACAACGAACACGAAGCCCGGCATGACCCACCTCACAGCCGGGCCCGGCTGAGCCAGCGTGGAAGCGGGTATCAGCCACAGGTGACCCGCCCGCAGGCCGTCGAGAGTGAGGCCGACCTTGTTGGTCACCTCGGGGCCGCCCAGGCGCAGCGCTGTCGTCGTCGCGGAGACCGCCAGCGCCACGGCGGCGATAATGATGGCGCCCGGGAAAAGCTTCGCATAGCGCCAGAGTCGTCCCTGCGGGCGCAGTCGCGACGTCCATGTCAGCAGACGGGTCGGCCAGAACTCGCTCGTGTTGATTTGCCGGATCTGACCGCGTCGCAACCAGAGAAACGCTATGACGACGCCGATTATAGCGGCTACTACATGGGCGATGGCGGCATCCAGTTCCTCGAAGGTGAACTGGATGAACAGGTACGCCACGATGCCTCCGAACAGCAGTCCGCGCCAAGGCCGCCGAAGCAGGACGCTTGCCGCGGTTACCGCGCCGAAAACGGCAGCCGAGCTACCGGTGTCCCCGTTGTTCGCTAGCTTTGCCGCACCCGCCCAACCGATCGCCCCAAGCGCCCAGAGCCCCAAGAGGAGCAACACCGCGCCAAGCCAGTCGCTCGCGAAAAACGTGACGACCGCGCGCAGCGTGCCTGCCTGGTACTCCAGCAGTGCAATGGCAAAGAACACCCATATTGGCATCACCCACTTCATCACAGACTCCGGCTGAAGCAAAGTCGAAACAGGAACAAGCCACACATGCCCCGCCTTCAGACCGTCAAGAGTCAGGCCGAACTTATTCGTCAGGTCCAAGCTGTCCACTGCCAGCGTCGTTGTCAGCAGGGAGATTGCCAGCATTGCGGCGGTGACGATGATGGCGCCCGGGAAGAGCCGCCAGTAGCGGGAGAGAAGCTTACGCAGGGCCGCTCGGCGCGTCCCCACGGTCCCTACGTCCAGCCGACGATGCCTGTCGCGCAACTCACCGACTCGCGCCACGGCCAGCGCGATGCCCGGGAGCTGCAAGTCGCTGCTGTAGACGAGGTACCGCGGCTCCCAACGCGGCCGGTACTTTCCCTTGAACTCGCGCAGGCCCTTCGCGCGGAAGAGAAAGCCCCCATATGAGTAGAGCATCCACATCGCCCGCCCGACGGGTGACCTCACTCCGCCAGGATCGATGCCGCTGAAGGGCGCTAGCCCGAGGTTCATGCCGGGTCGCCCCTGGTCACGGAAGTGGTTGATGAGAGAGACGTGGAGGAAATCGGAGAGGCCGTGCAGCTCACCGCTGTAGCGCACCATGTCGAAGTTGCCTTCGGGCATGTTGTAGGAAGGGATGATGGTGGCAAAGGCGACAATCTGGCTATCGGGGGCGCGCGCGACCACTATGTCGCACTCCTGAAGCAGCGACTCGTCGAAGTAGCCAAGGGTAAACGTCCGTTCCCGCCGCTTGCCGAGCGCGAGCCACTCGTCGGATATCTCGCGTAGACGCCGCAGCAGCGTGATGCGGTGCGGCGGTAACAGCACCTCCGTCCGGTAACCTTCGCGCTCGAACCGCGCGATGGTGGAGCGCAAGCGTTTTACGTCGTGTCCTTCGAGGCTAAACTCCGCGGTCGGCACAACGGCTTCCTCGCCGATCTTCAAATGCTTGAGGTTCTGCGCCTCGTACAAAGGCAGGTACTCCGGCCTGGCCTGGTGGAAAGCGTACGCCCAGCCGTTGAGCTCGCAGTATGCCTGGAACGCGGAAATCAGCCGTGGGAACTCCTCCTCCCGACCAATCGGATCGCCCATGGCGATGGCGTTGGCACCGACGGTCTTGTAGGCGATGACCGCATTCCCTTCATCCGAGAAGAAGTACAGCTTATCGGGAAGAAGGGCGAAGTGGGCGATCGAAGAGTCGGCGTAGCGTTTCAGTAAGGCCCGAACGCGGTCGCGCTCGCGTCGTGTCGTATATGTGCGGTAGATGACGGGTCGTACGAGCTGCGAGAGGCCCAGGACCATGACGAAGAGGAATGCTACCCGCACGGAGTCGACCAGCCACGTCCCGTGTCTCGTCCTGGGCGCGGCCTCGGTTGCCGGCAGAATGAACATCAGCCGCAGGCTGTCCCTGAGGGCTTGCAGGAACGGTATGTGATGGACGAACTCGCGATCGAGGAAGTACAGCCCCAGGGTGCTGTACAGGTATACAAAAACCAGGCCGCCGGCGAGCATTATCAGGCCGCGGCGAGCGGTCGGCGGATCGCTTCGGGCGGGGAAGTCGTTCCGCGAACCCGCGAGAATGATCACCATGGCAACGCTCGCGCTCATGCCCCAGAGGTCGACGTTCTTGACGGAGTGCGCCGCGATCGAGCCGAGACAGCAGCCGAAAGCTATCGCCCAGGCGGCGCGCTTGCCGGTCCAGAGGCCGGGCGCCACAGCGACCAGAAGGATGCCCAGCATGAGAAGCACGAACCGGCCACCGTTGACGGCGTCGCCGGGAATCAGGTGCCGGAACTGGCCCAGGCGGACAAGGCGCGCCGGAAGCATCGCCGAGGCCACGTTGAATAGCCCCAGCAACACCACGGCCGCAGCGACGATGCGTCGATTGGAGCGACGAGGACGGCTAAGTCTCATCTCTCTCCGGGCTGCGCTGGATTCGCTGAAGAACGGGCAGGCTGGCGGCGCCCAGCGCAACGGGCAGCCAGAACTCGAAGAAGCGATAGCCAAGCGCGGCCGCGATAGCGGTGTTGCGGGATACGCCGAATGAGACGAGCAGCACGCTCAGCGACACCTCGACGAAGCCAAGCCCCGAAGGCGTGATCGCGACCAGCGAGAACAGTAAGGAGATAGCATAGGCGGAAAGCGCCTGCTGGACGTTGATGTCGGCGCCGACGGCATGCGCCATCAAGTATAGCAGCGCCGCCGCCAGCAGCTCGATGCCGAGCGCGTGCAGAAAGGGCAGGAGATAGCGCAGGGGGCGTTTTGCCACGAAGGTTATCGCCTCGTATAGCTCGTCCGCGGCGACGCGCGTCGAATCGAGGTCGACGACTCGCTCGCGATGGAGGCGGCTCGCCACCAGGTTCGCGGCTTTCGCGCCGAGAAGGTACATTCGCTCCAGCGCCGTCCGGCTGCTCAAAGCGGCAACGGGCACGGCGCCCAGGACAACGATAATCACGGTGATGATCAGCGAGGCGATGACTTCGGCCTGGGTCAGCGTGCCCTGCAGGTAGAGGAGGATGAGCGCGGCGACCAGGACGACGAGGAAGGCGGCATATCCGAGCACGTAGGCGACCATGTAGGCGGCGCTGACTCTCGCCGCCGGCTGGCGGCTCCAGCGCGCCTCCTGCAAATAGAACGCGATGCCGCCGATGCCGCCGGTCTTCGACACGAGGTTCACGAAGTAAGACGCCTGGGTGATGAAAACGAACCGCCCTACAGACGCACGGAGGCCTGTCGACCAAAAGGTCGTAGTGTAGAAAAGGGTCAGGTTGAGAACGAAGAGGATCTCGACTACGGCGGCCGCGCCCAGGTACAGCGGGCGGGCGGAGCGAAGCTCGGAGGCGATCTGCCTGGCTTCGTTGAAATTGGTGACGACGAGGACGGCGACCAGCAGAAAGAAGACGAGCCAGATCAGTCGGACCAGGGTCAGGCGCTGCCCTCGACGTTGGGCCGGCGCATCGTGGCCCTCGCGCTCGATCATCGACAAGTGATTCACCTTCGGCCGAAAGCAGCCGCCTCAGCGCCTAATCAAATCATAGCACAGGGATAGGAGACTGAAGGAACCACAGGCGGCTAGAGGGCGCGGACGTCGCGGGAGGCAAGGCCGCTCACCAGCGACAGCAGCAGCGCCGCCGCCACGAAGACAGCAATAGTATGCGCCGTCCCCAGGTAGCGATCGGCAATGAAGCCCATCATCAGGGCGCCGAAGGGATTCAGCCCCTGTGACATCATGTACAGCGCCAGCACCCGGCCACGGAACTCGTCCTGAACGTGGATCTGTACCAGCATCTGGTTGAACGCCGTGAACGTCACGAAGCCGATGCCGCCGATTATCAGCAGCAACAGCGAGAGAAAGTAGATGCGGGAGAAGGAGAACGCCAGGATCATAAACGAGTAGAAGACCAGCGCCACGCTCATGATGAGGCCCTTGTAGCGCACGTCAGCAAACCGGGCGACCACGAGCCCGCTGCCAAAAGCGCCGATGCCGACGCCGGTCAGTAGCCAGCCGTAGCCCAGCGAACCTACGTGAAGGTAGTTTTTCGCCATGATGGGCATTAGCTGGATGTACGGGTATATGAGCATTGTAGGAATCGCTTGCAGAAGCGTCAGCCGCAGCAACGCCCGGTGGCGCAGCAGGTAGGCCGTGCCGCGTCGCAGTGCCGTCAACGCCGGCTCAGGCGCCACCGCCATCTGCTCGAACCGCATCGCGATGAGGCTGGCGATGGCGCAGACGAAGAAGAACGCCTCGCTGAAGAACGCGCCAGAGACGTTGTAGCCGACCAGGAAGCCGGCAATCCCCGGTCCGACAACCCTCGCCATGTTGTTTACCATCGCGTTCAGCGCGACGGCGTTCGGCAGGTGCTCACGGTCTACGACGTCGTAAACCAGGAACTGCCGCACAGGGTTGTAGACGCTGGCGGAAAGACCGCCGGTGAAGGCCGTTATGTAAAGATGCCACATCTCGATGCGGCCCATCACGATGAGGATGGCGATGGCGAGCGCGCCCAGGCCGTTGACGGCAGACGCTACGGCGGTCAGGATGCGTCGGTCCGTGTGCTCGGAGAAGCCGCCAACGAACGGCGAGACGAAGATGATGCTGATGCCGCGGATGAACTGGACCAGCCCTAACTGGAAGGGCGAGTCGGTGAGCTGGGCCACCAGCCAGCCCTGCCCAATCTGCTCCATCCAGAACGCGAAACTCGATGCCGCAGTTCCGCCCAGCAGATAGCGGAAGTTCGGCAGGGCCAGCGATTCGAACGCGCGGGAGCCCGAGCCGGCGCGTGGCATCGCCTCTTCGGCGGAATCGGCGGACTCGGCCACAGGACGCTCCCCCTTCGGTTATGCGTCCATTCTATGCTTCTGCCCGAAAGAGGAGAATCGATGGGCGTCAGAGGCCAACCACGTGCCCGAAATGGGCGCCGAGGTAAGCAAGAGCGAGCCCGCGCACCAGCTTGCCGAGCATAACCGGCACGAGGAATCGCCAGAAGCTCATGCGGACCGCTCCGGCGCTGAACCCTGCCACCTCGAAGAGCGGGTTGGGGATTACGGCCAGCAAGAAGAGGGTCACGCTGCCATGCCGGGTCAGGAGCAACGTTATTGCCCCGCCGACGCCTTCAACGCTGCGACGGAACCACGCCGGGCCGGCAACACGACGGCCATGGGCCAGGTCGCGTCCGACGGCGCCGACGACGTAGGCGGTGATTTCGCCGAGGCCCATGCCCAGTCCGCCGACAATGCCTACTCGGAGCGCTCCCAGCGACTTCGCGTCGCTGACGATGAGCGCCTGGCCGGCAAGAGTGAGGCCGGGGATGAACAGGAACGAGACGGCGGTGCTCGCCAGGTTGACAAAGAATAGACCGACGTAGCCCAGTCCCTTGAAGCGCTGCTGCAGGATGAGCACAGCGGCGGCAAAGACGACGAGGACGACGGTGGTGATCGCGCCGGCAACAATACGCCGCCGGCGGTCTTCGACGATCCACTCAGCGAAGCGCGTCAACCGGTTCGGTCGGCTGTTTTCGATCTCTTCTCCTCGCTCCAGGTTCTTTTCGGGGCGTCCTTCCATGAGCGCCTCCCTGCTTTGCTCAGAATACCATCAGAAGAGCATCGAATCGAGATGCGCGTGAACACGCCGTAGGCCAGGCTTTCCAGCCTGGCCTGGTCGCCGCCGGGACTGGAAGGTTTCGGCTACGGAATTCGTGGCTGGTCCGGAGTCCGACGCCGGGAAGAAAGAGGCGACCAGCGTGGGGTCTCACGCTGGTCGCCTGAAAGGGGCGGGCGGGGCAACGCCGATTAGGTTCGGAGAGGAGCCGTTACTCGCCGCCTACGCCTGTCAATATTCCATCCTGGTCGGCAGCCTTCTCTGCCGGTGTCTCTTCCGTCGGAGCCTCTTCGGCAACCGCCGCCGTCGCAACCGCTGCGACTTCCGGCAGGGCCGAGCGCTCCAGCAACTCCACGAGGTCGAGCGCTTCAGGCGGTTCTTCCAGGCCAAGGCCCGTCAGGCCGTCCTTGAACATCTGCAGGCAGAAGGGGCAGGCCGTCAGCACCTTGTCGCAGCCCGTGTCCACCGCTTCCTTGGCCCGCAGCCGGTTGACGCGCTGCTCCGGCTCCTCCTCCATCCACATCCGGCCACCACCGGCGCCGCAGCACAGGCCATTGGCGCCGCAGTGGGCCATCTCGACCATCTCGACGCCTGGCACCGAAGCCACAAGCTCGCGCGGCGCTTCGTAGATGCCGTGGTAGCGGCCGAGGTAGCACGGGTCGGAGTAGGCAACTACCGCCTTGACTTCCTTCGTCAGCTTCAGCCGGCCTTCCTTCACCAGCTTCAGCAGGAACTCCGTGTGGTGCACCACCTCGAAGTCGCCGCCGAACTGCGGGTACTCTTCCTTCAGCGTGTGGTAGCAGTGCGGGCAGGCGGTGATGATCTTCTTCACATTGTGGCGCTTCAGCGTCTCGATGTTCGCCTGCGCCTGGCACTGGAACAGGTACTCGTCACCGATTCTCCTCGCGGGGTGGCCGCAGCAGGACTCCTCGTGCCCGAGGATGCTTATCTTCACGCCAGCCGCGTCGAGGAGTCGCGCCAGGGCCAGGGCGGCCTTCATGCTGCTCTCCTGCAGGGCGGCGGTGCAGCCGACCCAGAAGAGGAACTCCGCGTCGCCGTCGTTGGCGACGTTCTTGACTTCGAAGCCCTCCGTCCAGTCGGTCCGCGAGGCCGAGGCGCCCTTCCACGGGTGGCCGCGGTCCTGGATCGAGCGCAGGGACGCCATGAGCGTCGGCGGGATGTTGCCCTGCTCAAGGACGAGGTTGCGACGAAGCTCTATTATCTTCTTTACCGGCTCTACGTAGACGGGGCAGGCCTCTTCGCAGGCGCCACAGGTCGTGCAGGACCACAGCTCGTCCTCACTGACGACGCCCCCGGCGAGGAGCGGCACTTCATCCTGCGATGGCTGCTTGTCGTTGCGCTTGCCAGCCAGAAGTACGGGCGCCCGCTCGACCATGTTCGCCTTTAGCTCCTGGATAACGTTCTTCGGCGAGAGCGGCTTGCCGGTCATGTTGGCCGGGCAGACCTCCTGGCAGCGACCGCAGCGCGTGCAGGCGTCGAGGTCGAGCAGGTCCTTCCAGGTCAAGTCCTGTATCTTGGAAGCGCCAAGCGCTCCAACGCTCGTCTCGGTGATTTCGATTGGCTTCAGCACGCCCCTGTAGGCGGGTTCCGTCCGCAGGAACATGTTCAGCGGGGAAGCAACTATGTGTCCGAGCTTCGTGAAGTTCAGGACCACGTACCCCATGCCGCCCATCGCGATGAGCATGTGCGACCACCAGAACGTCTTGTGGAGGGTCAGTTGAGCGTCGTGGCCGAGCGGACGGAACGCCTCGGCGAAGACCAGGCCAACCGGCGACCACATCGACCAACCGGGGTGGACGGCGATCTCTGTCGCCGACATTCGCAGTCCCTCGACGATGTAGCCAGTGATGCACACCGTTGCTATCCACGCCAGCGTCACAGAGTCATCGAGGACGTTGTTCAGCTTCTTGGGCCGGACAACGTAGCGCCTATAGGCCGCCATTCCCACGCCGGCCAGAACCATCAGGCCGCCGACGTCACATGCCAGAGAGAAGACCAGATAGGTGTCACCTTCCAGGAATTGATAGAAATGCGTGTTTATGGCGTCCAGGGTGGTGCCGACCAGCAGCACTCCGAAGCCGCCGAACATGAGCATGTGCATGACGCCCGCGTACTTGTTGCGGATGATGCGCTTGTGCCACAGCCAGTCGGCCTTCGTCTTGATCACAAACTCGCGGAAGCGGCCGGGAATATCCTTCAACCGGTCGTCCTCGCCGCCGAGTCTCCAGATGCGCAGCCGCCGGTAGAGGCCGTATACCACCGCTACCACCAGCAGCGCCCCGAACAAGTAGACTAGGTTACCGAACTGTATGTTCCAGAGATCTGGTCGGGAGGCCATTGTGCACCTCCTTTTCTCCTTCTATCCGCCTCTCATGCCTGAGATCCTCCCCGATTAACCCGACGCTTGCCGTTATCCCTGCCGGCAGCGCCCGATGCCGTCAGGCCTTGGCCGTCGCAGCCTCGACCTGGGCGTACACCGGGTTGCCCTTGCTGCGGTACCACCAGCGCATGTACTGGGCCAGCGGCTCCCACGACCAGGTGGCCGGCACGCAGGTCACGCCGTGCTCTTCGAGCAGCGCGAGCAGGAAGTCAAGGTCGCTCTTCTTGCAGGCGAGGCGGTCGGTGCGGTCCACGACCAGGACGTCGAACTTCGGGTCGGCGAGCAGGGCGATGAGGCCCGGCCTGTTGAGGCACTCACCGGTCCAGCCGATGTCCTCGTGGACGTCGACCAGCTCCCACTTGTGGGCTTCGGCGCAGGCGCAGATGCGGCTCTTCTGGCCGTCCGGCCTTGTCCACTTCTTGCCCATCTCTTCGAAGTCCTGCCTGACGTACCCGACGGCGCGTGGCTGCTCCTGCCAGATCGTCTGCGGGGCGCCAGTGCTGGTCTTCTCGACACCGGTGGGGGTTCCTGTCATGGTTGTCATTTTCTTCACCTTTGGCCTTTCCTCTTTGTTTCTTCTTCCACCGTTAGACTACGGCACAAAGGGGCAGGCTGTCGTCCGCCGCGCGCGCTGATTATTGTTAAGCATTTCGGCGTCCGAATTCGGCGGCGAAGACGGCAATTGCGCGGGCGGAGTCGGCTGGTGTGGCGGTATGGGCTTCGCGGATGACGCAGGGCGTCAGCATGCGTGCGCGACAAAGATCAGCATTTCGCGCAACATAGTTACGTATAGTTGGCGGATGCCAATCAGCAGGCTACGGCTGGCGGCTTAGGTGGGCTACCTGTAATCTGTATATGGAAGAGTCGCCCGTCTGGGGCGCGAGGAGAACGAAGCATGGACAAGATCCGCATTCTCATTGCCGACGACCACACCCTGGTGCGCGAGGGCACGCGCGAACGCCTGGAGCGGGAAGAGGACTTCGAAGTGGTCGGTGAAGCGGCGGACGGCGAGGAGGCGGTACGCCTGGCGCAGGAGCTGAAGCCGAACGTGGCGTTAATCGACATCGCTATGCCGAACTTGAACGGCATCGAGGCGACGAAGCTGATCAAGACCAACCAGCCGGGAATCTCCATCCTCGTCCTCAGCGCCTACGACAACGACCAGTACATCTACGCGGTGCTGGAAGCCGGCGCCAACGGCTACCTGCTGAAGAACGTGCGCGGCGCCCAGCTTGTCGACGCGATACGCGACGTCAGCGCCGGCGAGGTGGTGCTGGATCCGCACGTGGCGCGCAAGGTCGTGCAGTGGTTCTCGTCGATGAGCCACGGGAAGAGCGCCGTCGAGGGGCTGCCGGACCATGTCAGCGACCGCGAGTTGGAGGTGCTCAACCTGGCGGCGAAAGGAATGAGCAATAAGGAGATCGCGTCGGAGCTGGCGCTGAGCGTGCGCACCGTGCAGTCGCACCTGGGCAACATCTTCGACAAGCTTGGCGTAAGCTCCCGCACAGAGGCCGTGCTGAAGGCCCTAAAGGAAGGGTGGATCTCGCTCGATCATGTCTCTACGGGGGACTCGTCGAAATGATACGGACCCTAACCCGAACGAGGCAGATGCTGGCCACGCCGGCGCGCGAGACGCGCTCCTGGCGGGTATTGCGCGAGCCGCACTTCTGGATAATCGTCACGATCATCACCTGCGGCACCATATTCTACTATGCGGACACCCTTCCCGTTCTCAGCTCGGTAGAAACGGTGTTGCGGATCGACTTCACGCGCCGCTCTGTGCACCGCATCCTCTCCATTCTGCCCGTCGCGTACGCGGCCTACATATTCGGGCTCCGAGGCGGCCTACTCACGACGGCGGTAATCACCGCTCTGCTTCTGCCGCGCGTATTCGTGGCCCCAGCCGCTTCCGAAGAAGCCGGAATAGAGGTAGCGGCATTCGCCGTGATGGGAGTTTTCGTCACCTGGCTCATCGACGTTCAGAACCGCGAAAAGGCTGAGCACCGGGGGACCATCGCCTCGCTGGAGTGGACGCAGCGGGAGTTGCGCTCCCATATCCAGACGGTGGAGAACGAGGAGCGGCGGCTGCAAACCATCAACGCCGTCCTCAACGTCGTCGCCGAATCGCTACAGCCGCGGCAGATCCTGCATCACGCGATGGACAAGGTACAGGAGGCGATGGGAGTCGAGAAGTCAATGCTTTACCTGCTGGACGGAGACTCCGACGAGCTGACACTCGAGGCCTATCATGGCCTATCGATCGAGTTCGTGGACATGGCGAAGCGAGTGCGGGTCGGCGAGGGTCTGAATGGCCGCGTCGCGCAGACGGGCGAGCCGCTGGTGGCGGACGGCCAGGCTACGAGCCCCTGGCTGGCAAGCGAGGTTGGTAAGCGGGAGAATTTGCAGGCGCAACTTATCGTGCCGCTCAAGTCGAAGGGCAAGGTGCTGGGCACGCTCTGCGCCGCGACGAGCGAGCCGCGGGAGTTCGCGCCGGAGGAGATCGAGCTGGCGAGCGCCATCGGCAACGCCATCGGCGTCGCCATCGAAAACGCGAAGCTGTACGAGAAGGAACGGGAGGCGTCGGAGCAGTTGCGGCAGTCGGAGGAGAACTACCGCGGCCTGTTCGAGAACGCCACCGGCGCGATTGAAGTGCATGACCTGAACGGCCGCATAACTAACGCCAACCACGCGTTTGAGAAGCTAACCGGCTACAACATAGAGGAGCTGAAGAAGCTGGACGCGACGAAGTTCCTGGAGCCGAAAGACGTCAAGGCGGTGGAGGACATGCTAAGGGCGCAATACCGCGGTGAGCCGGTGGACGCGCTGATCGAGTTCCCGCTCAGGCGCCGCGACGGCAGCCAGGCCATCGTCGAGCTGATGCCCAGCCTAATCATCCGCAACGGCCGGCCTATCGGCGTGCAGTCCATCGCCCGCGACGTCACGGAGCAGCGGCGAATGCAGGAGAACCTCCGCTACTACGTGTCGCAGGTGCTGAAGGCGCAGGAGAGCGAGCGCCTTCGTATCGCGCGGGAACTGCATGATGACACGGCGCAGGCGCTCACCGGCGTGTCGCGGCGGCTCGACCTGCTGTCGTCCAGCGGCTCGGACGTGCCGCCGGACCTGGCGCAACGACTGGATGAGCTGCGCGAGCAGACGGACGCGATCCTGGACGGCGTGCGGCGCTTCAGCCAGGACCTGCGGCCGCCGGTGCTCGACGACCTGGGGCTGCTGCCGGCGTTGAAGTGGCTGCTCATTGCCCTGGAGGAGCAGGACG
>JBEKKV010000038.1:0-20629 GCA_050010555.1 Dehalococcoidia bacterium
GATACCGAATCATGACCCGCAGCCATCCTCTATGCATGGGCACCTCCTATCTCGGAAGTACCCCGCCACCGGAGGACATTCTAGCTGCGACGTAACTAGGACATTCTAGCTGCAACCCTACATTGTCCCTTGACAAACGATCAACGCTGTGATCAAATACGAAAACGAGACAAAGATGATGGAAGAGCTCGCGAATCCGCTGCTTAGAAGACGATGCGAAGACTGTCCAGGGAGAACCCCGTTTAGGTGCGATCCCGCCAGTGTCCAAGCCGCCCAGGAACTTGTCTTCGAACCGCCACTGGATGAGGGCATTAGAGACGCCGTGCTTGTGCTGGCGGCAAATGGAGTTTCTACCTATGAGTCATGCGATGGTCAGCACCCCGGCCACCATTTCCCTGTACCAACCATCAGGTTCGAAGGCCAAAGTTCTGAAGGACTGAGGGCCCTGTCAGTTGCGCTCGAAAATGGCCTCCCGGTCGCCGAACTACGCCGCGTCTGGGACGTCAGAGAAGGTCTAATCTATGGGCCTTGGTGGGAAATCACACTGATGCCCACCAAGGCCCGTTGAAGTCGCCCCTATTTGCCTAGCCTGTTCAGTTCCTTGCAGTCATCGCACAGCCGATAACCGCCGTCACCGGCGCGCCGGTCGGCTTGTCGGATATCCTGCCCCGCCGCGCAGGCGCCATTGTTGTGGTGGACTCGCTCTGTTGCTGGCTTGTTGGCCTCGTTGATTGAGTAGAACGGTGCTACTGCGGTCATTGTATTTCCTTTTTCAGCTTGCGCTTTCGGGCGCAGGCTGACTAGAATCTGGCCGATAACTGGATAGGGGGTTACGCCGGTCGTACCATAGGCAGGCCTCCTCTCCTACTGGGGCGATGGGGTTTATTGCCGTCCAAGCCGTTAACCCCGTCGCCCTTCCTATCTGGCAAACGAATACCCTTGCCTCCGGACAAGGGTTGACTGCGCCGCGCAAGGCTGCTAGAGTCTAACTGTTAGATCATGACGTAGCCTCGTTGGGCGGGGAAACCCTCCGATGGGGCTCGTTATTTTGTTGGCAACACCGTACCACAAAGATCGATACCGATCAATCGGTCAGCGTTTCTTCAAGCCGCTTTGACAAACCTCCTGGTAGATGCTAAGACCAGCATATGCCTACACGCTCAAGCAAGCCTAGCGGCCACCGGCGAAAAGCCGGAAGAGCCGCCGGATAATCGGAATCCCCACGCGGTCGCGCTCGGCAAACTGGGCGGACAGAAGGGCGGCAAGGCCCGCGCAAGGAAACTGACGCCGGAACAGCGGCGGGAAATGGCACGCAAGGCGGCAGAGGCTAGGTGGAAGAAACAAGTCATTTGATAAAGTGCTGCATTAATTCGTAATTTGCCCGAACCGTGCCGTCGTCGATCCTGATCAATTGCCGACTCTTCAGATAGTTGAGATCGCGGCTGATGGTCTTCGGCTTGATGCCGTAATAGCGTTCTGACAGAGGATGACCCCCCTTGCGAAGTTGGGCAACCGAGACCGATTCACCAGCGAGACCAAGCAGGAAGTGAAACATCCTCTCGCCGGGTATCGTTCCTAGCTTTCCATCATCTAGAAGCGTCTCGCGAGCGAAATCCCTGAAAGCAATCACGGTTACTTGAGCCAAGATCTCCTGGTGGACCGTCTCTTGTTCCGCCACCAACCCGCGCAGTGCGAACTTTATGAATGGCGTTATGTTTCCATTCGTTTTGAAGCGCACCTCATCCAGCATTGCCTCATACTCAGCTCGATTCTGATAGTAGTAGTTTGCCAGTGAATAGAAACCCCTGGCATTAATACCGCCTTGGTAAAGCAAGAAGCTCTCCAAGCCGCGCGCCGTGCGTCCGTTGCCGTCCCCGAATGGGTGGATACTGACAAGATAGAAATGAGCCGCAATCGCACGAATGGGTGCCGGCCATGCTTGCGGCGCGCCGTGGTTCAGCCAATCCAGGAATTGCGTCATCAAGGCCCGAACCTCGTCACCGGTTCGTGGGGGAATGTAGGTACCAGCGCGAACGGCATGGTTTCTGTAAACGCCGGGCTCATTCGCAGGATAGTCAATTCCTTGAGTCGTCAAGCGGTGCAGGGTATGAATGAGGTCCTCCGTCACGGGGTAGTATGGGTCTTGTTGGAGTGTGTCTGCGACGTAGGTCATAACGTCGTTGGCGTTCCTCGCCTCCTGTTCGGCGCGTCGCCGGGCCTGAGGTAGTACGTGCTCTTCGGGGGATGCGGCAATGATCTGCTCCACTTCCGTTTCGCTCAACTCAGTCCCTTCGATACCAGTAGTGCCTCGAACCGCCCGCATGATGTTCAAGCTATCGATATGTCTCTGCATGCCTGGCGGCAGTGGGATTCCACGAATTACGTCGGCTAATGCCTTGACTCTCTCGACATTGACCACGATTTCATGGTCTTCCGTGTCTAGCCGGCAGTCGAAGTTAACGGACCAGGTTGGCATGCATGTCCCCCTTATAGTCCCCTATAATGTCTACAGTAATGTCCAGTGGTTTGTCCTGCTTTTCACGTTCACATCGTAGCACGATGTCCATAGGAATGTCCATCATATTGTCCCATATCCTGTCCAACGCTCTTGACACAAAGATCCCCGGTCACCCACGCAAGCGCGTCTTGACGGGCTGCCGCCCTGACAATACAATAGAGCTACAGACAAGCGCCCACTGAGGAGAGATGACAGGGATGGGTGGCGCCGCTTCAACTGAATATCGAAACAAGGCACCGGCGTAGGCGTCAGGTGCCTTTTGATTTCCCCCTTAGAGAGTGAAGGAGAGAGCAGAGATGAATTCCAGCTTCATCGGGAAGGTCGAGAAGGCCAAGCGCTACTCTGAAGAGCGGAACCGTCTGCGCTTCAAGAGCTTCGACGTCGAGTTCCAGGGCGACAACCACTCCCATAACGTCGCCTTCGACGACGACGGCTGGCGCTGCACCTGCAACTTCTTCGCCGGTGCAGGCCTCTGTTCTCATACGATGGCGCTGGAACGCATTCTGGAGGGGATGATCCCGCGGGAAGTCCCCGCCGGAGCGTAAAGCCTTCGACCCTTCTCCGGCGCTAGCTTTCGTAGCCGTTCGGGTGCGCCTGGTGCCACAGCCACGCGCTGTCGATGATCGGCTCCAGGTCCGGGAAACGCGGCTCCCAGCCGATTTCCGCCCGTATCTTGGCCGAGCTCGCGACCAGCACCGCGGGGTCGCCCTCTCGACGCGGGGCGTTGCGCACCGGAATCGGCCTTCCCGTCACCCGACGCGCCGTCTCGACGACTTCACCATTGGAGAAGCCCTGCCCGTTGCCGACGTTGTAGACCGCACTGCCCTTAAGCGTCCGCTCCAGCGCCAGCGAGTGCGCCTGCGCCAGGTCCGACACGTGGACGTAGTCGCGGACGCAGGTGCCGTCCGGCGTCGGGTAGTCGGAGCCGTATAGCTCCACCGAAGGCAGCTTGCCCGCCGCCGCTTCCAGTACGACCGGGATAAGGTGCGTCTCCGGGCGGTGGTCCTCGCCCAGGCTTTGCGTCGCGCCGGCAGCGTTGAAGTAGCGCAGCGACACGTAGCGCAGACCGCGCTGGCTGTCGTACCAGCGCAGCAGCCGCTCGCCGATAGCCTTCGACTCACCGTAGGGGTTGACGGCCGCCAGCGGCGCGTCCTCCTCTATCGGCGTCTTCTCCGGCTCGCCGTACACGCCGGCGCTGGAGCTGAAGACGAACCGCAGCACCTGGTACTTGACCATGGCATTCAGGAGGTTGATCAGGTGGCCGACGTTGTTCAGGAAGTACTTGCCCGGGTCCCGCATCGACTCACCGGCGGCGATGAAGCCGGCGTAGTAGACGACGCCGTCGAAGCTGCGCCGCGCGAACAGGTCCTCGAGCAGCCCGGCGTCGCCCAGGTCGCCGACGACAAGCTCCGCGCCCGGCGACACGGCTTCCGCGTGGCCGGTGACCAGGCTGTCGAAGACAACGACCTCGTGGCCCGCCTCCAGCAGCTCCGCCACCGTCACGCTGCCGATGTAGCCCGCTCCGCCGACGACGAGTATTCGCAACTGTCTACTCCTCGAACTTCTTGAACACCAGGCAGGCGTTCTGACCGCCAAACCCGAAGCTGTTCTTGAGGATCGTGCGCACTTCCGCCCGGCGCGACTTGTGCGGCGTGTAGTCCAGGTCGCACTCCGGGTCCGGGTTGTCCAGATTGATCGTGGGGTGAATGACGCCGGTCCGCAGCGTCTGGACGCACGCCACCGCCTCCAGGGCGCCCGACCCGCCGAGCACGTGGCCGATCATCGACTTCGTGGAGCTCAACGGGACCTTGTAGGCCTGCTTACCGAAGACGGCTTTGATCCCGCGCGTCTCCGCCACGTCGTTCAGCAGCGTCGAGGTCCCGTGCGCGTTAATGTAGTCGATCTCCTCCGGTCGCAGGTCCGCGTCGGCCAGCGCCCGGCTCATCGCCAGTTGCGCGCCCTCGCCGTTCTCGCACGGCGCCACGACGTGGTGGGCGTCGGAAGAGGCGCCGTAGCCCGCCAGCTCACCAATTATCGTCGCGCCGCGGCGTTGGGCGTGCTCCAGGCTCTCGAGCACCAGGATCGCCGCGCCTTCCGAGCAGACGAAGCCATCGCGGTCCCTGTCGAAGGGGCGGCTCGCCTTCGTCGGCTCATCGTTACGTGTCGAAAGCGCGCGCATGACGCAGAAGCCGGCGAGACCCAGCTCGCTGATGCCCGCTTCCGTTCCGCCGGTCAGCATCACGTCCGCGCGCCCGCAGCGCACGACCGAGAATGCCTCGCCGATCGCCTGAGTCGACGCCGCGCAGGCCGTGATTGCCGTGTTGTTGTGCCCCTGAAAGCCGTACTGGAGCGCGACCGTGGCGGCGGCCATGTTGGGCAGCATCTTTAAAATGTAGAAGGGGTCGATGCGCATGCCGCCCTTCGCGACGAGCGTGCGCATGGCGTCCTCGGTGTTGGGGAAGCCGCCGTTGCCGTTGCCGAGCAGGACGCCGATGTTCGTCTTATCTTCCGCGTCCAGTTGGAGCCCGGAGCTCGCTATCGCTTCCCGCGACGCCGCCACGGCGAACTGCGTGAAGCGGGCCATTCGCCGCGCCTCTTTGTAATCGATGTAGTTCGCCGGGTCGAAGCCCATGACTTCGCCGTTGATCTGGACGGGGTAGCGGCTGCAATCGAACTTCGTTATCGGTACGATGCCGGAACGCCCCTCGACGCAGCCCTGCCAGAAGTCGTCCACTGTCAGGCCCAGGGGCGTTATCGCCCCCATGCCGGTTATTACCACGCGACGTCCTGTGCAATCGTTCATGCTCAATCCCTATAGACAAGTTTGGAAGCGGGCAGCAGAAGTATCGCCCGCAATTCGATCTCGAATTCTAAGGCCAGCGACGTCTCGGTTCAACCGCCGATCACTTCATGCTCGACGCCGAGGACGTGCGCCCGCGCCTCCGCCGCCACGAACAGCGAGCCGAGGACGCAGACCAGACCGTCGCGCCCGGCCTCAGCCAGCGCCGCATCGACCGCCGCCGGCACCGACGCTACCGGCGACGCCCGCAGGCCGTCCGGCGAAAACGCGATCGCCACCTGCTCCGCGTCCAGCGCGCGCGGGTGCCGCGAGCTCGTCGCGATGAGTCGCTTCGCCATCGGCCGTAGCTGGCGCTCCATGCCGGCCGTGTCCTTGTCCTTCGACACGCCGACGACGAACGTCGCTTCCCTGAAGCCCAGGTCGTCCACCAGCGTCTCGCGCAGCCTCGCCACCGACTCCTCGTTGTGGGCGCCGTCCGCCAGGAGCAGCGGCTCGCGGCGCAGCACCTCCAGCCGCCCGGGCCAGCGCACCTTCGCCAGGCCCTTGCGGACCTGCTCCGGCGAAACGTCGACGCCCCGGTCCCGCAGCGCCTCGACCGCCAGCACCGCCGCCACCGCGTTCTCGGCCTGATGCGGCCCCAGCAGCGGCAGCCACAGGTCGTACTCGGCCCGCGGCGTCCGCAGCCTCAGCTCCTGGCCTTCGATGCCGGCGCAGCGCCGCTCGAAGCTGCAGGCGCGGTCCGCTTCGACGAGAAGCGCTCCGCGCTCCCGGCAGGCGCGACGGATGACGCCGGCGACGTCCTCTTTCTGACTGGCCAGCACAACGCAGGCGCCCGGCGTGATGATCCCCGCCTTCTCCGCCGCGATCTGCGTAAGCGTGTCGCCGAGGATCGCCTGGTGCTCCAGGCTCAGCGACGTGATGACGCAGACCTCTTTCCGCTCGAACGCGTTTGTCGAATCGACGCGGCCGCCCAGGCCCGTCTCCACCACCTGCACGTCCGCCCGCGCCTCGGCAAAGGCCAGGAACGCCATCGCCGTCAGCAGGTCGAAGGTGACCAGCTTCCGCCGCGGCAGCTCGCGACTCACGGCCGCGAGCGCTTCCGGCAGCATCGTCGCATGGCGCGCGAAGTCCTCTCGCGAGATGGGCTCGCCGTCCAGGCGGAAGCGCTCGCAGATGCTGTGGAGATGCGGGCTCGTGTATAGGCCGACCTTTCGCCCGCTCTCCCGCAGCATCGAGGCGATCATGGCCGCGGTGCTGCCTTTGCCCTTGCTGCCGGCGACGTGCACGGTCAGGCGGCCGTCCTGCGGCTCGCCGAGGTGCCGCAGCAGCGCCCGCATCGGCAGGACGTCCTGCCGGGGCTGGAAACCACCGCTGCGCTCAAAATCGGAGAAACTGAGGAGGTATTCCAGCGCCTGATGATAATCCATCGGGAATGCGGGCCTTTGGGAGCGAATCTAGAGGTTCAGCACGATTCGCCCCGATTATAGCACAGGGGAATCGACAAGCGCTTCACGCAAACAAGGTGGCGCATGGTTTGACAGGTCGCACGCGGGATCGCTAGCATGAGCTTGTCATCGACCTCAGCGAAAGCGGAGCAGACTCCCGTGCCGCAACTGCTCATCGCCACCAACAACGTCGGTAAGCTGGCGGAATATGGCGCCCTCCTCCATAGATGCGGCTGGCAACTGGTCAGCCCCGCTGAAATCGGCATCAGTCTATCCGTCGAGGAGACCGGCAGCGACTACGCGACGAACGCGCGCCTCAAAGCCGAAGCCTTCGCGGCAGCCGGCGGCCTCCTCACCCTCGCCGACGACTCCGGCCTGGAGGTCGAGGCGCTGCAGGAGCGGCCCGGTGTTCTTTCCGCTCGCCACGCCGGCCCCGACCAGACGGACGAACAGGGCGTGGCGCTTGTCCTGACGCAGATGAAGGGCGTACCGCCGGAAAAGCGAGGCGCCCGCTTTCGCTGCTTCATCGCCCTGGCGACGCCCGAAGGCGCGGTCCGACTGTTCGAGGGCGAATGCCCAGGGATAATCACGGAGGAGCCGCGCGGCCATAGCGGCTTCGGCTACGACCCCATCTTCCACCTGCCGCAGCTCGGCCGGACCATGGCGGAGCTGAAGCCCGACGAGAAGAACGCCATCAGCCACCGCGCCGACGCCGCCCGCAAGGCCTGCGGCGCCCTCCGGGAGATGCTTCGGGAGAGCCCGATAGGCTCCTGAACTGACAACGGCGCCTTCGAGGCGGCGGACAGCTAACGCGCGTCTGCCGCGCCCATCGCCTTAGCGACGGCGTCGCGTTGCATAACTCGTAGTTGAAGCGCAAGCGAACGGAATTGCCGGCTCACTTGCTGCCGTGAAGGAAGAAGCCCAGCCCCAATGCCCTCAGATTGACCTGAACTTCACGACAGACGATGAGCGCGAAGACGGCGATTGCGAGCGCCGAGAACGCCAACGCGGACACCACTAGCAGCGCAATTAGCATAAGGGCATTCATACCCATAGCGTAGGGGAACCCCCTACGCTATGGAATAAGGATTTGCCCTCAATATCTTACAGAAGAATCTTGCAGAAAAACGCCAGAGGCGTAACAGAGGATCTCCGGAGATGAACATGCCGCCACACGCAAACAGGTCCGGTCGCGGGGGCGCGGTCGACTTAGCCGGCAAGCGCGACGCGCCGTGCGATTGGCAAAGAAATCGGGCGGCAAGAGTGGCGATGTCGCCTTCTCCCGGCCGCCCGATGTGATCGCTATTATTCGATTTGCCGCTACTGGGCCGCCGCCAGCGAATCCTCAATCGCCTGCTTGAACGTGAACATTCCATCCGCGTAGCCCGACACGGTGCTGTCGTAGGGGTAGGCGCCGCTGACGAACTTGCCGTTGATGAAGAACGACGGCGTCCCGAAGCTGGATATGCCCGCCTGCGTCAACGCGTCGGTCATGGCCTTCTGGTCGGCAGCGACTTTCGCCTTGTCGGCGCCGGAGTCCAGGCAGGAGTTGAAGGTGGCGGTGTTCAGGTTCAAGCTGGCCGCATACGTCTTCATCTGCGCTACTACCTGTGTAACCCCGTTCGTCGCGTCAGCCTGCACCATTCCAGCGAGCGCGGTCTGGTTCTGGAACATCAAGTCGTGGAACTGCCAGAAAGCGCCCTGATCGTTGGCGCACTGGCCGGCTTCGGCGGCTTGCTCAGCGTAGGGGTGCATGGTTGCCGGCAGCGGGTAGTCACGGAAGACGAACTGCACCTTGTCGCCGTAGTCCTTCAGGATCGACGGCAGCGTCTGGGTGACGAACCTGTCGCAGTACGGGCACTCGAAGTCGGAAAACTCAATTATCGTTACCTTGGCGTCGCTTGGTCCCTTCGACGGTGCACCCGCGGCGCTAACGTCGAGCGCCTTCTGAGCGTTGAACGCATCCTCCGTCTCGAAGGACGGCGTCGGGTCCGCCGCGGGCGTCGGCAGAGCCGCCGTTACTTGCGTCTTCCCTCCACCCGACGAGCCGGAGCCGAAGAGCGGCCAGGCGTGATTGAGCCCCGCGGCGCCTGCGACCACGATAACCGCCGCCGCTATCCCGACAATGAACTGCATGGCGAGCGGGGGAAGTCCGGTTCCTTTGCTCGGCGATGGTGATGGCGTCTTGTTCGCCGCTTCCTGCGGCTCTTCGACTTGCGGGGATTCTTGTGTTTCCGGATCTTGCGTCACGTGCTGCCTCCATTAGCGCAGAAACCGGCTTCCGATCGCCGGTCCCTGTCGAGCATCGAGCTTCATCAACTTTACAGAAGCCCGCACAGGCTTGTCAAGGAAGAAACGGAAGGCAGTTGGGGGAAACAGACAGTCTAACCTGAGCCGAGACACTGCAATCGGACGTGTCCGGAGCACCAGGTCACTTGCCGGGAGGCTCGCTGAAAGCTACCTCCTGAGTTGCCCGACGGCGATGGGATGCGTCAAATCTGTCGAGGCGTACAGCTCGAAGCGCGCCGGCTTGATGAGGAACGTCGGTCCGGCGCCCAACTTCGCGTAGAGCGTCGTACGCACCTTCCCCCTTGCGTCAACGGTGATGGTAGGCTGGGAATGGTTGACGTCTCGGAACGTCGCCCAGCACTGGTCGCCGATGGTCCCGGCGGCTCCGTTCAGGCTCGGTCCGCACACCTTCAAGACCACCTGCGAACGAGGCTTCGCACCATTCACCAAGAGGCCGATCGGGGTCGTTTCCGACGCCCGGGCCCACAAGACGGTGCCTTCCACCCTCAGTTTCCCCGTGGAATGCAGCCGCGCCTGCATCATCGCGGCGCCGGCTGTGGCGACCGACGCCAGGACAATGAGCACACCCACCACCGCCGCGATGACGATCTTCCGCATCTCTTCTCTCCTTGACTTCGAGCAGCCTTCCGATCATCCTTCGGACCAGCGTCCACTGGAGGCCAGAACAATTTCGCAGGCGACGCGCCAGCATAAGGACACACGCACAATAGGCGCTCGCCGTGCAGCCGTCGTGTAGAGCAAGCGCCTGACCGTGCAAAAGGCGTGAAGGGCGCTATGCCTTCAGCGTTCCCCGAATGGACGCCCAATCCGCGGTCGCCTTATAATAGCCGTACCAATGCGCACAATACCAGACCTGAGCGAAGATCTCAAAAGGACAGCTATGACAGCCGAATCACGATCTCGCGTCGCCGTCGTCTACACCAGCGCTCCGACCGTTCTCGACGACGTCGCTCACGCTATGCACCTCGCCGGCTCGACCGAGGCGTTGCCCCGCGACGTCGAGACCGTGCTCAAGATCAACATCTCCTGGCAGCACTACTACCCCGCCTGCTCGACGACCCCCTGGCAACTCGAAGGCGTCGTGCGCACGCTCCTGCGCGACGGCTACGATAAGATCATGCCGGTCCAGAACGGCACCGTCGTCGTCGATTCGCACGAGGGCGAGGTCAGGAACAAGCACAAGGTCGTCCTTGACCGCTACGGGCTCAAGAGCGTCCACCTGACGGATAAAGACGCCGTCTGGGTCGACTACCAGCCTAAGGGCGAGATGCTCGTCCTCGACAAGGTCTTCCCAGATGGCATCAAGATACCGCAGGCGCTCATCGGCAAGAACGTCATCCACCTGCCGACGGTCAAGACGCACGTCTTCACGACGACGACCGGCGCCATGAAGAACGCTTTCGGGGGCCTGCTGAGCTACCGGCGCCACTGGACGCACTCCGTCATCCACCAGACGCTCGTCGACCTGCTGACGATCCAGAAGGAGATCCACCCCGGCATCTTTGCGGTCATGGACGGCACGATCGCCGGCGACGGCCCGGGGCCGCGCGCGATGCGACCTCACGTCAAGAACCTCATCCTCGCGAGCGCCGACCAGGTCGCGATCGACGCTGTGGCGGCGAAGCTGATGGGCTTCGACCCGATGTCGCTCATGTACATCCGCCTGGCGCACGAGCGCGGCCTCGGCTGCGGCGACGTCAGCAAGATCGACGTCGTCGGCATGGACATCGACGGCGTCAACTTCGGCTTCCGCAGCGACGAGGATACGTTCGCCAGCCGCGGGCAGAAGCTTATCTACTGGGGGCCCCTAAAGCCGTTTGAAAAGCTTCTGCTCCGCACGCCGATAGTCCCCTGGGCGTTCTTCGCCTCCAACGTGTATTACAATTACTTCTGGTACCCTCTCGTCGGTCGAAAGAGAGTGAAGCAGGCCTTCCAGACCGAATGGGGGAAGCTCTTTCAGAGCTACTAGAGATCCCTCTCCGGAGAGGATGCGCTCTTGACCCTGAAAAACCTTCGCGGCAAGTTCATCCTGTCCCTTCTTCTGGGGATGATCGTGGTCGTCGGCCTCATGGTCTACGGCGACTTCTCCGACATCATGGGTCATGTGGGCGACTTCCGCTGGGAGCTCCTTCCGCTGCTCCTTGCCCTCTCCATGTGCAACTACCTTATCCGCTTTCTGAAGTGGCACTTCTACCTGCACCAGATCGGCATCCACGACGTGCCGTGGACGGACAGCTTCATGGCGTTCTTCTCCGGTCTGGCGATGGTCATCACCCCAGGCAAGTTCGGCGAATGGCTGAAGAGCTACCTACTGCAGGAGATGCGCGGCATCCCCTTCCTGCGAACGGCGCCCATCCTTCTCGCCGAGCGCTTCACCGATAGCGTGGCGCTGCTGCTGCTCGCCGTCGCGGGCTTCATCGTTTTCGGCGAGGCATGGGAAGTGTTCGTCGTCGTCGTCGTTGCCTGCGTCATCGCGATGGTCGTGACGCGCCACCGTCCGACGATGCGCGCCATCCTGCACGCCGCCGAGCGCGCGCCGGTGTTTTCGCGCTTCGCCAGCCGCGTCGAGGACTTCTACGAGACGACCTACGTCCTGTTCGAGCCGTGGAGCCTGATCCTGACGACGTTCCTCAGCTTCATCTCCTGGGGCGGCGAAGTCGTCGCTTTCTACCTGGTGCTGACCGGCCTGGGCTACCACGGCTCCGGCATGCTGCTGCTGAAGGCGGCGTTCATCCTGCCCATCTCCACGCTTGCCGGCGCCGTCATCATCATCGCGCCGGGCGGCCTGGGCGTGGCCGAAACCGGGATCACCGGCCTGTTGCAGGTTATGATCTCAGGGATGAGCAAGAGCGTGGCAAGCCTGGCTGCGCTTATAATACGCTTCACGACGCTCTGGTTCGGCGTCTTCGTCGGCCTCGGCGTTCTTGCGGTTACCACGCGACGCATCAGCGCCCGCGCCGCCGAAGTCGCGCCCGCGCCGTCAGCGCCGCCTCTCGCCGAGCTTGAGGAAGGAGACCTCTCGCGGTGAGTCTGCCGTTCGTCCACCGGCGACCGGCTTTCCTGGACGACCCCGCTTCTCGCGCCGCCGTCGTACCTGTTATCTCCAACAGCGTCGTTCTCGTGCTGAAGCTTGTCGTGGGAATCATGACCGGCAGCATTGCCATCCTCTCCGACGCCGTGGACAGCGGCGAAGACATCGGCGCCTCTTCGTTCGACCTCTGGAGCGTGCGCCTTTCCGCCAAGCCCGCCGACCTGGAGCATCCCTACGGCCACGGCAAAGCGGAAGGGATTGCGGCGGCAATCGAGGCACTTCTCATCGCCGCCGGCGGCTTCTTCATCTTCTACCAGGCCCTGCACCGGCTCGTCGTCGGCGAGGCGAAAGTCGACGTCGGACTGGGCATCGTCGCCATGGCCATTACCGGCGCCGTCAACATGGGCGTTGCCTTCTACGTTTCGAGAGCCGCCCGCGCGACCGGCTCCTTGGCGCTGGCCGCCGGCACCCGACACCTCTGGACGAACCTGGGCCAAGCTGCCGCCGTTGTCGTCGCCCTCGCGCTCGTCGGGCTGACCGGCAGGCGCGAGTTCGACGCCGTGGTCGCCCTGTTGCTGAGCGCCTTCCTCATTCTCTCCGCGACGCGCATCGCCCTCGTCGCCTCGCGACAGATCATGGACGTGCGGTTGCCGACGGAGGAAGAGGACGTCGTCCTAGAGACCATCCAGCGCTATCCCGGCGACGTGCGCGGCTTTCACAAGCTGCGGACGCGTCGCTCGGGACGGCAGCGCTACGTGGAGCTGCACCTGATAGTCGAGGCGAACAAGAGCGTGAAGGAGATGCACGAGATCTGCGACTCGATCGAGCGGGAGATAGTGGAGCGGCTGCCCGGCGCCGAGGTGACCATCCACGTGGAGCCTGACGACGGCCGCTACACGGAGCCTCGCCCCCTGCCGCGCTAGCCCGCCGGCGGGCCAAGGCAGTGCCCGTCGCAGGTGGTACTTGGAGGGAGACCACAATGCAGAAGCGCAAGCTTGGAAACAGCAACCTGAACGTCTCGGCCCTTGGCCTGGGCTGCATGGGAATGAGCTATGGCTACGGTCCGGCGGCAGACAAGAAGGAGATGATCTCTCTTATTCGCTCAGCCGTCGAACGCGGCGTCACCTTCTTCGATACCGCTGAAGCGTACGGCCCGTTCACAAACGAAGAACTTGTGGGCGAAGCCCTCGCTCCCTTTCGTGGTCAAGTGGTGATCGCCACCAAATTCGGCTTCAGATTTGGCCCCGAAGGACAGCAGATAGGGCTGGATAGCCGGCCGGAGCACATCAAGCAGGTAGCCGAGGCTTCGCTCAAGCGACTCAAGGTCGAGGCCATCGATCTGTTCTATCAACACCGTGTTGACCCGGACGTGCCAATCGAAGACGTGGCGGGGGCGGTGAAGGACCTGATCCGGGAAGGGAAGGTCAAGCACTTCGGCCTTTCCGAAGCAGGAGTGCAAACGATCCGTCGGGCGCACGCGGTGCAGCCGGTCACTGCGCTTCAGAGCGAGTACTCGCTGTGGTGGAGAAAACCTGAAGCGGAAGTGATACCGGCGCTGGAAGAGCTCGGAATCAGCTTCGTTCCATTCAGTCCTCTCGGGAAGGGCTTCCTTACGGGGAAGATCGACGAAAACACGACGTTCGACCGTTCTGACTTCCGCAACATCGTCCCTCGCTTTACGCCCGAGGCTCGCAAAGCGAACCAGGCCCTGGTGGATATGCTTAGCGAGATCGGGGGGCGGAAGAAGGCGACCCCTGCCCAGATAGCGCTTGCCTGGCTGCTGGCCCAGAAGCCCTGGATTGTGCCAATCCCAGGCACTCGGAAGCTGGAGCGCCTAGAGGAGAACATTGGAGCGGCTGCAGTCGAACTTACGGCCGACGATCTCCGCGAGATCGATCGCGCCGCCTCCAAGATCACGGTGCAGGGGGCTCGCTACCCGGACAGGCTGGAGCAAATGACCGGTCGGTGAGGCGGCCATCGACGTTGGGCCGGACGACGGTCGCTACACCGAACCTCGGCCTCTGCCGCGCTAACCGCTCACGGTGCTGGCGTAGGGGTGGCCCGCGAACGGGCGAACGCAAACCACTCGCCGTCAGGCGACCACCCCAACGCGCTGACGTTCCAACTGGGATCCCCCGCCATGACCTGGTGCACGGTACCGGGAACCCGCACGATCTGCAGCCCATTTGAGTGGATCGCCACAGCCCCGCCACTCGGCGAGCACTGGTAAAGTGGCCCGTCCGCTACGTTCTCCTCGTTACCTTCCCCAACCGGAACTGCTACCAATTCGATGGGCCCGTAGGGGCAAGCCTCGCCCGCGGTACACCGGGAGCGCTGAACCAGAATGGAGTCTCCCTGCGACCATAGCTCCACCCGATCGAACAACGCCGGGGTGCTGTCGATCTTGCGACTAATGCCTGAAGCTGTGTCCAGAATGTAGGTGCCCGCGGTGTCATCAGTGGTCCCCACGGCGTAGGCAATTTGCGATCCATCGGGTGACCACGAGGCGCTGTTGAGCTGGCAGGTGTCGGGCAATACCTGGTGAAGGGAACCGTCCGACACGTCCATGACCCAAAGGCTCGCGGCGAACTCACCGTACGGGCAACCTTGCTGTCCTCCGCTCACGACAAACACCACGCGGGAGGCATCTCGACTGACCTCCGCGACGGCCGCGTCCTTGGGTTGCGTGAACTGGCGTTCGCTGCCCCTCGCCAGATCAAACTCGAAGAGTTGCTGGTCGGTTGGAAGCCCTGTTTTGTCGCTTGCGGCTCCCTCCCACATAGTCGCCACGAGGGTGCTGTTGCCGGCCCAAGCGAAGACTTCCCCGTACTCGGGCCCGTCGGCCCCACTTGCTAGCTGCCGCCGATCGGAGCCGTCAGCTCGCATGGCCTCCACCGTCATGGTGTCCGCTGTGCTGCTCTCCAACGCCAGCCACTCGCCATCCGGCGACCACGCCAACCTCCTCGGCCTGCCGGCTATCCCCACGTTGACGATGTCGGTACGGCCTTTGACAGAGATTACGTGAACTCTGGCAGAGTAATTGGCTATGTCCGTAACCAGGGCAGCGTGATCGTCGTCTGGTGCCCAAGCCCACGACAAGGAATCGTTGAGGGTAGTCACGAGCTGCGGCTGTCCGTCCACGTTCATCACATAGACTTGGACCGGGTCATCTTCGTTGACGGGCAGCGGTGTGCCGGCCGGCGTCACCGTCGGGCTCCTCGACGCCCCGCGGCCGCAGGAAAGCGCCAGCGACGCCGCGCTCAGAGCGACCAGAAGCGTGATCAGCGTTCGAAATGCCGACGGCTTCCCGCGCATCGACTCACCTCCAACGCCCTCAGCCTAACCCCTCGCCCCCTCCCCCGCTAGCGGATTGGGCGCGTTCCACCAAGCAACCGCCAGATCATCCATGCCATTAGTCCGCAGACCACCGTAACCTGAAAGGCGGTGGTGGCGGGCTCGCCCACGAACTGGCCCATCAGCAGGCTCAATGCGGCGTAGATCGCAACGACCGCACCGGAAACGATCATCAATGCGTCGGTGTTGCGCCTCTCGCTCTCGCCCTGTTGGCTGTAGGACGGTGAGATGATCATCTTCACGCCCACGACCATTAGGGCGATGCCGATGAGAAGCTGCACGGGATCCGTGCGATCCAGAGAATAGGTGAGTATCAGCGACAGGCCGAAGAATATCGTGGCCCATCCGAACCAGCGGAGAAAGGCCGGCCCTTCCCAAAGTGAGAAGGTCTGCGGTGGTCGCCGGATCCGTTGAAGGCTGTGCGACATGCCCAACCCCAAGATTAGAGCGAAGAAAACGACCGGCACCAGTTCTACAATGATTTGTACCATCTGCGAGTCGCCCACCTCACTGGGACGCCGTCCAGTTGGGGAGTGCAGAGGGGCGAAGCCCCTTTGACTGGGGGAATGGGGGCTGTGCCCCCATTCTTGATAACCCATCTCGGGTGGGCGGGTGGGAAGAGAGGCATCCTCTTGCGGCAGCGGGAGGCGCGGAGGCCGCCCTCCGCAAACGCCACAACCCCTTAATCGCGGTGGCCGTTGCCTTCCGCTTCCTCCTCCTCTTCTTCCTCCTCCTCTTCTTCCTCTTCCTCCTCCTCCGAGTACACGCCAAGCTCCTCGCCGGCCCACACCGTCACGATGAAGTCCTCGCGGTAGGGGTCGTTGGTCATCACGAGCCGCTCGTCGATCTCCGAGATGAGCTCCTGGATGTCGTCCTCCGAGGTGCCCGTCGGGACGCACAGCGTCGCGTAGGTGACTCCCAGCGTGTAGTGGATATCGACGCGGCCCAGGTCCGCGCCGTCGGCTTCGATCAAGAACGATTCCGAGTGCGACGTGCGGCACTCCCGTTCGAAGTAGTAGTCCGGCATCCTGTCCTCCTTGCTATTACGGGCGTGTCTACGAGGGGCGAATCTGGCCGTTCCCCAGAATCACCCACTTATACGTCGTCAGCTCTTTCAGCGCCATCGGCCCGCGCGCGTGCATCTTCTGCGTCGATATCCCTATCTCCGCGCCGAGCCCGAACTGCGCGCCGTCCGTGAACTGCGTGCTCGCGTTGTGATACACCGCCGCCGCGTCGACCTCCGACAGGAAGCGCTCCGCTGTCGGCCAGTCCGACGTCACGATCGCCTCCGAGTGCCCCGAGCCGTAGCGCGCGATGTGCGCCATCGCCTCCTCCGGCGAATCGACGACCTTTACCGCGGCGATGAACGTCAGGAACTCGCGCCCGAAGTCGTCCGGCGACGCGGGCACGGTCTTCCAGCCCTTCGAGCCGTTCGCCTTCTGCAGGATGCTCAGCGCCGTCGGGTCGCAGCGCATCTCGACGCCCTTCTCCGACCACTTCGACGCTATCTGCGGCAGGAACGCCTCCGCCACGTCGCGGTGCACCAGCAGGCACTCCAGCGCGTTGCAGATCGTCGGACGCCGCGTCTTGGCGTTGTTGACGATGTTCACCGCCATCGCCAGGTCCGCCGCCTTGTCGACGTACGTGTGGCAGACGCCGGCCGCCGCCGACACGACGGGCATCGTCGCGTTCTCGCGCACCATCGACACCAGGCCCGGCCCGCCGCGGGGAATCAGCAGGTCGATGACGTCGTTCATCTTCAGCATCTCGCGCACCAGCGCCCGGTCGAGCGATTCGACGAGCTGGATGGCCCCTTCCGGCACGCCCGCCTTCGTCGCCGCCTCCGCCGTGATGCGCCCCAGCAGCGTGTTCGACCGCGCGCACTCTTCGCCGCCGCGCAGCACGCAGGCGTTGCCCGACTTCAGGCAGAGCGACGCGATGTCCACCGCCACGTTCGGCCGGCTCTCGAAGATGGCGCCGATGACGCCGATGGGCACGCGCGTCTTGCCGATGACCAGCCCGTTCGGCCGGATCGTCAGGTCGAAGCGCTCGCCGACGGGGTCCGGCAGCTTCGCCACGTTCCGCGTATCGGCGGCGATGCCCTCGACGCGAGCGTGGTCGAGCATCATGCGCTCCAGCATCTCGTCGCTGAGGCCGGCCTGCTTGCCCTCGGCGTAGTCCGCCTGGTTCGCCGCGATGATCTCCCGCTCGTGCGCCAGCAGCGCGTCGGCGATAGCGTGCAGCGCCGCGTTCTTGGCGTCGGTGGAGAGCGCCGCCATGCGACGGGCGGTGGCCTTTGCCGCCTCGCCTTTTGCTCGGACTTCAGATGTAGTGACAGTCATCGCAGTGTCTCCTCGCTGGAAGGCCTGCCACCGGTAGGCAGGCTTGCCCGCCTTAGGCAGGGAAAAGTTACGCCCTCAAGCATACACTAGCGGGCAATCCTCTTCCAGTGGCCCGGGAGGCGGTACAGGCGCGGGAGACGGCAGCGCCGAGGCGTTTCCAACCTCGGCGCTGGAAGAGTCGTTCGACTAAGCCGATGGGCACTCGGGGAGCGCAAGTAGATTGTCGGGCTGCTCCCCGTCGGCTTTCGTCTTCAAGTACTTGTGGCCTTGCGCTGAAGCTGAAACTGCAACGACCACGTCAACCTCGTGGCCCTCTGGTTGTTCGACATAGAACGACCACTTGCCGTCTTCGATGCCCTTAATGGCGTCCGCTTGAGTCAGGCGCCATCTGGTGCGATCTGCGTTCAGCCCACCCACATGAGTTATTCGCTCATGCGGGTTGT
Source organism: Dehalococcoidia bacterium (assembly GCA_050010555.1). Classification (GTDB taxonomy): domain Bacteria; phylum Chloroflexota; class Dehalococcoidia; order DSTF01; family JALHUB01; genus JALHUB01. The sequence continues at coordinate 18,244 of JBEKKV010000038.1, forward strand.
ATCGGTCCGTCTTGTTAATGCACCTGATTCTGAGTCTCTGGGCCATCTCTGTATCTCCTAACACTAACCATGTCGGAGCCGCGAGCTGGGTCGCCCCAGAGCCCAGCTGTGGTAGAATTACTGAGGCGCGCTCTTTCAATGGTGCTTGCACGGTACCTGCGCGACGCTGCCAGAATGCTGGGTTAGCTTCGCGCGGCGAGGGCGCGTTTCGATGGGGGTGCTGAGGCCTAACTCAGCCCCCTATCGTTGTCTCCGCAGTATCATCACGGCGTCCTCCTTTCTCAGTTCATTTGCTGGCACGCGGCCACTCGCTGTCGTGCCATCTAGCCCTAAGTCATAAGGACCGGCTGTGGCTTGTTCTCGGTCAAACCGAGGTACCACATGACGGCTCTCGCTGTCGCTGCCTTCGTCTGGCGGCGGGTAACGATGTCGGTACCGATCATGCAGATGCCCTGCCACTCCCGATTCGTCCGGCGCCAGTCGATATCCGACAAAGAGCCCAGCCTGGCCTTCCAGATGGCAGGATCGGGCCACTGCCTCAGCAGCTCGCCCCCCGCGAAACCGATTGCCCAGAGCCCGACCGAATGCGAGTGCACGTATTCGGCACGAGATTCAGCTGGTCTTAGGCTTCCGTCTCGAATCGCCGCCCATTCCCTGATGCTGTCCGTGACGCTGCTCCAGAAACTTATCGCGGTGCTTTCGGCCATCGTCTCCATCTCATCAGACGTGGCCGACTCCGGGATTCTTCCGAGAAGTTGAACATTCGCGTCATAGAGGGACGAGAGCGTCACGAACTTCGCCGACTTCACCGCGAGCGACACGGCATCTTGCTCAACGCGCCCCCTAAAGAGCGGCACCGCTTCAGCCACCCCTAGGGTTATCGAGTTCATGGGGTCTCTGTGATCGTAGAGAATGTCGAGGGATCGGGAGGTCTTCTGCACAGTTCGGTTGAGGTCCGAAAACATCTGCTGATTTCGGTCGAGGCTTTCGCCTCCAAAAAGGACAACGCTTATCGTCTGGTTCTCAAGGGTGCGGTTCTGTCGGAGCGCCTCCGCTATCGCGGCCCGCCGGTGCTGGCCATCGTTTATGAGAAACTCAGCGTCGAGAGGGAGTTGCAGTATCCCCAGATTCGGGTCTATGTCCGAGGGAATGAAGTGTTCCTCGGCAATAAAAGAAGCTGTAAGCGACGAGAACAGCCAGTCGTCCTCGTGGTCAAGGATGTAGCGCGTTATCTCGGGGATGCGCTTCGCATTGAGCCTACGCTGAGCCCGGGCCTGAGGGGCAAGCTCGGACCAATCCTGAAACTTGAAAAGGCGCGGAATCACCCCGAGGGGAAGCATCGCAACATAGTACTCGCGGGAGCCCATCCGTCCGCGCATCGCGGGGAAAGACATATTCATTCCGGCCATGTTCCTCTCCTTCGTTGGGAATCGGAAGAAGTTCTGCTATACCAACTTCACTGTATCATATACCATGGCCGATTGTCAATGCTAATTGAGCTAAATAAAGGTGACTTTCATGAGAATTCCCAACATCACGCAGGAACGCCGTTCGGGGAGATGGGCGGTTGCCAATGTTGGGCCTCACAGCTGAAGCACCAGCGACGTCTCCCGCTGCGGGTCAGGGCAGCGCGGTCTGCCAGTTGGCCGCTATCCTCGACTGCGCGTCCGCCAGCGTCATCTGCCCGTCGCACACCAGCGCATTCAGCCCGTTCTCCACGACGTCCTTCTCCGACGCCCCGTGGTAGATGTTGCGCGGCTCCGGCCACAGGTTCTTCGGGTCGCGAGGGCTGCCACCGAGCTCCAGCGGGATCAGGTGGTCCTCCTCGTACTCGGCAGCGGTGCCGGGCTCGCCGTACAGCCCTATCTGCCACTTCTTGAGCCCGTCCGTGTAGTCGACCGGCGGCCTCACTGTCGCCGTGTAGCCCGCGCGGCAGATCGTCGTCTTGAGGTTGGCCTGCGTGACGGCGGGGTCGACGACGCCGGGGGTACAGTTGCGGTCGGGCAGGCCGTCGATAGAGACGCAGATGCCGGCGAAGACCGCGGGCGTGGGCGAAGGCGACGCGGAGGACGTTGCGGAGGCGGAGACGGTGGAAGTGGCGGCGACAGGCGTCGGAGAAGACGACGGCTCGACCTGCGCGCCCTCGCAGCCCGCGACGAGCAGCGCGAAGAGCAGAATCGCCAAACCAGTCGCCGCTCTCTTCCTCAAGCTTCCTCTCCTGCATCACGACATCCCGCGCCGGGGGAGTGCAGAGGGGGCTCCGCCCCCTTGTATCTTTACGGTCGTTGTATTCTTTGTGGGGATCGGGAGGCATGCCTCCCGATCCGGAGTGCGATAGACCGATTGCCCTCTGGTCCACCAGAGACCGTTGCAGAGCGGGGGTCAT
>JBEKKV010000039.1:0-20123 GCA_050010555.1 Dehalococcoidia bacterium
CCGGACCCGGCCTGCGACATCAACGAGGACCTGGTGTGCGACGCTGGCGACATCCACTACGCGTTGGACATGGACGTTACCAACGGCACCGGCCCCTGCAACCCGATTGACCCAAGCGCCACGCACATGGTCGGCGACACCTATCAGGTCGCCATCTGTCTGGTGAGCGCCTCGGTTTATGGTGGTGGCGCTGGCGGTGGACCACCGGCAGCCTTTGACTACCAGATCCAGTACGATAAGACGCTGAACCAGTGCACGACGGGGACCGGTACCGCCCCCAACCCGGATGCTAACTGCAACGGCACCTATTGTGTTGCGTTCAGCACGCCCGATCTGGGCGACACCGGTTGGGATTGCTCAGGCGTTGGGGCGGCACTGCCCACGTGTGACCTGACTGCCAGCGACCCTGCCGGCAACCCGAACATTGCGACCGCCTACGACGGCTGTTTCACGACAGGCACGCCGACTCTGCCCACGGGCGACACAGTCGCAGCGCCGGTCTCTGAGATCACCTTGAAGGCTCTCGCGGTCGGCACCGACACCCTTACGTTCGTCGAGGCCACTGAGTCGGATGCAGCCACCAATGCAAACCTGGTCTGCCCGCCTGCTAACCCGGGCGACGTAGTCAGGTGCTTCAACGGGACTGACATCAAGGCCGTCCCGCCGACGCCTACGAACACGGCCACCGCGACGACACCGCCCACCGGCACGCCGATTCCGCCGACGGCAACCCCGACCAACACCGCGACGCCTACCCCCACCTTCACCCCGGTTCCGGGCGTGCGGATGCAGAAGACCTGCCCCGACGGGAGCAGCAACTGCAACCTGTGGATTGAGAAGACCTGCGTCGACCCGACCACGGGCAAGGGATGTCTGGAGATTGACGAGCACATCTACGGTATCGCAGACACCTGCGACCCGAACGTCATCGGCTGCACAGTTCCTGAGGGCCTCGGTGCGTGGGAGCACGAGCTCTTCTGGGACAAGCAGTTCGTGTCAGTCTCCACAACTCCGGTCAACACGTGGCTCACCAGCGGCGGGCGCGTAATTCCGCCGAACGGCTGCTTCGTTCAGATACTGAACGAGCAATCGCTTCTTGAGGGCTGCGTGACCAAGGACACCAACCCGCCGACCGGCGCGGTTGGACCTGAGGGCGACGGCGTGGTCGAGAAGATCATCATCACGCCGAACCTGCAGAACATCATGCAGGCCTACGGCATGCGGGCGACGAAGGACAACGGCATCGTGACCACCATCGCCGACAAGGACTGTGAGGTTACCGACACCCTGGGTGAGGCGCTCCCGGGCACTCTCCCCGGCCAGCTCACTGTAGTATGCTCGAACGCGACCATCACGATCCGCATGCTAGAGGGTGACCTCGACCTCAACTGCAAGATCGACGTTGCGGACGACCAGGCAGAGGCCTTCCACTACGGCGCGACAGTGGGACTGCAGCTCTACAACCAGTGGTACGACCTGGAGCCCAAGTGGACCGATGGCGACATCGACATCAAGGACCTCCAGTTCGTCTTTGGTCGCAACTACAGTACCTGCGACAACCCGATACCGAACGACCAGGGTGTTCCTCTTCCGCCTATTGACCCGTAGGCAAACAGGGAACATCTGACGTCCAGGTATAGGCTGGAGCAATGAATTGGCGGGGGAGCGCCGATCCGAAAGGAACGGCTCCCCCGCCAAAAAACATCACAGGAGGTAAAGCCGCCGAATTAAACAAACACTGACCGATATTTAACAGAATAGACCTTGTTAGGCGCGGCGCCTGAACCTACAATAACGGCGCTGCTGGCAAAGATACTGCGAAGGGAATCGAAGGACTCACTAGGAGGCACAACTCGAAATGATCTATCGGCTGATACCCCGCCTGGCCCTCACCTGTTCTCTCGCAGGGCTTTTCCTTCTGGTCACGAACCCCTTCGCCGTACGTGCTGACAATCCACCCGTGATTCGTCTCGACCCCCCAAGCCAGTCGGTCGACGTCGGCAATGGCCCCTTCACGGTGTCCGTCATGGTTGACAACGTCGCCGACCTCGGCGCCTATGAGTTCCAGCTACAGTTTGACCCCGCGGTCGTGCGCTTCGTTGGCGTCGAAGATGGCGGCTTCCTTGGAAGCACGGGAAGGCAGCTTCAGTGCCCCACCGCAACGCTCTTCTACCCCGCCGACGGCGACTTGCCGAACGAGATCCGCGACGGCTGCAGCACCCTGAATTCGACGCCTGCGGGCCCGAGCGGCTCGGGTCGGCTAGCCGTCGTCACCTTCGCTCCGATAGGCTCCGGATACAGCGACCTGACGTTCACCGCGGTCGGTCCGCACATGGACGTAACCGGCATTTCTGGCGATAGCCTTTCGCCGACCACTCAGAACGGAGCGGTCACCATCACCGGCGACGGGCCTGCGGCGACACCCGCTCCCGATGAGCCGACTTCCGTCCCAACGGCGAAATACGTCGCGCCCGTCACCGTAACGCCAAACCCGGGCGCCAACTCGATGTTGACGCCGGAGCCGGGCGAGACGCCCTTGAGCCGCCCCATGCCCGGCTCAGCCATAAACAACCCGCCCTCCGGCGGGCTGCAAGCGGCCTCTGACCCGGCCGGTATCGCCCGCGCGGCCAGCGGAACCGCCTCCGGCAGTAGCCAGGGCTCGCCGCATGCGGGCACCGGTCCCGAACAACAGAAGTCATCCTGGCCCGCGCTCGCCGGCGGCCTGCTCGTGGCCGTTGGCGGCGGCTTGCTGTTCATGTCTTTCTTCCTGAAGCGCGTCCCCGCCCAGCGGAACGATCATTCGAAGGAATAAGAGGCACAATCGGCTCGGCAGTATGAGGACCATTCTTACGTCGATTCTCTCGCCCATATTGGGCAACGGCCGGGGATCTTGACACGCGGGGCATGAAGCCGCAGGGGAGGCATGACTAAGATGAGGACACCCGCACTCGTTCGGATTTGTTTCTTCGGATTGCTAGTAGCTTTGATAGCGACGTTCGGACAAGGTAGAAACAGGACTGATGCCGCCAGCACTGCCGTTGCGGCCAGCAACTCCGCCTATATTGACGTTCCCGGCCTGTTCTTCAATAGCTATGCCTCTCTTACACAGGCAGTTTCCGCTTCCGACACGTCCATCAATATCACTGACGCGGGCTGTCTACGTGTGGGGTGGACGGTAAGAGTGCAGGATACTCCAACCACACCCGAATTGATGCTGATCACTCAACTCATCCCGGGAACTTCAGGAAACCCCGACACAATGGTTGTCACTCGTGCCCAGGGTGGCACAAGCGCTGTCGCGCACGCGGCGGGCGTACCCGTGCAAACCAGAGCACTGAGCATCGACATCATGGCGCAAAACGTGTCGGACCCGGCCTACGGCTTCGGTGCCTTCAACGTCCAAGTCGCGGTGCCGTCGCAACTGCAGCTTATTGAGTTCAATTACGACTCGACTTGGCTCAGTAGCACCGGACGGATTCCGGACTGTCTTGGCGCAGTTCAGCAATCGCCGGGAGTCTGGCAGCTTTCATGCGCCAGCCTACCCAATAATAACGACCAGTCGTGGTACCCGCGGGGCGCTAATGGCACTGGCCGGATTGCCCGCCTCACCGTGCTCCCTCCGTCGTCCGTGGGAAACTGGGCGATTGGACTGACGGGGAGCTATCTTCTGAACGTTCCTGGCCAGGACCTCAACGCGGTGGTATCATCGCCTTCGGTCACTGTCGTCAACTGCCCGGACACCAACCTCGATGGACGGGTGAACACCACTGACATGTTGAACGTCGCCAGGAATCTGGGTGACCGCGGCACAGACAGCGGCGTTACGATAACGAGCGACATAACCGCTTCGCAAGCTGGAATCTTGATCAGCGATCCGAGCCGCTTGTCCCCGAACAGCATCATAGCCATTGATAACGAGTCGATGAAGGTGCTGAGTCTAATAACCGTGCCCAAGATGATGACGGTGACGCGAGGCGTCAACTATCCGCAGCCTGCAAGCCACAAGAGCGGCGCCCACATCTATCTGGCCACCGCGGACGGTAATGGCGATGGCATGTATGCTTACACTCCCACGCGGGATGTAACGCATGACGGAGTGATAAACACTACCGACCTCTTGAGGGTAGCAAGGGTCTCTGTCCTCACTCAGACATGCCCGACGCCGCCATCGTAGCCTGCGGGTGCAACATATTGCTCGTTTGTTGTGACAAATCTCCGTCGCAGCGTTAACCTTGGCGGCATGTTGCGCGTTATATCTCCATAGGGTATCGTCCCGCCTAGAGGTTCCTTGGGGCCCTGGACAGCGCAGGGAGGCCCCTTAGTGTGTGCTGACACCATCTGACTAGGAGGTAGCGGAATGAGAAGCTGGTTCTGGGCACTGCTGATCCCTTTCGGAGTCGTTCTGGGTCTTGTCATCGTTTTCCACCCCTTTGGTGGCAATGATCCCACGACTTACGCTCATATCCTTCCGACTCAGACCGGGACTCCAGCCCCCCCGGAGATCCACCTTGAGATCGACATGGACCCCACGAATGGCAGCGGCCCCTGCAACCCGGTGGATACCACTCGCAACGTCACTTCCGGGCAGACTTACACCGTTGCGGTTTGCCTCACGAGCGCTGGTGTCGGGGAATCGCCGGCGGCTGTTGGATTCAACCTGAACTATGATGACACCCTTGACACGTGTGTGTCGGGGAGCCCTAGCGCCCCCAACCCGGATGCTAACTGCACCGGCACGGATTGTGTGCCGTTCAGTACACCCGATCTGGGTGACACTGGTTGGGATTGCTCAGGCGTTGGGGTGGCGCCGCCCGTCTGCGGCTCCGGCATCGCTTACCTCGGCTGCTTCTCGACTGGCACGCCGACGCTTCCCGCGGGCGACACGGTTTCCGCGCCGGTGGCCGAGGTAACCTTCACGGCGACGGGATCAGTCGGCGAAGACAGCATGAGCTTCTCCCAGGTCTCATTCGCCGACGCCGGTACCAATAACATCTTAGACTGTGACGGCGTGGGGCTGTGCTTCGGCGCTGACGCCTTCGTCAACGAGACGCCGACGCCGGCGCCGACAAACACACCGACGATCACAAACACACCGACGATCACAAACACGCCAACGATTACGAACACACCAACCGACACGCCGGTGGCCACCGACACCCCCACGCCGACGGACACCGCTACCGCTACGCCGCTTCCCACCATCAGGGCTTACATCGATAAGGACCTCACCAACGGCACCGGGCCCTGCGATCAGAACGCCATAGATTCGACGACGACCGAATTCGTCGGCCAGCAGCATCAACTCGCCCTCTGCCTGGGCAACGTTCCGGCTGAGATCGATGCCTTCCAGTTCGAGGTGACCTACAACCCCGACCTGGACCAGTGCATCGCGACCGCATGCTCGCCAGACGACCCCAATTGCCTCGACTCCAGCCCCACGTTCGGCACCAGCCTTGGCAGTGGCTGGGACTGCAACATCGAAGACAATCCACCCGTCTGCAGCGCAGGCGTTGCTACGATAGACTGCGAAAGAGCGGAGGATGACTCTCAAACTGTCGGCGCTGCCGATGACTTCACAGACCACATCGCGCTGGCGACAATGAGCTTCAACGTCATCGGCACCGGCACCGACACCGTCCACATCCAGTCTCTCGTCGTCGATGGCGCTGACGACAGTCTGCTCGGTGAGTGCGGCGACGTTGCCACCGATGCCAACGCTGACAGCGTGGTGGACATGCCCTGTCAGGACGGCACCGATATCAAGGAATCGGCGGCGACTCCGTTCCACCACCGACCCACCAAGACTCCCGTGGCAACCGAAACCGAGGTCCCGCCCGCACCCACAGCGACAGCCGTGATCCTGGCGACCGCTACACCTGCACCGTCAGGTGGCGCCGGTCCTGCCATTGTCGCGCCGGGCACCGGCGAAGGCTCAAGCGGCGGCGGCTTCCCCTGGGCGCTCACGCTCGTCGGCGCCGCAGCGTCGTGCGTCCTGGTCGGCGGGCTCTACCTTGGTCGCAGCCGACTACGTTCGGGACATCGCTGATCCTCACATCTGGAATGAGCCGAAGAGGGCGACGAGCAATCGTCGCCTTCTTCTTGCCCTGTCCCTGCGCCAGCATTCGCGAACCAAAATCAAGAAATTCCGGTTTTAGCGTTGACTTTGCCGCTTCTCGTGCGTTATACGTAAGAGGTTGGTTGCAGTTCAGACGTCGGACCCATGTGGCGTCTGTAGTTCCTTGTATCTCGTAAGGATCCGGCGGAGAGTCATGCCCGGCATCCATTCCGCTGCTGCGCGACTTCAATCGGCTAGATGGTGCAGGAAGTGAGGGAACAAATGAAACGTTGGCACTGGATGTCCTTAGCGCTGTTGGGCGGCATGGCTGCCGTCGCATTGATCGCCGTTCCCCGGTTCACTGGAGGGACACCGCGGGTAGCCGCGCAAGAGGCTCCCTCCCTTTTTCTGGACATGCAGCAACCGGGCGCCGATCCGTTTAGCCCGAGCAATCCTCCCTGTATCACACCCCATGCCACACGTACAACGGTGGTGGGCGATACCTATGAGGTAGCGATTTGCCTGGACAATGCGCCCTCTGCCCCGGCCGCATTCAACTTCGATCTCCTATATAACGACCAGCTCAACACGTGCGTCACGTCAGCAAACACCAACCTGGACTCCAACCCGGACGCCAACACCGGCAATACGACTTTCAGTTCGACAAGCTTGGGGTCCGGCTTCGACTGCACGGGCGTAGGGAGCGCGCCACCCAAGTGTGACACGAACCCCTCGCCGGGCTCTGGTGCTGGCGACGCCTACCTGGGCTGCTTCCAGGCGTCAGGCTCGCCGACCCTCCCCACCGGGCAGGACGTGGCTAGCCCGCTTGCCGTGGTGACGTTCCAAGCGGTTGCCGGTGGCACCGACACCCTCACCCTCGTCAACGGCGTCGCAAGTGGTGCCGATACCCTTTCGTATTTGAGTTGCCCTGAGCTTGGATCCTGCGGCACCGCATCGGACGTAAAGAGCGGCAACACGCCGGTGCCCCAGCCCACGGCCACTCCAACGGCCGGGCCGACGGCGACGCCGAGCTGCGGACTGGAAGACCAACCCACCTGCGCGCCAACTCCTACCTTGACGCCAACGCCTAAAGCCCACAGCCCCACGCCAACCGCGACTGTCACCGGAACGGCGACGACGGCAGCAGAAGTGCCGCCCCCGCCCCCGGCAGCGCCGCCTCCCAGCGGCGGGGCCGGTCCTATCGTTAGCCCGCCTAACACCGGCGGGGGTTCAGACAGCGCGCCCTGGGGCATGGGCATTGCCTGGATAATCGCCTTTGCCGCCGCAGTCACGTTGGCGGGCGGAACATTCTACCTCCGGCGGGCCCGGATGCGACGATAGAACTCAACGGAGGGGGCGCGCTTCGAAACGCGCGCTCCAGAAGCGGCGATAAGGAATAGCCCGCCACGCGGTTCGGCCGGGGCGGCATAAAGGATAGAGAAAAAGGGGGAAGAGCAAGCCATGAAGTACTGGAAAATCGGGCTGCTGATGGGGATCTCGGCGTTGGCCTTACTGCTTTTCGGGGTTAACACCCGCCCGCCCGCGGCTCACGCGACCGTCATGACCGTTCTGACCATAACGAAGACCAATTGTCTCACTCTCACAGGCAATGTCGACTGGAATGGCAACGGCTTCATAGATGCCGACGATGGGTCAACAAGCCTTTCAGTCTGCAGCCACCTGGACGACCCGTCCAATCTCGCAACGCTAACAAGAGTGCTGGGCGGCGACCCGAGCGATCCGCAGCCATCCGATTTCGCAAAGATCGACCTGGACGCCGGTCAGGTGCATGAGACAGACGGGCAGGTGTTTGTCATGGCATTCGTGAGCGACGTGGCCCCTGTCGGATTCTACGCCACAAATGGGGAATTCCTCGCCTCCGGCCGGTCCAACGCATTGTGTGGCCCGGTAGGGGATCCAGGCTACGATTTTTCCGAGCTTGACTGTGGAGGCACCGGGGGGACCGGCGTTGTAGTCACGGAATGGGTCCCCAATGGGGCAGAACGTGGCCCCGGCACATTCACTGTCCGGCAACAGAGCCTGGAGGCGACGGCCGACTACACGATCGTCGGTGAGGCCGACCACATCTCGCTGAAGGCGTACGATACCGCGATCCAGGTCAACGCTCCCCTCTGCGCGCTCTTTAGCGACACGCCTACGTTCCTTGAATCGGTGACAGAGCCCGAGACGAGTCCACTCGTCGCCACGGTCACCGACAGCGACGGCACCCCGATCACTGGCGCCCTCGTGAACTGGACGGTGGATGATCCCGATATGGCCAGATTCTTCATCCCGGACCCGCTGCGAGTGGCTTTTACGCCAAGCGTCGACCTGCAGGCGCTTGGCAAAGGCGCGCCGGAGATGATCTGTGGCGGCACCAAGACCGGGACCGTCAAAATCACCGCCACACTTACGACCGGTGCAGACGTTCTTCCCTCGAACCTCGGTCTGGATCCCGGCGCCAACGTCGGGCGCAGTGCCTCGATAACCTTGCCGGTGCAGAGCGAACCCGAGGCGATGACGCTCAGCGCCGTCCCGCCCAGCCTCGTCTGTGATGGCACCGCCTCTTCCAACGTTTCCGCCAACTTGACGGACGACGCCAACAATGCGGTCGTCAACGGCAACCTCGTGCACTTCAGCGTCAAGGCGCTGGGCAGCGTTAACCCCGTCGATGCAAGGTCAACCAGCGGCGCCGCCACGACCGCCCTGACGCCGCTTTCCGGCGCGATCAACGGCGTGCTCGTTGACGCCACCTGGATGCGGCATGTGGTACATGGGCCCACGCCCACACCGAACTTCACGCCGCTGCCGCCCACGTCTACCCCGGTGACCCCGGGCCCCACAGTCGGGCCCGGCACGCCAACCCCTTCACCTATCCCAACCAGCACCGCCGTGCCAACGCAGACGCCGGCGCCCCTCATAACGCCGAAAGCGATTGAGCTGGAGTTCGTGTCATCCGGCCTGGAGCAGAGCACGCTTGTAAACTGCGAGCAGGCCCCCGGCGCCCCAACCGAGCAGCCGGGAGGCGCGCCGGCTGCAGTCATCTCGCCACCGCGCACCGGTAGCGGCGGCAGCGAGGCCTCGCCCTGGCCGGTGGCCCTGCCCTTGGGCGGTTTCGCCCTCCTGCTCGTCGGGTCCGGCCTGGTCCTCCGGAGGCGCAAGGAATAGCTGCTGAACCAACAGGAAGTCTTAACGTCAACGATGCGCTCCCCCTCTTCTGAGGGGGAGCGCCGTGACTGCCAAAAGTGACCTGGATCTTTGTAACATACATTAACCTTTTCCTCCCTGGCGCGTTATAACAAACAGCACAAGGCCGGCAAGGCAGCGCTTGAGTGTCTGTTGTCTGTCTTGCGGGCGCCGCAGCCCGCCCGGCGGCAAACCGGATGCCACGGTGGGCAGGGAAAGCGGAATCAAGACGAAGGAAAGGAGGTACAATCACGAAAGAGGTTCCGGTACGCTAGCGTCTCGCCTCGGCGTCGTCGAATAGTCTCGGCCGAGGGCGACGCAGGAAGCGACTGCCAGAAGAATCGGAACAAGGACCTGAGAAGAGAGAAATCAGACTCAGTAAACAAAGGCAACGGAACAAGGAGGATCCCTGAATGAAGAAGTTTGCAATACTAGTAGGTTTGATGGGCCTGGCCCTTCTCATCGGTCTGGCCGGCACGTCATTCCAACACAACAGCAAAGCCGAAGCCAACGCGACTGACTTGATCGCGTTCAACGCGGACGTCTGTGCCGGCCTCACTCACCTGGGTGCGAGTGCCACGCCGGTGGCAAACCCCTGCTACGCACTGACGGACCCGCGTGCGCTGGCAGAAGTCGCGGCTTTCTATGACGGCAGTGTCGACGACGCGAGTACCTACAAAGACCTGGTCGATGCCAGCGACGCCCAGTTGGGTGAGAAGAGCGCGGCGGATCCAACCGCTCTCGCGGCCCCTATCCTCCCCAACAGCCAGACAATGTGGGTCCTTACGTTTGTGAGCAACGACGACCAGGTCCAACTGACCGCCGAGCAGGGCGTGTGGCTGTCCACCGGTACCCAGGCTACCGACGAAGCGACGCCGAAATCGACCTTCACCGGTTGCCCGCTGAATGCGAGCGGCACAGCCGACGCCGACTGCGACGGAAACTCGGTAACGGGTGATGGCGTCGTCGTCGACCTGCTTTACTCCGGCACGACCTTCGGCACGACCCCGGCGCTAACGCCCAACGCGCTTGACCGGGGTTCGGCGACGATCGAGGCTGTCCAGTCCACGGACACCGACACTCAGACCCTGGACTACACGGTTGTTGGCGTACCCAACGAGCTCAGCCTGAAGTCGCTTAAGACCACCATCCAGGAGGAGTCCAACGCGCCCTGCGTTCTCGGCGGCTACTCAACCAACGAATTCACGCAGGAGAACGCGCTTCCGGACGTTTCCGGCATGCTTGCCACTGTCAGCGATGACGATGGTACCGACCTTACCGGCCTCCTCGTCTCCTGGCAGAGCTCCGACACCAGCGACATCTTCCTGGCAGGCGATGGCGGCCCCAACCCGCTCGGAACCGGACTCGGACTGACCCCCACCCTGTTCAAGAGCGACCAGGCCTCCGCGCCTGAGCTCGCCTGCGGTGGGGATGCAGAGACGGGGATCAAGATCAAGGCAGCCGTCGGAATCGACGACTTTAACGGTAACGCCCTGATCGCTGGCGAGGTGACCCCCATAGACACGTTGATCGACGATCACCTCCTGCTCGACGTCGTGCCTGCGCCCGCGAGCTTGACGCTGGCGGCCAACCCCGCGTCGATAATGTGTGATGGCGTCAACAGCTCCACTGTTACCGCCACGCTGCTCGGAAGCGACAGCAAGCCTGTTGTGACCGGCAACACCGTCCGATTCGACGTTGTCGCGCTCGGCACGGCCAACCCAATCACGGCCGTCACCGACGCTAACGGAACGGCCAGCAGCAAGGTCACGCCGCTGTCCGGTGTCACCGCCGGCGTAACTGCGGACGTTACTGTGCGGACGGTAGAATGCAACACTTCGGTGGACACGCCGGCCGACTGCTTCGACGACGGCGATTTCCTGACCAGTTGCCTTAACCCTTGCAAGACGGAATCAAACACGCAACTGGACAACCTCGAGGCGACAATCCTGGTTGCCTGCCAGCCCCCGGCTCCCACAGCGGCGCCGCCTCCGGTGGCGCCACCGAGTGTTAGCCCGCCGAAGACTGGTGACGGCGGATACCTGCCGTAGGGCATAAGCACAAGCGAAGTCGAACTTAACCTGGGGGCCCTGAGCAATCGGGGCCCCCAGCGCTCTAAAGGGAATTGATGAGGCTAAGGGCGGGTCAAGTCGATCGCGAGATGCCGGGCCGCGGCAGGCACGGCCTACAGCCCGACGCCAAGCTTGACCGTCGCGCCGCCCACGCTACAATTGAATCAACGGTTTGCTGCCGGCCGAGCCGGAAACCAGCCTGTTATGGCCTGCCTGTTCATCCGCCTCTGGAGGAGGGTAGGCAGGGTGGCGGAGGATAGCGCTCTCATCCAAGAGGTATGCTGATGAACCGAATTGCTTTACCGCGCTCGCGTCTTCTCCTGTTCGGCGTCCCCATAGTCGTCCTGCTCGTCATCGCTGTTGCCGCCATCGGTATCGCCCGTAGCGGCGGCGGTACTAGCAGCGCTAAGATGGCCGGTAGCCCGACCGCTAGCTCAGCCGGTCTTCTCAACGAAGGCATCGACAAACAACAACAGCTTGATCCCAGTCTGCTCGCCGCCCGCCAGAGCGCCAGCGGCATCTCCGGCACAAACCCGAACGCGCCCGTGCCCGGCGCCGGCACCGGCGACCACCTGATAATCCCGTCCATCAATGTCAACGCTGTCCTCTCGATGCGGGTCGTCACCGCCGCCGCAGATGGCACTACCGAGATGGCCAACCCTGACGGGCCCAACGATGTGGTCTGGTACGACTTCTCTGCCTTCCCTGGGCTCGGCGGCAGGCCCGGCGTAGGCGGCAACACCGTTCTCTCCGGCCACGTCGACTACCACGATTACGGGCCCGCGGTCTTCTGGGACCTAGGCAAACTCACCGAAGGCTCCCAGATCACCATCCAGCTCAGCGATGGAACCTCTTACAACTACTCAGTCCAGTGGAACCGCGTCGTCGACCCGGCCTCCACCTCCTGGAACGACATCGTCGCGTCCACTCCCCAGGAATCGCTCACCATGATCACCTGCGCCGGCACCTTCGACTCCTCGACTCGCTCCTACGACCAGCGTCGCGTCGTCTGGGCCGTGCGCACGAGCTAGAGGTGGGACATGAGTGGAGGCGGTGATCCGGTTCGAACCACACGTCGTCTACCCCGCTGGAGCCCACTGCTGGCTTCCGGCATCGCCCTCGTTGCGGCCGGCGTCTTCGTCCTTCTCGTTGTATTCGCCCACGTCGACGTCCCCGTCGCCGGCAACGACAGCGTATCCAACGACGCCGGCCCTACGTCCAGCGCCTCACCCACCTTAGTCTCGCAAGTCGATCGCCTCGTTATCCCAGCCATTAGCGTCGACGCTCCTGTCGTCGCCAAGGCCGTGGATAGTGACGGCGTGATGCCCGCGCCGGACGGCCCGCAGCAAGTCGTCTACTACGACTTCTCCGCTCTTCCCGGCCTCGGCGGCAGCCCGGGCGCGGGCGGCAACACCGTCCTCGCCGGCCACGTCGACTATCATGACTACGGCCCGGCCGTGTTTGCCAAACTGAACGACCTCAAAGAAGGCGACCGCATAACTGTGCAACTCCGCGACGGCACCGAATACAACTACGCGACCCAGTCCAACCGCCTCTTCGACCCGTCCGACACGTCCTTCAACGAGATCGTTTCCGCCACGCCGGAAGAATCGCTAACCCTGATCACCTGCGCCGGCACCTTCGATTCGAGCACTCACCAGTACGACGAAAGGCGTATAGTATGGGCCGTTCGGATAGGCTGATAGCAGCGCTAAGGCAGGGACGCCTCCGGCTCATGGAGCTCTTCCGACGTTATCCACGCCTTGCCTTCCCCGTCAGCGGCGCCGTCGCTCTCGGCATGGCGGCCCTCGTCGCCGTTGTCGTCCTGAGCGGCGCTTTCCGCGGTGGCGCCTCCGGCAGTGACGTCCTCTCGGACAGCGCCACAGCCACTCCTGATTCGACGCTGACGCCCACGCCTGCGGCCACGCCCGCCATGGAGGCCGCCTCGGCTGGAACGCCGTCTTCCTCCGCCGCGGCCGATACAAACTCGGCCCCGGCGTCCGAGAGCGGCATGCGCTTCAAGATCCCCTCCATCGGCGTCGACGCGCCCGTCACTACCCGCGTCATGGGTAGCGACGGCGTCATGGGCGCGCCCAACGGCAAGGACGACGTCGTCTGGTACGACTTCAGCGCTTTCCCGGGCATGGGCGGGTACCCGGGTGCCGGTGGCAATGCCGTCTTCGCCGGTCACGTCGACTACCATCCGAACTATGAGGCCGTCTTCTGGGATCTCCATCTCGTCGGCCCCGGCGACTTGATCGAAGTTGATCTCCCGGATGGCACGCCTATCCGCTATACCGTCCAGTGGACCAAGGAAACCGGCGATGACGACGACTTCAGCAGCTACGTCAGCAGGACAGGCCAGGACATAATAACCATCGTAACCTGCCAGGGGACGTTCAACTCTGCCACCCACAATTATGACCACCGCCTCGTCGTGCGGGGCATACGTCAGTGAGAAACCCTATAGTGCTACGCAATGGGCTCGGATAGAATGGAATGAGTGAATAGACGGACATGGCAGTGCTTTGAAGTTTCGACCGGCTTCCCACGCAAACTCTGATCGCCTGAGCCGGCTCTCCATCATCGTGATGGCGCTGGGCATCGTCGCCCTGATGGCCTCGGGCGTCCTCTTCGGGCTCTCCGCTACCGGCATCATCGGCAACAGCGAAGGCAGCGGCCCGGGCACCGCCACCGCCTTCGGCAACTTCACGCCCGAGCCCTCGACGCCGGCGCCCTTGGTGCCCACGCCCGACACCTCGCCGCTGGTCCGACTCGTCATCCCCAAGGCGAAAGTCGACGCCAACGTCGTCCAGCTCGGCCTCGACGAGAATGGCGTGATGCAATCGCCCGGCAATGCCTACGACGTCGCCTGGTACGACTTCAGCGCCAAGCCCGGGGCGGGCGGCAACGCCGTCTTCTCCGGCCACGTCGACTATCACAACGTCGGCGCCGCCGTCTTCTGGAATCTGCGCGACCTCCTGCCCGGCGACATAATCGAAGTCCACCTGGCGGACGGCACCGTCTATCAGTACTCCGTCGACGCCCTGGAGTGCATCCCCGTCGACGGCGCGCCCATAAACCAGATCGTCGGGCCCACCTCCAGCGAGGTCGTCACCCTTATCACCTGCTGCGGCACCTTCAACAGCTCCACGCGCCAGTACGACAAGCGCCTCATCGTCCGCGGCAACCGGCTCGTCGACGCCACGCCCACGCCCGTACCCCTTCAAACGGTTCAACCGCCGGCGTCCTGAGCCACCCCCTGTCTATGCTATAATCTGCTTGCCATAGGCAGCCCGCGGAGAGGTGTCCGAGTGGTTTATGGTGCCGCTCTCGAAAAGCGGTGTCCTGGCAACGGGACCGGGGGTTCGAATCCCTCCCTCTCCGCCAATCGACTGGAGCACACGCGGGGGGCCTGCAACGACGGCCGTAGGGGAGGACTTTAGTCCTCCCGTTGCGTTTCAATTCGCGTAGCGCGGGCACCTGTCCGCCTCGGGAGGAGCCTGCCCGCGAATAACAACGGCGGAGAGGTGCTGGAGTGGCCGATCAGGCACGCCTGGAGAGCGTGTGACCTTTCGGGGTCCGTGGGTTCGAATCCCACCCTCTCCGCCAATCAACAGATAGCCGCCCGCTGTTCGTGTCGAAGAACCGATGAAAGATGCCATGACGAACGCTCGCGGGACGAAGTACTGGCTTGTCGTAGTGTCAAAAGACCACGTCGAAATCGGCAAGAAGCTCGGCATCGTGCAGGCCAACCATGGCAAGGCCGCTTCCATGAAGCGACTGCGACCCGGCGACATGGTCGTCTTCTACTCACCCAAGCTCCGTTATGAAGGCAAAGAGCCGTTGAAGAAGTTCACCGCCATCGCCCGCGTGAAAGAGGGCGAAGTGCACCAGGGAGACATGGGTGGCGGCTTCTCATCTTTCCGTCGGGACGCCGACTACCTGCCCTGCCAGGAAGTAGACGTTCTGCCCGTCATCCCGGAGCTCACTTTCATCAGAAACAAGCAAGCGTGGGGATACGTCTTCAGGTTCGGGTTTCTTGAGATACCGCAAGAAGATTTCGAGACTATCTCCGGCAGGATGACAAAGGAAGGCTGAGAGATGCCACAGCGTTACGTCCGGTCCGTCCTCAGATGAAGATCAACAGAGAATGGCACGAGAAGAATCGGATGCCGAAGAACCCGACGCCTCGGCAGCGCATCGAGTGGCATATCGCGCACGCCGCCAACTGCGCCTGCCGACCAATCTCACCAAAGCTCCAGGCTGAAATCGACCGCCTGCGGGTAGACAGAATCTCCTGATTCTCTCCGCGCAATTTCGACAGCCCCCTCGGTTCCACAGCGTCGCCGGATTCGTTGAGCTCTCAATCTGCTGGCGTGTCAATTGGCACTGCTGGCAGAATAGAGCTATGGACAGGTTTGCCGGCGGCTTCATCATCGCCTGCTACGTCGCCTTCTACAGCTACCTTATCGTCGCCGCCTTTCGCCAGAAGCGAACGCTGGAGAGAGTTCGCTACCCCCGCCTTCCGCTGCTTCTTCTTGCCCTTATCGTCATGCTGGTCATCGGCCGCGTCTTTCCCGGCGTCGCATTCGGCCACTTCTTCGACCACAAGTCGGCTTGGAGAGCAGCGCTGGCGGACATCCTGGTGTTCGCCGGCTTCGCTGTTGCAGTCTGGGCGCGGACGGTGCTTGGCGGCAACTGGAGCTCGCGCACCGTCTTCAAGGAGGGCCACGAGCTAATCGAGCGCGGCCCCTATCGCTACGTGCGCCATCCCCTGTACAGCGGCATGCTGCTGATGCTCATCGGACTGGCCGTATGGATCGCCAATGTCTGGGTGCTCGTCATCCTCGCAATCTGCGTCCTCGGCATCCTTACCCGCGCCCACCAGGAAGAGGCGCTTCTCACGCGCCACTTCCCGATAGCTTACCGCGAGTACAAGCGGCGGACGAAGGCCCTTATCCCGTTCGTGTTCTAGGAACGACACGTCGACTGGTGGTCGACGTGTCGTGCTACCGGCGTCCCGAGGCGACCCTACGGTCGCCGACGTCACGGCCGCTTCCCCCGGCGCCGCGAGAGATGAGATGATCCGAAAGTGATGCGAATCCGTTTGGGAAGCATACAGCGAACTCCACGAACAGGTCGGGGATCTGGTCAAAGCCGAACTGGGGCAAATAGGAGCGGCTACCGCCGGTGACGGCCCCGCCGCGTCATGAGGTCGTGCTTCCGACGCGCCTCCGCCTGACCCTCCGTCATCCCTTCCTTCCCTTCCACCCAGGCGTCGCTCAGCCGCTCGCGCAGCGTCCGCCAGGCGCCCTGCGCGCCCGATACCACGGCGCCCGCAACCGACGACGCCCTCTCCTTCGCCGCCTGCGCGCTCAGCGGGCCTTCCTGTTCGATCCGCTCGCTCTTCTCGCCCTTCAAGTGCGCCAGCAGCATCGCCAGCGCCGCCCCGACAATCGCTCCGCTAAATACGCCGCCGCAGAGCCCGTGGCACTTGCCGCTGCAACACTTCTCGCAGTTGCAGCCGGGCTCGCGCTGCTCGGCTGCAGCCTCTTCGACCGCTTCCTCGCCGGGCGGCATCGACTCGGCGTTCTCAGTCGTCTCGTCCATGAATCAACCTCCGTTCACGCCGCCTACCGACTCTTCCGCCGGCCCAGCCCGGCCAGCGCCATCGCGCCTCGGCGCACCGCCGTCACGACCCCCCAGAGACGGACAATGGGGCTTACGGTCGTGTCGGCGATGAAGGCCGTCGTGCCGCGAATGTCATCGACGACTGCCTTCGCCGAGTCCAGCGTCGGCGACACCTGCGCCTTCAGCACGGTCCTGAGGGCGCCGATCAGCCCCCGCGCCGCGATTCCGACGACGAGGACGACGACAAGCGTCACGATCAGGACCAGCGCTGTAAGGCAGCCGGCGACGATTATCACGATGTCCCGGATATCCTGGAGATTCATGTGCCACGCCTCCTTGGTGTCTCGAAACCTGCCGTCATGGCGGGTGGGTCTGCCGGCGACCGGTCAGCTTGCCGAACGCAGCGCCTTCACGATGAGGCCGCCGCCGACAACTTGCTCTCCATCATAGAATACCGCAGCCTGCCCCGGCGTGATCGCCCGCTGCGGCGCGTCGAAACGCACCGACGCGCGGTCGCCGCGTACCGAAAGCGTCGCCGCGACCGCCGGCGCCCGATAGCGCATCTGCGCTTGCACCGCGGTCTCTCCCTCCGGCGCCCTGCCGCCGACCCAGCGCAGCTCCTCCGCCAGCAGCCCGTCGCACAGCAGGTCGTCCTCACCGCCGATAGTGACGGCGTTCGCCTCGCTGTCGATCGCTACGACGTAGCGTCGCTCGCCGAGCGCCACGCCCAGGCCGTGCCGCTGCCCCACGGTGTAGCCGCCGACGCCTTCGTGCCTGCCGACGACCCGGCCCGCCGTATCGCGGATGTCGCCCGGCTCCTGGCGCACGCGCGCGCCGATGAACGCGCGATAGTCGTCGCCGACGAAGCAGATCTCGAAGCTGTCGCGCTTCTCCGCCACCGGCAGCCCCAGTTCCGCCGCGATTCGTCGCACCGCCGTCTTCCGGTGCTCGCCGATAGGGAAGAGCAGTCGCGATAGCTCCGACTGCCCCACTGTGAATAACGCGTACGACTGGTCCTTCGTTTCGTCGACGGCGCGCAGCAGGCGATACTCTCCCCCGTCGCCGCGAATGCGCGCGTAGTGGCCGGTCGCCAGGTAGTCCGCGCCCATCGCCGTCGCGCGCTCCAGCAGCAGCTTGAACTTCACCCGGTCGTTGCAGGCCAGACAGGGATTCGGCGTCCGCCCGCGCTCGTAGTCGCGACAGAAGTAGTCCACCACCTCTTCCTCGAACTCCCGCTCGAGGTTGATCACCTGGTGCGGGATGCCCAGCACGCCGCAGACCGCGCGCGCGTCGTCGGCGCCGAGCACGCAGCAGCCGCTGTTTGGTGCCACCGGCCCCGCGTCCTCGCTCCACAGCCGCATCGTCACGCCGCCGACGTCGTACCCCTCGCGCAGCAGCAGCGCCGCCGCCACCGACGAATCGACGCCGCCGCTCATAGCCACAATCACGCGCTTACGGTCCATCAACGTCACCCAGATAAGAAACGCCTTCGACGGCGCTGGCTCGCATGCTATAATTGTCGGCGGAGGTGAGGATCTGGAAGCAAACGAGCTGGCTCAGCGAGTCGTTGAGCTCCTGTCGGACAAACAGGCAATTGACATTATACTACTCGACATTGGCCAGGTTGCGAATTTCGCCGACTATTTCGTGATCGCCTCGGCCACTAACCCCCGCCAGATGCAAGCCCTCCTCGACACACTCGATGGCGACCTCAGCGCCAGCGGCGTGCCGGGCATTCGCCGCGAAGGCGAAGCGGAGTCCGGCTGGGTGCTCCTCGACCTCGGCGACGTCGTCGTCCACCTCTTCGACGCCGAGATGCGTGCCTACTACAATCTCGAAGGCCTCTGGAGCCGCGGCGTCTCCGTCGTCCGCTTCCAGTAGACGCGGACCCACTGGTCGCCATTTGTGATCTCAAGAGGCGTTGGCCAGACGCCTGACTACCCATTCCCATCACCCTCTACCTAGTGCGCCGTCTGCCACGAGCGTTTCAGCGACCGCCAGCGCAGGGGTAGCCACACTAACGCGACGACGGCGTACACGGCGACACCGAATACCGTGATGTGCCTGGAGACTGCGAGGACCGTTCCGGCCAGCAGGACGAATAGCGTCAGTTCGAAGAGCAGGCGCCAGCCCACGCGCCACCGTGCCACCGGGTTCATCAATCCCAAGCGGTCTGCACCCACGTACAAGAAAAGTGCCCCGCACAACACAGAAACGTCCCAGGTGCGAGTAGCGAGACTCATGATCAGAATGACCAGCAGAGCCATCGCAGCCACCTGGCGCCGCAATCCGAAATCGTGCACTGGAGTGCCCCCTAGTTAGCCGGTCAATTCGCCTCTACGAGCGTCTGCGGCTAGGCTGCTACTTCTCGACGATCCAGCCCTCGACGCTGCGCTGCCATCCAATGACGTCCTTCTCGTCGAAGAACAACGCTGCTTCTCGCACCGCCGACTCCGGCGAGTCCGACCCGTGCACGACGTTCCGTCCCATATCGATGCCCAGGTCGCCGCGTATGCTCCCCGGCGCCGCCTTCGCCGGGTCCGTCGCGCCGATCGTCTGGCGGGCGAGCGCCACGGCGTCCTCCGCTTCGAACAGCGCCGCGATTATCGGCCCCGACGTGATGAAGCCGGTCAGCGCTTTGTAGAACGGCTTGCCGATGTGCTCGGCGTAGTGCTTCGCGGCCAGCGTGCGGTCCATCTGCATCAGGCGCAGCGCCACCAGCTTCAGTCCGCGCCGCTCGAAGCGGCCCAGCACCTCGCCGGCCAGCCCCCGCTGCATCGCATCCGGCTTCACCAGTATCAATGTCCGTTCAGCCATCTCTTTGTCTCCTCGTCTAGAAAATCCGCGACTATTTCGCGGGCAAGTCCTGCTTTTGCGGGCCGATCGCCGGCTCCCGCAGGTACAGCGGCGCCACCGTCCGCGCATCGTCGACAAGGCCGGCCGCCAAGCGACGCCAGCCAAGCTTCGCCAGGAATCCCGCGCGGCGTCGTAGCGGCGCCAATCGTAACGACCCTCCGGCCGCCGCCAGCACGCCGCCGATGTCGTCGTCTTCCTCGCCGCAGAAGAGCGCGCCGGCCGGCGTCTCGCGCAGCAGCTCCGCCGGCGTCGATATGCGCGGCGGCGACAATTCTCGCCATTCTTCTCGCGGTCCTTCGTAGACCGCCCAGGCGACCTCG
>JBEKKV010000040.1:0-22497 GCA_050010555.1 Dehalococcoidia bacterium
ATACCGAATCATGACCCGCAGCCATCCTCTATGCATGGGCACCTCCTATCTCGGAAGTACCCCGCCACCGGAGGACATTCTAGCTGCGACGTAACTAGGACATTCTAGCTGCAACCCTACAGTCCGTTTGACACGAAAACGGGGCTGCGCTATCGTCTACGTCACCACGTCCAATTTCCAGTCTGCGAGTTTCCAATAAGGAGGTAGGAAAGACCGTGACCGAAGAATCTATTATCACGGACGAAATGCGATCTGTCATAGGCAAAGATGGAGAGCCACAGACGGTCGAGGTCGACAGGTCGGCGATTCGCTGGTTTGCGCGCGCCGTCGGCCACACGGACCTCGTCTTTTACGACGAGGCGTACGCCAAGAGCAAGGGGCACCGCGGCATCATCGCGCCGCCCGGCTTCCTGGGCCACGCGATCCACACGCCCCTGAACCCGACGAACATCGTCGGCAACTCCATCAAGCGTCCACCCGCGATACCGGGCCTCGGGCTGATGCGCCTCCTTAACGGCGGCACGGAGTTCGAGTACTACGGCGAGGACATCTGCGGCGGCGACGTGCTGAAGAGCGTCACCAAGATCGCCGACCTGCGCGAGAGGACGGGCGCGCTGGGCAAGATGCTCATCCTCACCACAGAGGCGAACCTTTACAACAAAGAAGGCAAGCTCGTCGCGACCGAACGCGGCACCGGCATCATGTACTAGGGAGGGTGAAAGATGGCTGATCAAGTTTACTTCGAAGACGTCAACGTCGGCGACGAGATACCGAAGCTGGTGAAGAACTGCACGACGCAGCAGTTGGTGATGTGGGCCGCCGGCTCCGGCGACATGTACCAGATCCACTACGACAAGGAGTTCGCGGCCGGCAACGGCCTGCCCGGAGTCATCGTCCACGGCGCGCTCAAGAACGCCTTCCTGGGCCAGTTGCTGCACGACTGGCTGGGCGACAAGGGAGCGATAAAGAAGTACAGTTGCCAGTACCGGGGGATGGACGTTCCCGGCCAGGACATCATCTGCCGCGGCGTAATCACTGAAAAGTCGCAAGAGGGCGGCAAGAACATCGTTCAGCTCGACATCTGGACCGAGAAAGAGGGCGGCGAGAAGACGTCGCCGGGCAAAGCTACCGTTTACCTGCCGTCGCGGGGCTAGCAGTTGACGGCAGAGCCGAATGAGCCTCTGAGGCCCCCGGGCCGGTCGCTGGAAGGGAAGGTCGCGGTCGTGACCGGCGCCGGCCGCGGCATCGGCCGCTGCGTGGCGTTGTACTTCGCTAAGCGGGGAGCGCGCGTTGTCGTCAACGACGCCGGCGTTGCCCCCGACGGCAGCGGCCAGGACGCGGCGCCCGCGGACCAGGTCGTCGCCGAGATCGCTGCTGCGGGCGGCGAAGCCGTCGCCAATCACGATTCCGTCGTCGGCATGGAGGGGGGGGCCCGCATCGTCGACGCCGCAATCGACGCCTGGGGCCGCATCGATATCCTCTTCAACAACGCCGGCATTCTCCGCGACCGCATGTTCATCAAGATGAGCGAGGCGGACTGGGACGCGGTGATGGCCGTCCACCTCAAAGGGACCTTCGCCTGCACGCGAGCGGCCGCGCCCCATATGCAGAGGCAGCGCTGCGGACGGATAATCAACGCCTCGTCGTCGTCCGGGCTCATGGGGAACGCTGCCCAGGCAAACTACGGCGCCGCGAAGACGGCGATTGCCGGCCTCACGCGGGCGCTGGCAAAGGAGCTGGGACGCTACGGCGTCACGTGCAACGCGATCGCGCCGATGGCAGCGACTCGCCTCACGGTCGGCATGGGCGAGATGGCGGCCAAGTACGGCATGGTAATACCGGAGCCGGAGTACATCGCGCCGCTTATCGCCTATCTTGCCAGCGACGCCGCCTGGAACGTCAACGGCCAGATCTTCTACGTCTTCGGCGGCAGTGTATGCCTGTCGCAATCGCCGGTGCCGAGGCGAACGATCTTCAAGGAAGGCGGCTGGACCGTCGATGGGCTAATCGAAGCCGTCCCGACGCAGCTACTGCAGTTCGTCGAGAATCCCGGGCCACCTGCAGAGCACCTGAAACCGGCTTTCGCGCGCACGACAGCGGCAGCCGTTCCGACGCAAGAGGCAGAATGAGGTTTCGACGTGTCGGATAGGCTAAGAGATCGCATTGCGGCCGTGACCGGCGCCGGCAGAGGCATCGGCCGAGCGGTGGCGCTAGCACTGGCGGCGGAGGGCGCGACTGTCATTGTGAACGACCTCGGTGTTGCCGTCGACGGCAGCGGGCCAAGCGGCGGGCCGGCGCAGGCGGTCGCGAACGAGATCATCGCGGCGGGCGGCAAGGCAATAGCTAACTCCGACAACGTCGCCACCGTCGAAGGCGGCGAGACCATCGTCAAGACGGCCGTCGACGAGTTCGGAAGGCTGGACATCCTTGTCAACGTGGCGGGCATTTTCCGCGGTCGCGACTTTCTCCAGATGACCGAGGAGGAGTGGGACGCGGTCATCGCGGTCAACCTCAAGGGCCACTACTGTACCTGTCATCCCGCTGCTATCCAGATGCGACACCAGCGTTTCGGCCGCATCATCAACTTCACGTCGCCGTCAGCGCTGCTCGGGGCGTACGGCCAAGCGAACTTCGTGGCGTCGAAGGCGGGCGTCCTCGGCCTCACGCGCGTGCTGGCGAGGGAGCTGGGACGGAGCGCCATAACCGTCAACGCCGTCGCGCCGGTAGCCGAGACGCGTCTGACGGAAGGCGTCGCGCGGGCGGCTTCAGCCTCCGGCAAGCCGCTTCAACTGGGCACGGCCGAGCAGGTGGCCGCGATGGTCACCTATCTGGCGACTGACGAGGCCTGGAACGTCAACGGCAAGGTGTTCTACGTCTCCGGCGGCGCTATTTCGCTGGCGTACGAGGAGGAGATGGGGCGCATCATCACCAGGGACGGGAAGTGGACGGTGGAGGAGCTTGCGGCCGTGTTGCCGCGCGGGCTTTTGGAAGGTGTCGCGAACCCGTCGCCGCCGCCGGCGGAGCTTCCGATTCCGGGTCGAACGGCGTAGGCCGTCGCGGGCAGGCGACCACCGCCGCGGGCAAGATGCCCGCTCCACGCGGCTAGAGGCAGGCGCCCGCCCTACGCGGAAGATTGCGCTTCCCAGGCGACGCGGCGAAGCTCCATGAGGACGAACGTGCCATTAGTGCGACGGGATGTGTTGTACTGCTCGAAGCCGGCCTTGCGGAAGCAGTGCTGCGCCCGCACATTCCAGTCGAGCGTCTTCAGGTAGAGACGTGTCAACTTCGTGTTGGTGAAGATGTAGCGGACGAGCGCTCGCAGCGTGTCGGTGCCGTAGCCGTGGCTCCAGTAACGCCTATCGCCGATTGTGATGCCGATCTCCGCCTCGCTCTTAAGCACGTCGATGTTGTAGAACATTACGTTCCCGATGTGGCGTCCATCCATGTCCTCGACGGCGAAGGTGCGACGGAACGGCGTCGGTTGGGCGAGATCGTCCTCGTAGAGCGCCAGGTAGTCCTCGAAAGCGGTAGTGATCGGACGGGCGGCGTCGTAGGTGGCGAGCTCGGCGTCTTTTCGCCAAGCGTAGTCGGCGTCGGCGTCGCTGCGTCGCTTGATGCGGAGGACGATCCTCTCGCCGCGCGCGACCTCCCCTTCGACTGAAGTCCTCGTCACGGCTTCGCCTCCGTCACCGCGGTGCGCTCGGCCACCATTTCGGCGGCCTTCCGCACTATATTAACCTCGTTGGGGTAGGTGAGCAGGCGGCACGCCTCTTCGACCTCGAACCAGCCGACACGGTCGTACTCAGCGTCGTGGTTTTCGAGGCTGCCACCGATGGGGATGAACAGGTAGTGGTGGACGGTCTTGTGATAGCGAACGCCTTCTTCTTTGCGGACGAACCAGTAGCGGATGGAGCCTATCTTCTCTTCCGGCACGACCTCCAAGCCCGTCTCCTCGCGCACTTCGCGTGTGGCTGCAGCCAGAAGGTCTTCACCGGGCTCCGGCGTGCCTTTGGGCAGCCCCCAGATTCCTTCACTGGTGCGACCGACGATAACAATTTCCATGCCGCGCTCGCCGAGGCGGTAGACTACTCCGCCGGCAGAGGTCGCCGATTCCGTTCGCAGGGTGCTCAAGCTACCTGCCTTTCTTGGGAAGGTTGAAGCCGAGCGGGTCTTCGTTGAATTCCAACTCTTCGAGTGCCTCAGCGACGGCCTCGCGGACGCGCGCTTCAGGATGGCGGTTCATCTCTTCCAGCGCTTCGCGCGCCTCCGCGCCGCCGATCTCGCCCAAGGCCGCGATGGCTGCTTCCTGCACTTCGACATCCTCGTCTTCGAGGAGCGGTTTCAGGTGAGGGACGGCCGATTCGTCGCAGCAGGAGGCACAGGCGGTTGCCGCCTCGAAACGCATCTCCGGCGAGTCGCTTTCGAGCTCGGAGGCGAGCAGAGAGAACCAGCGCGGGTCGCAGTTGCGGCCCATGGCGTGGACGGCACCAACGCGAAGGCGCCAGTTCTTGCTCCGATAGCCGCTCTCGATGCTTTCGCGGACCCAGGGTGCGCTGAGGGCACCTACCGACTCCATGGCGCGGCCGCGCACCTCGGGCGACTCGGCATCGTCGTCGACAGCGGCGCGAAGGGCTTCTTCGATGCGACGGCTGTCGGCGGGATGGAGTCGCTGGAACTCGGCGCGCAGGACGAAACGGCCGAGCGACGCCGCCGCTTCGGCGCGGACAGTCGCGGAAGGGTCGTTTCGCAGCGTTTCGATGAGCGGCGCAATGACGTCGCGGTCCTCGTGCTCCCACAGGCCCTGGACCGCCAGGGCGCGGACGTCGGCATCCTCGTCATTGAGGGCTGTCGTGAACACGCGGTCGAAATCCATCTCAACATTGTCTTCGGCCAGTTCGATGAGACGCCGCAGCAGTTGGCGACGGCGCGCGACCTCGACTTCCGGCCAGACGCGGGAGAACGACTCCGCCTCTTCCTGGGAGAGTGAAGATAGCTCAGCGATACGTGACGCCAGCAGCGGGCGCGCCCGGTCTTTCAGCTCCTCCAGGTGGTCTTCCAGCGCCATCTTTCGTGCCCTTCGAATTCAGTCTAGGCGCGGCCGAAAGCGCTTGTCAACGCGTGGGGGAGGGCCTTTCGCCGGGGCTTTTCGGCAAGGAGCTAGCTGGGCTGGCAGGCGTCGGCGACCTCGAAGGCGGAAAGGCGCACCGCCAGGCCGTTGCACGCCAGCAGGACCGCCAGCACGGTGCCCCATCGCGTCGCGCCGACGACGGCATCTCTTTCCGTCATCGCCCTCCCGTCTGCTGCGTGACCCGCTCTTTCTGGCCGATCTTGCGCTCGGCGCCGGACAGGAGGCGTCGGATGTTGTCGTGATGGAGCGCGACGATGAGGGCGGCGGCGGCGATCGCGAAGGCGGCATAGGCGAAGGGCAGCAGGCCGGCTGCCGCGAGCGCCAGGAAGGCGGCGGCGGCGATGGGCGCCATGGAGACGGACATTAGCGAGACGTAGCGCGTTGTGCCGATTATGACGAGCGCCACAGGCAGCAGCGCCAGCGCGACGAGCGGGTTCATGCCAAGGAGCGCGCCGTAGGCGGCGGAGACGCCGCGCCCACCGCGAAAGCCCAGCCAGACGGGCCAGACGTGGCCGACAAGGACACCAAGAGCCGCGAACGCCTGCGGCCAAGCGCTGTCGGAGAGGGCGCGGGCGATGGAGACGGCGGCGGCGCCCTTGCCAAGGTCGATGACAAGCACGCCGACCACGGCCCAGATGCTGAGGGAGCGCAAAGCGTTTGTGGCGCCGGTCTTGCCGCTGCCGTAGTCGCGGATGTCTATCCGACGCGTCAGCCTGCCCATCAGGTAGCCGCCAGGGACGGAACCCAACGAGTAGCCGATAACGGTCGCCACGACGATCTGCCAGAGCATCTATTTCCCTCCCCGACTGCGGAAGATCAGCTTCAGCGGCACGCCGGGGAATCCGAACGCCTTTCGCAACTGGTTCTCCAGATAGCGCCGATAGGAGAAATGGAGCAGCGAGGCGTCGTTAACGAAGAAAACGAAGGTCGGCGGCGCAACCTGCGCCTGCGTGACGTAAAGCACTTTCAGCTTCTTGCCGCCCTTCGACGGGGGGCCGCGCTCGCCGATGGCCCGCTGCACGACGGCGTTCACCTCGGCCGTGCTGAGGCGCCGTCGTCGCTCTTCGCCTACGGCCAGCGCCACGTCGAGGAGGTCATCGATACCGGTCCGCTCCTTTGCGGACACGAAGCACAGCGGGGCCCAGGGGAGGAAGCGCAGGTTCCGCCGGATGATTCGAACGAAATCCCGGCGATACATGGGCTCCGGCGGCACCAGATCCCACTTGTTGACGACGATTACGATGCCGACGTGGCTATCGACTATGAGCCCGGCGATGTGCGCGTCCTGCGCCGTCAGCCCTTCCACAGCGTCGAGCAGCAGAAGCGCGACGTCGGCGCGCTCGGCGGCGGCTTGCGCCCGCATGACGGCGTGCTTCTCGACGCCTTTCTCGATGTGGCCGCGGCGCCGGATGCCGGCCGTGTCGATAAGCGTCAGCTTCCGGCCGCTGTACTCGAAAGCCGAGTCGATGCTGTCGCGCGTGGTGCCCGGCGTCTCGCTGACGATGACGCGCTCCTCGCCCAGGATGGCGTTGGTCAGCATCGACTTGCCGACGTTCGGCCGGCCGACGATGGCAATCGAAACCGTCTCGACGGTTTCCGTCTCGGGCGCTACAGGCAGCAGGTCGGCGATGACATCCATGAGCTCGGCGGCGCCGGCGCCGTGGAGGGCGCTCACCAGAAGCGGCTCGCCGAGGCCGAGCTCGTAGAAGTCGACGGCGGACTCGCGACGGTACTCGCTCTCCGTCTTATTGGCGACGAGGAGGACGGGCTTTTCGATGAGTCGCAGCCGGTCGGCGACGTCGCGGTCGGCGGCTGTGAGGCCCTCTTTGCCGTCGACGACGAAGAGCACGACTTCGGCTTCAGCGGCAGCGGCTTCCACCTGCGCCCGCACGAGCTCGCTATAGGGAAGAGAGCCGTCCGTGAGAAGACCGCCGGTGTCAACGAGACGGAAGCGCTTTCGCTCCCATTCGACGTCGCCGTACAGACGGTCGCGCGTGGTCCCGGCCGCCTCTTCGACGATTGCCTTGCGACCGCCGAGCATACGGTTGAAGAGCGCGGACTTCCCAACGTTCGGCCGGCCGACGAGTGCGACGACGGGAACGCTCTCAGCTTTGGCTTGCGGCTTCTCCGCCGGTTCCGTCTCGGCGCGGCTTCGGCTCATTGGCCAGCGATCGTGACGGACACATCCTGCGGATCGACGCCTACGAGCTGCACGTCGGCCGGCAAGTCGATCTTTGGGGCGATCTGATAGGTGCCCGCGGTCATGTTCGAGAGGTCGAGTTTGGCGGTCACAGCGTCGCCGGGAAGTGCGTCGAGGGTGGGCAGCGCGCCGGAGACCGTGACGGTCAGAGTATCGGGCACAAGGGTGGCCGTGAGCCCCTCTTTCAGTCCTTTCGTCTGGACTGCAATCTGCAGGTTGCGCTGCCCAACGGCCGGAACGATGACCACGCGTACTACCACTTCATCGCTGCCATAGACGCGGGCATTAGCCGGCAGGCTCAGTTTCACGCTGCGCTGAACGTCTGATTGGGCGCCATCGACGGGGATCGTGTCTGTGGTGAGCGTTTGGATCGACTGAAGCACATCCACCGGACCTACGATGACGACAAAAGATGGGTCGGCCTGGACAGCGGATACCATGTAGCCCGGCGCGACGTTGCCGCTTATGGATGGGTTGACCGGGAAGGTCTCCGCCCCGTCCGTCCTGACGACCGTCACGGTCACCTTTGCTGTGCTGGGCTCGATGTTGACGTCCAACGGCCGGCCGTCCTTGTCGCGGGCGGCGAGAACGATGTCGCGCTCCTGGCTCGTCTGGACGCCGGAGAGGTCGAGGTCCACCCAGGCGGCGTCGATCTGCTCCATCAGACTGGCAGCGCCGGAGACCTGAACCGTCTGCGGATCGACCTTCTCGTCCGTGACACTGTAGCCGGCTGGTACCGGCGCGAGCGTCTTTATCTTCACTGGAACAGTCTGCGTTGTCACCTGCTCCAATTTCACGTTGACGGTTGCCGGCATAACCTGGACCAGTTTGACGTCGCTTCGGAGAATATCGACGTGGACCGGCAGGCCGCTTGCAGTCTGCTGCGTCACGCCGGAGAGGTCGACCGTGGCTTTGAAATCGCTGAACGACAGGCTGCTCGAGGCATCCTCGTCGGCGGTGACTCGCACTGTGATCGGCCCAATCTGCCCTGTCGTCGCCAGCCCCTGCGGCAGGTTGAGCGCCTGGACGGGGACATCGCCGACCGAAACCGTCCGCGTGGGCGTCTGCGCATCGGTCACGACGAACCAAATGACGACCGCCAGCCCCAGCGAAAGCAAGCCGAGGGAGTAGGTCTGCCGCACGAGATCTAACGCGTCAGCGATGAGGGTAAGAATCCCCTTGGAGACGTCACTCGGTGAACGCACTTCGCCTCCCATTGTCGCCGTCGCCACGACGCGAGGGCGTGACACCGAGGACACTCTGGAGCGTCGCCCGAAGCCGCTTCTCGTCCAGCCACTGCGACAGCCGCCCGTTGGACGCCACGGACACCTGACCGGTCTCTTCGGAGACGACTACGGATACGGCGTCGGTCAATTCCGTGATGCCGAGCGCGGCGCGATGGCGCGTGCCCAGCATGCCCTTTCCACTCTCGCCGGCCAGCGGCAGCGTGCAGGCGGCGGCGACGACGCGGTTCTCGCGCAAGATGACAGCGCCGTCGTGGAGCGGCGAGTTCGGGAAGAAGATGCCCTGCAGCAGCTCCACAGAGGGCGCAGCGTCGACGCGGATGCCAGTGTCTATGTAATCCTCCAGACCGGTCTCGCCTTCGAGGACGATGAGGGCGCCGTGGCGGGCGCGCGACAGGTTGCAGGCGGCGCCGGTCACGGCGTCGATAAGCTGATCATAGCTGGGCCTGCCGATCCAGGCGCGACGGCCGGTCCTGCCCAGTCGCTCCAGGGCGCGTCGCAACTCCGGCTGGAAGACGATCGGAATGCCGATGAGGACGACGATGAGGGAGTTGCGCAGGAGAAACGTCAGCACCTTGAGGTCGAAGACGCGTGCCAGCAGGAAGACGCCGATGAAGACGAACGCTATGCCGCGCAGGACGGACATGGCAGTCGTGCGCCGCAGCAGCAGCAGCACCCAGTAGATAATGGCGGCGATCAGCAGAATGTCGATGGCGGCGCGCCAATCGAGTCGCGACAGGTTATCGCTGATGGTGTTGAGGAGGTCTTGCATCTCGCGCCGCGATTCTCCGGACGATCCCGAATCTAGCCTTCGGCCAGGAGCAACGCCAGGATGGCTCGCTGGGCGTGCAGCCGGTTCTCCGCCTGGTCAAACACCACCGACTGCGGCCCTTCGATCACGTCATCCGCTATTTCTTCGCCGCGGTGGGCGGGTAGGTCGTGCATCAGTATCACTTCCGGCGGCGCCAGCGAAAGCAGATCGGCGTTCACCTGGTAGCCCTGGAACGCCTTCAGACGCTCGTCGTAGCTGTCCTCCTGGCCCATACTGATCCAGACATCGGTGTAGACCACGTCGGCCTGCTTCACGGCCTCCCGGGGCGAACGGATGACTTCGACGCTGCACCCGCTCATGGAGGCGAACAGCCGCGCCTGGGTAAGCGCCTTCTTGCCCAGCTCATAGCCTTCCGGCGAGGCGATGATGAAGCTCATTCCGACCATTGCGGAAGCCTGGGCAAGCGAAGTGGCGACGTTGTTGCCGTCGCCGATGAAAGCAACCGTCAGACCGTGGAAGTGGCCTCTTCGTTCGTAAATCGTGACGAGGTCGGCGACGGCCTGGCAGGGGTGCTCTTCGTCGGAAAGTGCGTTCACGACGGGGACCGTCGCCGAGGCCGCGAGATCGACGAGCGTTTGCTGGGCATAGGTGCGAGCGACGATGCCGTCAACATAGCGGCTGAGCACGCGTGCGACGTCTGCCACCGATTCGCGCTGGCCGAGGCCGACCTCACTCTGGCCGAGGTAGATCGCCTGGCCGCCGAGCTGCTGCATCGCGACGTTGAAGCTGACGTTCGTCCGCAGCGATGCCTTCTCGAACAGGAGCGCCAGCGTCTTGCCGTCAAGGAGACGCGGGTAGCCGTTGCGCTTCATGTCGACGGCGAGGTCGACGATGCGGCGCAGCTCCTCAGGCGTCAGGTCAGCTATAGAAAGCAGGTCGCGGCCGCGCATGTTCGCTCCTATCTCAACCTCAGAAGTATAGCATAGCGGTATTCGCGCAGATAGCGGGCGGACGGCCTTGACGGTAGACAGCGACCAATTGTAAGCTCGCTTACGCGTCTCGCCTTTTCAGGGGAAAGGACTTCCCGTGGGCGCTTGGCTCGAACGGAATCGCAGCGTTGTCCTCGCCGCGCTTTGCGCCGTCATCGTCGTGGGCCTCGTCATCCTCGTCCTGCAACGACGCGACGGACCGCGGCCCCTCGAGTTCCACTTCGACGACCCCTCGCTCGGCGGCGCAGCTATCGAGGTCTATGTTACCGGCGCTGTCGCCAATCCCGGCGTCTACACGCTGCACGACGGCGACCGCGTCGCCGACGCCCTAGTTGCCGCCGGCGGCGCGACGGACCAGGCAGACGTGACGTCGCTGAACTTGGCCGAGCGCGTCCACGACGAGGGTCAGGTGGTCGTGCGGAGCGTCGGCAGCGTTGCCGACGCGTCTATCACCGCAAGCGCATCGCCAACCGCCGCGCCTCTCGCCGCCGGAGAGACGGTCAACATCAACACGGCGACCGCGGCGGAGCTGGACAGGCTGCCCGGGATCGGCACTGTCTATTCGCAGCGAATCGTCGATTCGCGGCAGTCGGCCGGGTCATTCGCCAGCACGGACGAGCTGGTCTCGCGCAAGCTCATACCCACGGCGACTTACAACAAGATCAAGAACCTTGTCACGGTGGCGACGCCGTGACGCTGGCTTATCTTGCCGCGGCCTGGTTCTTCGGGACCGTTACCGCCGCTCTGGGCTGGGACGCTCGCTGGACGGCAGGCGCGGGGCTAGCCGTTTGCGTCATCGCCGTCGTCGCCAACCTTGTGCGCCGGCGGCCGGGCGCGGCGTTGCTCGTCCTTGTCTGCGGCGGGCTGTTTGCCGGCGCGTTCTTCCGCTTCGAGACCGGCGGGACGCCCGCGACAAACCGCGGCATCGCTGCTTTCAACGACGGCGCGGCGGTGACTTTCCAGACCGTCGCCGCAGACGACTCCGAGGAGCATGGGCGCGCGATCTCAACGCGGCTGCGCGTGACGCAACTTCAGGCGGACAGCGGCGACTCGCAACCGATGAGCGGCGGCGTCCTGCTATGGGAGCCGTCGACGGCGCCACGCCATCGCTACGGCGATGTGCTGGACGTTACGGGCAAGCTCACCTCGCCGAGCCCGCTGCCGAACTTTGACTACCCGCAATACCTGGCGCAACAGGGCATCGTCTCCGTGGCCGACTTCCCGCAGGTGACGGCGACCGGGGCCAGCCATGGAAACGCCGTCCTCTTAGCGGCCCATCGCCTGCGACGGAGCCTTTCGTCGGCGCTGGCGGAGGCGCTACCCCAGCCGCAAGCGGCGCTGGCACAGGGGATTCTGCTGGGAGAGCGGTCTGTCCTGCCACAGGACCTGAAGGACAACCTGAACGCCACCAGCACCTCGCACATTATCGCTCTCTCCGGCTACAACGTGACGCTGGTCGCCGGCTTCTGCATCGGCGCCTTTGCCTGGCTAATCGGGCGGCGACGGGCGGCGTTGCTGGCGCTTTTCGCCACTGCCGGCTACGTGCTGCTGACCGACGTCTCGCCAAGCCTCCTGCGGGCAGCAATCATGGGCGGACTGTACATCTTTGCGACGCTTCTGGGCCGGCCGAATGGTGGCCCGGCGCCCCTCTTGCTGGCCGGCGCAGTGATGGCGGGGCTGCAACCGTCGGTGGTGACGGACGTGTCCTTCCAGCTCAGCTTCGCCGCAACGGCAGGCCTCATCGTGCTCGTGCCTCTGTTTCGCGAGCGGATCATCGACGCATCGGAGCGATTCGGCGGGTTACAGGCGCACTTGCAGCAAGGGCCGCTAAGCGCTCTGTTCGAGATCGCGGTGGTGACGGCGGCGGCCTCGCTGGCGTCGTTGCCGCTCATCGCGCTGCACTTTCAGCGGGTGTCGCTCGTCGCCCTGCCAGCGAACGTTGTCGTGCTGCCGTCGGTGCCGTTCATCATGCTCAGCTCGATGTCGGTGGCGCTGGCCGGACTGGTCTGCCAGCCGCTGGCGCACTTCCTCGGCTATTTCGCCTGGGCGGGCCTAACCTACATGACGACAGGCGTGCGACTCTTCGCGACGTTGCCGTTCGCGTCGCTGGAGTTGCGCCGCTTCAACACGGAGCAATGCACGGCCATGTATTTCGTGCTCGCGGCGTTCGCCTGGCTGCTGAGCCGCCGCCGGCCCGGGAGCAAAACCTTGCGTCGTATCAGGAGTCCGTTACGACGCGTCCTGGCGCTGCCGGCGCGACCGCTGCGCGCCATACCGACTGTATGGCTGGCCGGCGCCCTGGCACTGCCAGCGGTGCTGACGTGGACGGCCGTCTTCTCGGCGCCGGACGGGCGGTTGACGGTGGAGATGTTCAACGTCGGGCAGGGCGATTCGATTCTCATTCGCACGCCGGACGGGCAGAAGCTGCTCGTTGATGGCGGGCCGGACGGAGCGACGGTGGAGCGGGCGCTAGACGAAACGCTGCCGTTCTGGGACCGCAAGCTGGACATCGTGCTGTCAACGCACACCGATTCTGACCACCTCACCGGCCTGATCACCATCGTCCAACGTTACAACGTCGGGCAGGTGATAGAAGCGCCGATTCAGACGGATAATGCGCTTATCGACGAGTGGGACGGTCTGCTGGACGCTAAGTCGATACCCCACCAGGAGGTCGAAGCGGGCGGCTGGGTCGACCTAGGGCGCGGCATCCGCCTTCAGGTGCTTGGCCCGTCGCAGCCGCTGCTATCCGGCACAAGCGCCGACACGAACAACAACTCGCTGGTGCTCAAGCTTACCTGGGGGAGCGCGAGCTTCCTCCTGCCGGGCGATATCGAAGGGCCAGGGGAGACGGCACTGCTCGCCGAGCACGTTGATCTGCGGGCGACGGTGCTCAAGGTGCCGCACCACGGCTCCACCTATTCGTCGGGACAAGAATTTCTGAATGCCGTGCAGCCCGTACTGTCGGTTATCTCGGTCGGCGCGGACAATACCTACGGTGACCCGGCGGCGTCGACGCTGCAACGGCTGGACAGCAGCATCGTCTACCGGACGGACCAGCAGGGGGATGTTACGTTCTCGACCGACGGCGAACGGTTGTGGGTCACGCCGGAGCGCGACCCACCGCCGCTGCCGTCGCGCTTCTCAGCAGCGAACTAGGGTGCTATACTCCCGTTGCCTTCGGATGCCGGGAGCACGAAAGGAGCAGCGTGGAAAGAGCTGACGGCCGCCGCCCCGATCAACTTCGGTCTGTGCGTATAACGCCGGGCTTCCTGCCGAATGCCGAAGGCTCAGCGCTCATCGAGCAGGGGGGCACAGTCGTCCTTTGCGCTGTCAGCGTCGAGGACAGGGTGCCACCGTTCCTGCGCGAGCGAGGCGGCGGTAGCGGCTGGGTGACCGCCGAGTACGGCATGCTACCACGCTCCACGAACACGCGCATGATGCGGGAGGCGACTGTCGGACGCGTCGGCGGGCGGACGCACGAGATCCAGCGACTCATCGGCCGGGCGCTGCGGGCGGTGACTCGGCTCGACATCCTCGGCGAGCGGACCTTCACCGTCGACTGCGACGTGATCCGTGCCGACGGCGGAACGCGCTGCGCCGCGATTACCGGCGCTTACCTGGCGCTTCGACAGGCGTACGAGAACCTGCTGGCGCGGCGCCTCCTTTCGACGATGCCGCTGCGCGACGCCCTTGCGGCTGTCAGCGTTGGTATCGTCGGCGGGGTGGCTCTGCTCGACCTGACGTACGAAGAGGACTCGCGCGCCGAAGCCGACTTCAACGTCGCGCTCACGGCTTCGGGCGAGTTCGTCGAGGTGCAGGGCTCGGCGGAGAGCGCGCCTTTCCCGCGGACACGCCTAGACGAGGTGCTGCGGCTCGCCGGCAAGGGGATCGAGGAACTGCTGACAGCGCAGGCGGAGGCACTGACGACGTCAACTCCGGCGACTTAGGCGTACTCGCCGAGCCGAACACCCCCGAGCACGTGGATGTGGCCGTGCGTTTGCGTCTGCAGGGCGTCGAAGCCGAAGTTGGAGAGCAGACGGAACCCGCGCGGGCAGTGCTTTTCGCCCATCGCCATGGCGACTTCGGCGACGCGTCCGGGATCGCGCCAGAGGTCCTGCTGCGTTATGTGCCGTCGCGGCACGACGAGCAGCATCACGGGCACCCAGCCGAGCCGGTTGCGGAAGACGACAACATCATCATCCTCGAAGACGATTTCCGCCGGCGTCTTTCGGTCGATGATATCGCAGAAAGTGCAGTTGTAGACCATCAGCGGCTCCGCGGGTATGCTGGCCCTGGGCTCATTCTAGGTAGGGCCTCCGATTGCGGTCAATTCGCCCCCACCGCGTCACGGACAGGAGCAACGTGCCAGAAGTTCTTCCCTTCCGCGGCCTGCACTACGCCGAAACCGACCTCTCGGCGCTGATCTGCCCTCCATATGACGTCATTTCGCCGGAGGAGCAGCAAGAGTTGTGCCGGCGCAGCCCCCTGAACGTCGTGCGGCTTGAGTGCGGCGAATCGAGACCGGACGACGGGCCGTCGGAGAATCGCTACACGCGGGCGGCGGCGGCGCTGCGGGATTGGCTGGAGAGAGGCGTCCTTGTCCGGGACCAGTCGGAGTCGTTTTACGCCCACAACCAGCGATTCGAGCACGAGGGACAGCGCGTGACGCGGCTTGGGCTGCTGGCCCGCGTCCGCCTGCACGAGTGGAACGAGGGGCCCATCCGGCCGCACGAGCATACCCTCAGCAAGCCAAAGGAGGACCGTTTAGACCTCCTGCGGGCAACGCGCCTCAACATCAGTCCCATTATGGCGCTCTACCGCGACGATGACGCCCGCGTGCGAGGGGCAATCGAGGGAGCCGGGAGAGATGCGCGTCCGCTGGCGACGGCGAGGAGCGATGGCGAGAAGCATAACGTCAGTCGCGTCGACGGTGGTGCGACAGGCTTGCTCGTCGGGGTGTTTCGGGACAAGACGCTGTACGTCGTTGACGGTCACCACCGCTACGAGACGGCGCTGGCCTATCTGAAGGAGCGGCGCTCTCGGGCGCGCTCGTGGACGGGCGACGAGCCGGAGAACTTTGTGCTGATGACGCTGATCGCCCGCGAAGACCCGGGGCTGCTGGAGCTTCCGACGCATCGCTTGCTGAAAGGCGTGTCGGTCCCCGATGACCTGGGAGCCCGGCTGGAGCGTTGCTTCGCGGTGGAAGACGTGAGCGACGTCGCGCGCGGCTGGCCGGAGTTGCGATCGCTGCTGGCGGCGAAAAGCGAGGAGCGGGCTGCCTTCGCGCTGGCGACGAAGGATGGCCGGCGGCTGATCGCGCAGGTCCGCGATGCAGCCTCCATAGCGGACGACATGCCTGCGGACGCTCCCGCTTCCTGGCGCTCCCTCGACGCAGCCGTCCTGCAGGAGGTCGTGCTCCGCGGCATTCTCGGCGTCGAGCAGCAGAGCGCCGCGGACGGATCGCTAGCGTTCACGCACGACGGCGAAGAGGCGTTGCGACTCGTCGAAGCGCGCGCGTACAGCCTCGCCTTCCTGCTGCGCCCGACGCCGGTCGATCGCGTGCTAGCGCTGGCAGGCGCCGGTGAAAGGATGCCGCAGAAGTCCACTTATTTTCACCCCAAGCTCCCCGCCGGCCTCGTTATGAACCCGCTCGACTAGGCGTGCAGTCTTCGCGCGCTTCTGATTCGCGAATGCATGCAGGAATCGTGAAAAGCTGCGTCGAACCGTGGATTCCCCTCTCCTCAAGAGTGTAGAATAGGCTTATGGAAAGTGCCTCGGGGGGAGGACAGATGGCGGACCAACTCCAGCGCGAGATTGAAGACCTCCTGAACAAGCTGGATGACTTCATTCCGGAGCAGAAGGCGACGACGCGGCTCCACAAGCGGCTCAGCGACCGGATCGGTGGCCTAGAGCGACGGTTGGGGAGCTTGTTCTCCCGTGTTTCTCTGGGATACCTGATGATCGTGTCGCTTGTGCTCATCTTCGTCGCCTTCGTCTTCCGCTCCAGCACCGTCGGCCAATACTCGCTCTTCGTCGGACTGGGGCTGCTGGCGGTAACTATCGTCATCTCCTTCGTTACGAACCGGCGGGCACCTGAAAAGCGCTGGCGGGGGCAGGTCGTCGACCTGTCGCAGCCGGGCCCCCTCGACAGGCTACAGAGCTGGTTCAAGAACCGGCGCAATCGTTGATCTGGCGCCCCCGCACTATCCGCCTGGCCGCGACCTCTTGTGGCAGTGACGGCGCTGTAGTAACATCCAGCCTGCCGGAGGCGGCTTCGTGAAGCTCAGGACTGCGCTTATCTTCCCGCTGTTGCTGCTCGCGCTGACGGCGTGGGGCTGCGGAGGGAAGTCATCATCTTCGGCGCGCATCGATCCGGCCAAGGTGCCCACGGCCACGCTTCCGGCGAATCTTCCCGACCCGCTCATCA
Organism: Dehalococcoidia bacterium; assembly: GCA_050010555.1. Taxonomy (GTDB): domain Bacteria; phylum Chloroflexota; class Dehalococcoidia; order DSTF01; family JALHUB01; genus JALHUB01. Next base: position 16,764 of record JBEKKV010000040.1, read on the forward strand.
TCAACGGCGTGCCGACGCGTGCGCCCCAGGTGAGCGGCTCGACGTACACGGTCGTGTCCGGCGATTCGCTTTCCGCGATTGCCGACAGGCTGGGGACGACGGTTGACGCGCTCATGGCGGCGAACGGTCTTACGAGCAATGACCTTTCCGTCGGACAGGTGCTGAAGATTCCGGCGAGCAGCAATTCGACAAGCGAGGCGACCGCATCGCCGACCGCAAGTCGCACAAAAACGGCAACGCCCGCGTCGACCGCCGGGACGCCGACGGAGTTCCCAGCCGTGACAGAGACGCCCGCGGCGGCGACCGCGATCGCGACCAGTCCCGCGGGACAGACCACTTACACCGTTCAGTCGGGCGACAACGCCAACGATATCGCGCTGAAGTACGGAATTACGGTCGATGAGCTGGCAACGGCAAACCATACGACCGTCGATGCGTTGCGGAGCCTGCAGGTCGGCGACGTGCTCAACATTCCGCCGCCGTCCACAACGCCCGAGCCAGCGGACACGGACACGCCTACGCCGCCGGAGGACACGCCCGTAGGGTAGAGCTGCGCCACTCCCCTATTCCGTCCTCCCATAAGCCCTGGACTGCGTTAGGAGACGCAACGAATGTCAGTCGGAGATAAGCTAGAGCGACTGCGCAAGCTGAAGGAAGAGGCGAGCCTCGGTGGCGGCCCTCAGCGAATCGACGCGCAGCATGCCCGCGGCAAGCTCACGGCCCGCGAACGCCTAGACATCCTCCTCGACGAAGGCAGCTTCACTGAGCTCGAGGCGCTGGTGGTGCACCAGTCGACGGAGTTCGGGACAGACGGCCAGCGCTTCCCCGGCGATGCTGTCGTGACCGGCTACGGGCGAATCGACGCGCGGCAGGTGTTCGTGTACTCGCAGGACTTCACCGTATTCGGCGGGTCGCTGTCGGAGGTGGTCGGCGAGAAGATCTGCCGCGTGATGGACATGGCCGTCAAGACCGGCTGCCCGATTATCGGGCTGAACGATTCAGGCGGCGCGCGCATCCAGGAGGGGGTCGCGAGCCTGGCCGGCTACGCGGACATCTTCCTGCGCAACGCTCTCAATTCGGGCGTCGTGCCACAGATATCGGTCATCATGGGGCCGTGCGCCGGCGGCGCCGTGTATTCGCCGGCGATGACGGACTTCATCTTCATGGTGCAGAAGACGTCGCAGATGTACATCACGGGCCCGGACGTGATCCGGGCGGTGACGCAAGAAGAGGTCTCGCACGAGGATCTGGGTGGCGCGATGACGCAGGCAAGCCGGAGCGGGGTCGCGCATTTCGCCATCGAAGGCGAGGAGGAGTGCTTGCACGAGGTGCGCCGGCTGCTTTCCTTCCTGCCGTCGAACAACGTGGACGACGCGCCGCTGCTTGACCTGGGCGATGAACCACACCGGCGGGCGGAGGACATGCTGAACCTAGTGCCGGAGGACACGACGAAGCCGTACGACATCCGCGAGGTCGTGTACCGCGTCGTTGACGCCGGGGACTTCATGGAGGTGCACCGGCACTTCGCGCAGAACGTGGTCGTGGGCTTCGGGCGGATGGCAGGCCGGACGGTGGGCGTCGTCGCGAACCAGCCGCTGTACCTGGCGGGCGTTCTCGACATCGACTCGTCGCGGAAGGCGGCGCGCTTCGTGCGCTTCTGCGACGCGTTCAACATCCCGCTGGTCACTTTCGTCGACGTGCCGGGATTCCTGCCAGGGACGGCGCAGGAGTTCGGCGGGATCATCACGCACGGGGCGAAGCTGGTGTACGCGTACGCGGAGGCGAGCGTGCCCAAGGTGACGGTCATCGTGCGGAAGGCGTACGGGGGCGCTTACCTGGCGATGGGGTCGAAGCACCTGCGGGCGGACGTGAACTACGCCTGGCCGGGGGCGGAGATAGCGGTGATGGGGCCGGACGCGGCGGTGAACATCATCTTCCGGAACCAGTTGCAGTCGGCGGAGGACAAGGAGGGGCTGCGGGCGCAGCTAGTGCAGGAGTACAAGGAGCGCTTCGCGAGCCCGTACGTGGCGGCGGAACGCGGTTACCTGGACGACGTGATCGACCCGCGGGAGACGCGCTGGCAGGTGGTCCAGGCGCTGGAGATGCTGCGCAGCAAGTCGGACTCGACGCCGCGGAGGAAGCACGGCAGCATTCCGCTCTGATTGTTATTGTTTTTCGAAAACGCGCGCTTTCCGAATCTGGGGAAGCGCGTTTTGCGTAATTGACCTGCGAATTATGCGGCGCGCCATGTCGTTGGAGGCGTCCTGAAGAGTGCGGTCGCCTCGTTTCTTCTGTTCAAGCATTCTGAGGAGGATGGAGCGCATGGCAGGGCTGGCAAGCAGGACCTCGGTGAGGGCGAGCAGTTGTTTGGAGTGCCGCCCGGTCTTGAGGGCGTTAAGGTTGCCCTTGGGCGCGCCTCTCCTATGTGGACCTTCGGCGGTAGATCGTTGTCCTCCTGGCATGGCGGGTTGATCGTAACCGCTGAGCAGGGAGTTTCCAAGAGGGAAGTGGCACGGTCAGCGAGGCGGCGGCTGAACTATAGCCAGCGCCGCTTCGCGTACCGCCCGCCGACGGCAAGAGCGACCAGAACCATCAGCAATATGGCGAGGCCGACGAGCTGCGCAATCAGCCCCGGCAGGTTGATTCCCAGAACAGGGATTCCTGGGACGGCTATCCCGACGCCAGCAGGAGCGCCGGACGCGGCAGCGATGGCGGCGGGCGGGAGCATGACCTTGCCGCCAACGCTGGGTGGGTGCGTGGGTGTGGATGTGGATGTGGATGTTGATGTGGCTGGACGTGGCGTTGCAGTGCCGGTTGCTGTTGGGGTAAGGGTATGCGTCGGCGTTGGGGTAAAGGTGCCGGTGGCCGTTGGGGTGAAGGTGCTGGTTGGCGCTGGAGGAGCATTATCCTCAATAACCGACACTGTGTCATCCTCGGTGTTGGTGACATAGACGCGGTCGGTGTTAGGGTTGACGGCGACGCCGTACGGTTCACTCCCGACCGTTACGGTGGCGATGACGGTGTTGCCGGCGCCGTCCATGACGGAGACCGTGTTCTCAAAACTCGCGGTCGTGACGTAGATTCGGTTCGTGATCGGATTGACTGCTATCCCAATGGGTGGGTAAGTCGCCACCCGTACGGTGGCGACGACCGTGTTGCCGGCACCGTCGATGACGGAGACGGTGTTGTCATTCCGGTTCGCTACGTAGACGCGGTTTGTGTCGGGGTTCACGGCCACGCCCAGGGGATAACTCCCGACGGCCACGGTTGCGCACGGTTGCGACGACCATGTTGCTACCGCCGTCAATGACGGAGACGTTGTCAGTTAGTTCGTTCGTTACGTAGATGCGGTTCGTGTTCGGGTTGACGGCCACACCCACAGGGAGATTCCAGAGCGCTACGGCGGCGGCGACCGTGTTGGCGACGCCGTTGATGACGGAGACGGTGTTGTCATTCCGGTTTGCGACGTAGATTCGGTTCGTGCTGGGGTTGACAGCCACGGAGTCAGGGTAACTCCCAACGGCCACGGTGGCGACACCCGTGTTGCCGGCACCGTCGATGACGGAGACGGTGTTGTCATTCCGGTTCGCTACGTAGACGCGGTTTGTGTCGGGGTTCACGGCCACGCCCAGGGGATAACTCCCGACGGCCACGGTTGCGATTCGTCCGTCACGTAGACCCGGTTCGTGCTGGGATTGACGGCCACGCCCGTGGGCTGACTGCCGATGGCTACGGTGGCGACGACCGTGCTGCTACCACCGTCGATGACGGAGACAGTGTCGTCGTACTGGTTCGCCACGTAGATGCGGTTCGTGGTGGGGTTGACGGCTACGCCTGACGCTCCATGACCGACCGCGACGGTTGCGACGACGGAGTTGTCGGAGCCGTCGATAACGGAGACGTTGTTGCTCGCATCCGTAACGTAGATTCGGTTCGTGTTGGGGTTAACCGCTACGCCGCTAGGGCTGCTGGCGACCGGCACGGTGGCGACGACCGTGCTGCTACCACCGTCGATGACGGAGACAGTGTCGTCGTACTGGTTCGCCACGTAGATGCGGTTCGTGGTGGGGTTGACGGCCACGCCCGCGGGCCATTCCCCAACCCCTACGGTGGTGATGATCGTGTTGCTGGCGCCGTCGATAACGGAGACGTTGTCGCTGCTATTGTTCGCCACGTAGACGCGGTTCGTGTTGGGGTTGACAGCCACGCCATAGGGGTCAGCGCCCACCGCGACGGTGGTGACGACCGTGTTGCTACCGCCATCGATGACGGAGACGTTGTTGCTGTCATGGTTCGCCACGTAAATGCGGTTCGTGCTCGGGTTGATGGCTACGGAATCAGGGCCGCTCCCGACTGGTACGGTGGCGACGACCATGTTGCTGGCGCCGTCGATGACGGAAACGTTGGCGCTGCCCTCGTTTGCCACGTAGATGAGGTTGGTGTTGGGGTTGGCGGCTGCGCCCGCGGGCTCACCGCCGACGGGTGCGGTGGCGACGACCGGGCTGCTGACGCCGTCGATGACGGAGACGTTGGCGCTGTAATAGTTCGCCACGTAGATGCGGTTGTTGTTTGGGTTGGCAGCTACGCCCGTGGGCCCATTGCCGACGGCTACGGTGGTGACGACCGTGTTGCTGACATCATTGATGACGGAGACGTTGTTGCTGTCGTGGTTCGCCACGTAGATGAGGTTCGTGCTGGCGTTGACGGCCACGGCCGAGGGGTTAGTCCCAACCGCCACGGTGGCGACCACGGTGCTGCTGGCGCCATCGATAACGGAGACGTTGTTGAAGCCGTAGATGGCTACGTAGATGAAGTTAGTGCTGGGGTTGACGGCCACGCCCTCGGGCCAACTTCCAACCCCTATAGTGGCGACGACTGTGTTGCCCGTGCCGTCGATGACCGAGACGCTGTCGCCGCCGTAGTTCGCCACGTAGATGCGGCCTGTGCTGGGGTTGACGGCCACGCCGGCGGGGTAATGGCCAACTCCCACTGTGGCGACGACCGCGTTGCTGTTGCCATCGATGACCGAGACGCTGTCGGTTACTTGGTTCGTCACGTAGATGTGGTTCGTGTTTGCGTTGACGGCCACTCCATTGGGCCAGCTTCCAGCCGCTATAGTGGCGACAACCGCGTTGCTTGCGCCGTCGATGACGGAGACGTTGTTGCTGCCATAGTTCGCCACGTATATGCGGTTCGTGGTGGGGTTGACGGCTACGCTGTTGGGCCCAGTCCCGACCGCTACGGTAGCGACGACGGCATTGCTGGCGCCGTCGATGACAAAGACGTTGTTGCCGCTCGCCACGTAAATGCGGTTTGTGTTGGGGTTGACGGCTACGCCGTAGGGATCGCCTCCACCCAAGCCTGTTCTGATGGTGGCAATGACGGAAGGGGGGCCGCCGGAAGCGCTGGCGCCGGAGGCCGGCCCCTGCAGGGCAAGGACGCTGACGACCAGCGGGAGGACCAACGCTGTCGCCAGCACGACAAGTAGCAGACGCAAAGCGTTGCGAGCGCGCATCGCACGGCCTCTTTCTCGGCAGGGGTCAGTCGGCGGGGATAGTCAGCAGCGAGCTGTCAACGCCGCGATTATAACATTGTCTGGGAGTTTGTCAACCTTCTTGTAGGGTTGCAGCTAGAATGTCCTAGTTACGTCGCAGCTAGAATGTCCTCCGGTGGCGGGGTACTTCCGAGATAGGAGGTGCCCATGCATAGAGGATGGCTGCGGGTCATGATTCGG
>JBEKKV010000041.1:0-19161 GCA_050010555.1 Dehalococcoidia bacterium
CGACCGGCGCTTCGATGGTTTCCTCCGGTGCGGGCGTCTTCGCCTGGGCCGGGGCCACTTCCGCCGTCGTCACTGCCTCCGCTGAAGCCGCGTGGCTATCCGTGTGCGGACGGTTGATGCCGAGCATCGACGCGTCGATCTCACGCGGCGCGATCTCCGCAACCTCGTGACGCGTCACGATCTCGGCCAGCCGCCAGCGCTTCTCCCGCGAGAAGGGTCGGCTTTCGACGATGCGGACGACGTCACCGATCTTGCCAAGCTCGTTGCCGTCATGGACCTTGTAGCGCGTCGTTCGGCGCATCGTCTTGTTGTACAGCGGATGCCGCTTGCGACTCTCGACGGCGACGACGAGCGTCTTCTGCATCTTGTCGCTTATCACCACGCCCATCCGCGATTTCCGGCGAGTGTACATCTCTTAACTCTCTTTTCCCTGCGCCGCTTCCCAGGCCGCGGCCAGCTCCCGTGCCCGCTGGAACGTCTTGATGCGGGCGATCTGGTGTCGCGCCTTGGGCAGCTCGCGATGGTTAGCAAGCTGTCGCGTGGAGAGTCGCAGGCGCAGCGTGAAGAGCTGCCGGTAGGTCTCTTCTAGCCGGCGGGCCAGCTCCTGATCGGAAAGAGCGCGCAACTCCTCCGAAACTGTCTTCTTGCGACGGCGCGCCATCCTATACTCCCTCGTGCTCTCTCACGACAAAGCGTGTCGAGATGGGTAGTTTGTGTGAAGCCAGTCGCATCGCCTCCTGAGCATCGTCCTCCTTCACGCCGGACAGCTCGAAGAGCATGCGCCCCGGCTTGACGACGGCGACCCAGCGATCGTGGGCGCCCTTTCCGCTTCCCATGCGCGTCTCCGCCGGCTTGGCCGTGACCGGCTTGTCGGGGAAGATGCGTATCCAGACCTTGCCGCCACGGCGGACGTGGTGGGTTATGGCGCGGCGGGCCGCCTCGATTTGCCGGCTGTCCACCCAAGCGCACTCGAGGGCCTGCAGGCCAAACTCACCGAAGGTAACTTCGTTCCCTCCGGGCGCGCGACCCCTCATTTTCCCTCGATGCTGCTTGCGATGCTTTACTCGCTTCGGTTGAAGCATCTCTTACTCCGATGCCGTTTCTTCCGTTGCCGACCGCGCCGCGGTCTCTTCGCTAACAAGAACCGCCGCCTCCGCGAGAACGGGCGCCTCTTCTTCAGCCGGCGGCGCTGCTTCCGCTGCGGGAGCAGCAACGGCCTTCGGCTCGGGAAGAATCTCGCCCTTGTATATCCAAACCTTGACGCCGATGCGCCCGAATGTCGTGGCCGCCTCGGCTGTTCCGTAGTCGATGTTGGCGCGAAGGGTGTGCAGCGGCACGCGCCCGGACTTCTCGGTCTCGCGACGCGACATCTCCGCGCCGCCGAGCCGGCCGCCGACGATTATCTTGACGCCCTCAGCGCCCCGCTGCATGGTGCGCGTCACCGCCTGCTTCATCGCCCGACGGTGCGAGACGCGCCGCTCGAGCTGCTCGGCGACGCTGCGGGCGACGAGCGTTGAGTCGAGCTCCGGCTGCCGGATTTCGACGATATTCACGCGAACGCGCCGCCCCGTCAGCGTTTCCAATCGCTGCCGTAGCTCGTCCACCTTCTGACCTCCGCGGCCGATGACGATGCCGGGCCGCGCGGTGTGGATCGTCACGAGCACCATGTTGGCGTTGCGGTCGATCTCGACGCGGGAAACGCCGGCGTCCCGCAACGACTTCGCTATTGAGTTCCGGACCGAGAGGTCCTCGTAGACAAGATCGGCGTAATGGCGGTCGGCATACCATTTGCTCTGCCAGCCAAAGATGACACCCAGGCGGAACCCGATGGGATGAACCTTATGACCCACGCTGGGCCTCCTCTTCGACGATCACTGTAATATGACTGGTTCGATGCAGGATGGTAGTCCCGCGGCCACGCGCCCGCGGTCGCATGCGCTTGTAGCGCGGCGCCTCGTCGGCGTAGGCGGCCTTGATCCGCAGGTCGCCGGGCGCAAGCTGGAAGTTGTTCTCGGCGTTGGCCGCCGCCGACTTCACCACTTTCGCTACGTGCCGGGCGCTGGGCGTCGGCATGTAGCGGAGCATGCTCAGAACATCCTCCACTCGTTTGCCGGGCAGGTGCACCAAGACCAGCCGTAGCTTTCTCGGCGAAACCCGGACTTGCTTTGCCCTAGCGCTTACTTCCACTTACCTGTTCCCTGTCTGGCGAACGATCTTGCTTGTCTGGGCGGAGCGGCCGCCGTGCCCGCGGAAAAGCCGCGTGATGGCGAACTCGCCCAGCTTATGTCCGACCATATTCTCGGTGATGAAGATTGGCACGTGCCGCCGGCCGTCGTAGACACCGATGGTGAGCCCGACCATCTCCGGCATGATGGTCGAAGCGCGCGACCAGGTGCGGATAACGGTCCGCTGGCCGGAGCGCCGGATCGCCTCCGTCCTCTTCAACAGCTTGGGCTCAACGTATGGTCCCTTTTTCGTCGAACGTGACACAGCTAGCTCCTAGGCCTTGTGCCGACTTCTCACAATGTATTTATCACCCTCGGTGCGGCGCCGCGTCCGCAGACCGCGCGCCGGCTTGCCCCACGGCGTCTTCGGGCCGGGCATACCGATCGGTGCCTTGCCCTCGCCACCGCCGTGCGGATGGTCGCGCGGGTTCATTGCCGAGCCGCGAACCGTCGGGCGCCGGCCCTTCCAGCGAGAGCGCCCTGCCTTGCCCAGCTTTACCATGCTGTTCTCGACGTTGCTGACCTGCCCAATCGTCGCAATGCAATCGATTGGGATGCGCCGCAGCTCTCCCGAGGGCAACCGCACGAGGGCAAACTCGCCCTCTTTCGCCATGAGCTGCGCCGTGGAGCCGGCGCTTCGGACTATTTGGCCGCCTCTACCGGGATGCAGCTCTATGTTGTGAATAGACGTGCCTGTTGGCATATTGCGCATGGGCAGGGCGTTGCCCGGCCGGATCTCGGCGTTGGGGCCCGCCTCGACGATGTCGTCCGGCTTCAAGCCCAGCGGCGCCAGGATGTAGCGCTTTTCGCCGTCGCGATAGTGGATGAGGGCGATTCGCGCCGTCCGGTTCGGGTCGTACTCAATGCTGGCGACGCGGCCGGGCACGCCGGTCTTGTCGCGCTTGAAATCGATGATCCGCAGGCGTCGCTTCGTGCCACCGCGATGTCGCACGGATATCCGGCCCTGGTTGCCGCGGCCAGCGTTGCTCTTGAGCGGCGCCAGCAGCGACTTCTCCGGCCGTTTCTTGCTCACCTCTTCGAAGGTGAAGCCGGTCATTCCGCGCCGGCCCGGCGAGGTCGGTTTGTACTGCTTAACGGGCATCGAATCCGCCTCGTGTCATGATTGTTTTCATCAGACGCCTTCGATGATTTCGATCGTGTGGCCCGGCTTGAGCGTCACCACGGCCTTCTTCCAGTCGGGAGCAGAGCCGCCGCCCGTCCGGTTGCGCTTAGCCTTACCGTGAACGTTCATTACGTTGACCGCCTTTACCTCGACGCTGAAGGCCAGCTCGACGGCCGCCTTTATCTGGTGCTTGTTCGCGGCCCGGGCAACGCGGAAGGCGTACTGGCTCTGGCCAGCAAGGATCGTGCTCTTTTCCGTGACCAGCGGGCGCAGGATGACGGCGTAGGGATGCAATTCCTTAGGCATTCGTCCCCTCCGCTTCGTCGGTCGACGCCTCGGCCGTAGGCTTGCGACGCCTTCGCGTCACAGGCTTCTTCACTTCCTGCGTTTCGAGGGGGGCGACGGCTGCCGGGCGGCGCCGCGTCCGCTTTGGGGCGGACGGAGCCGCCTCAGCGGCGGGCTCAAGCTCCGGAATCGGCGCCCGGCGCTGCGATGCTCGTTCGCCTCCCCACAAGCGCTCCGCCTGTCGTACTGCGCCAACCGTCATCAGCAGGTCTCGATGCGACAGCATATCACCCACGTTCAAATACGGCGCCGGCAACACGTCAACCTTCTGGAGGTTCTGGGCGCTGACCTTGACGCCGTTGTTCGTGTCTTCCGTGACCACCAGCGTCGAGCGGTCAAACCCGAGTGTCTGAAGCACCATCGCCATGTCTTTGGTACGCGGCGGCTCGAAAGCCAGCGTGTCGAGGACCCTCAGCGATCCCTCCGCGACCTTCGCTGACAGCACCGAGCGTATCGCCAGACGTCGCATTCGCTTTGGCAGCCTTTGGGCGAAGCTGCGCTGCCTTGGCCCGAAGACGATGCCGCCGTGGCGGATCGCCGGCGACCGCGACGCCCCCAGTCGAGCCCGGCCGGTACCCTTCTGTCGATGCAGCTTGGCGGTGCTTCCGGCCACCTCTCCGCGCGTCTTCGTGTTCGCGGTGCCGGTGCGCCTGTTGGCGAGCTGCGCCAGAAGCGCCTGGTGGATGACAAACTGGTTCGGCTCGATTCCAAATACGGCGGCGTCCGCCTCAATCGAGTCGACCTCTTTGCCTTCCCTGTTGACCACTTCGAGCTTCATCGCGCGTTCTCAGATGCTCCGCCTACGCCTTGGCCTGTGCCCTGGCGCGGGCGCGTTCCGTCTTCCCCGACAATCGGATGCGCAGGAGCCCGTTCTTCCCGCCGGGCACCGCCCCTTCGATGAAGAGCAGCCCTTTTGCCGGATCGCTCTCCACTATGCGAAGGTTTTTCACCGTGATGCGCGCGTCTCCCATGTGGCCGGCCATGTGCAGTCCCTTGCGCACGTGTCCCGGCGAGTTTCCCGGCCCGATGGAGCCCGGCGCTCGGGTCCGGTCCGATTGACCGTGGGTCCGTGGTCCGCCGCGGAACCCCCAGCGTCGTACGCCGCCGGCGAAACCGCGCCCCTTTGAGACGCCGGTCACATCGACGTGGTCACCGCCCTGGAAAAATTCCGCACCGACCTTTTGTCCCGTCTTCCATTGCGAGGGGTCGTCAACCTTCACCTCGCGCAGGTAGCGGAAGTCGCCCAGGCCGCGGAAATGGCCCTTCATCGGCTGGTTGACGCGCTTCACCGCCCCAAAGCCCAACTGCACCGCGGCGTAGCCGTCGCTCTCGGCCGACTTGACCTGAACGATGACACAGGGACCGGCTTCGACAACGGTGACACCATGGACCACGCCCTTCTCATCGAAGAGCTGCGTCATACCGATCTTCCTGCCGATTATGCCTTCGATATCCATTACAGCTTGATCTCGATGTCTACGCCGGCGGGCAACTGCAGTCGCATCAGCGTGTCGACCGTCTTTGCCGTCGGCTCCAGGATGTCTATCAATCGCTTATGAGTCCGTATTTCGAACTGCTCCCGCGAGTCCTTGTCGATGACCGGAGAGCGGATCACCGTGAACTTCTTTATCTCCGTGGGCAGCGGGATGGGACCAGCCACGGCCGCGCCCGTCCGCTCGGCTGCCTCCACAATCTGGCTTGCCGACTGGTCGAGGAGCCGGTGGTCGTAGCCTTTCAGCCTGATTCGTATCTTCTGCCTTGATACCATGTTAAGCTGCCCCGTCCATTAGAACCTGACGACTCAATCCCCCGTCTAAGCCCTCGCCGGCCGCCTGGCGCGAATGCCAAGCTTCTCGACAATCCCCGACGGCACTTCTTCGTAATGGTCGAACTCCATGTTATGGCTTGCCCGCCCCTGCGAGAGCGAGCGCAGCTCCGTAGCGTAGCCGAACGTTTCTGCCAGCGGCACCAACGCCCGCACCACCTGCAGGCCAGCGCGCGAGTCGACGCCGATGACGTGACCGCGACGCCCGTTGATATCGGCGAGAATGTCGCCGAAGGACTCCTCCGGCGTCAGCACTTCCACTTTCATGATGGGTTCCAGGAGAACAGGGTCGCCCTTCTCCAGCGCCTTCCGCATGCCGATCGAGCCGGCCATGCGGAATGAAAGCTCCGATGAGTCGACCTCGTGGTAGCTGCCGTCGACCAGCGCCACCTTGACGTCGATGACCGGGTAGCTGGCGACAGGGCCGTTCTCCAGCGCCTCGTTCACGCCGGCCCGAACGGCGGAGATGAACTCGCGCGGGATTGCGCCGCCCACTATCTTGTCAACGAACTCAAAGCCGGCGCCGCGCTCCCGCGGCTCCACTTCAAGCCAGACGTCGCCGTACTGGCCGCGGCCGCCGGTCTGTCGCACGAAACGACCCTCAGCCCGATTCGCCGTTCTTATCGTCTCCTTGTAGGCGACCTCCGGCTTGCCAACATTGGCGTCGACACGGAACTCCCGTAGCATCCTGTCGACGATTACCTCCAGGTGCAACTCGCCCATGCCGGAGATGATAGTCTGACCGGTATCGGCGTCGTAGCGCGTCCGGAAGGTGGGGTCTTCCTCCGCCAAGCGGTTCAACGTCTCGCCCATTCGGTCCTGGTCATCCTTCGTCTTCGGCTCGATGGCCACGGAAAGCACGGGCTCCGGAAAGCGGATCGACTCCAGGACTATGGGGTGAGCGCGTTCGCACAGGGTGTCACCGGTAAACGTGTTCTTCAGGCCAACCGCGGCGACGATGCCGCCGGCGTGCACCTCCTCCACCTCTTCGCGTCGATTAGCGTGCATGCGCAGGAGGCGACCCACCCGCTCTTTTTCGTTGCGAGCGGCGTTCAGGATGGTCGCGCCGACCTTCACCTGACCGCTGTAGACGCGGAAGTAGGCAAGCCGCCCGACGTACGGGTCGGCGACGATCTTGAAGGCGAGAGCCGCGAATGGCTCGTTGTCATCTGCTTTCCGCTGAACAGTCTGATCGTTCTTGGGGTTGATTCCAGATACCGGGGGAACGTCTACGGGGGCGGGAAGATAGTCGACGATTGCATCCAGGAGAGGTTGGACACCCTTGTTCCGCAGGGCGGAGCCGCACATTACAGGCGTAATGGCGCCCGCCAGCGTGGCCCGCCTGATCGCCTTCTTGAGCTCCAACGCCGTCGGCCGGTGCCCCTCGACGTAACTGATCATCGTCTGGTCGTCCACTTCGGCGAGAGTCTCGATGAGGCGCTCGCGGAAGGGGGCGCACTTCTCGGCCAGTTCATCGCTCAGGGGCAACACTTCGGGATTCTCGTGGCTCTCCGGCAAAAAGTGCCATGCCTTCTCGTCGACGAGGTCGACAATGCCTTCGAAGTCGGCCTCGACGCCTATCGGCACCTGGATAGCGACGGGCCGCGCGCCCAGGCGCTGCTTCACCATCTCGATCGTGTTCCAGAAGTCGGCGCCAATGCGGTCCATCTTGTTGACGAAGCAGATCCGCGGCACGCTGTAGCGGTCCGCCTGCCGCCAGACCGTCTCCGACTGCGGCTCTACGCCCGCAACGGCGTCGAAGACGACCACGCCGCCGTCGAGCACGCGCAGGCTCCGCTCCACTTCGACGGTGAAGTCCACGTGGCCCGGCGTATCGATGATGTTGATCTGATGATCGAGCCATTCGCAGGTGGTCGCGGCGGCGGTTATCGTGATGCCGCGCTCGCGCTCCTGGGCCATCCAGTCCATAACTGCCGTCCCCTCATGCACTTCGCCGATCTTGTAGGTCCGGCCGGTGTAAAAGAGGATGCGCTCGGTGACCGTGGTCTTGCCGGCGTCGATATGGGCAATGATGCCTATGTTGCGAAGGCGCTCGATAGGAAATTGCCTGGCCATGATTTTTATCCCCCGCGAACGGGGCTTCGTCGATGCGATCAATGTTCTAGGTTTTGCCTTCGGTTAGAGCGGCGACGTGCGCCGATCGCGATTACCAGCGATAGTGGACGAAAGCCCGGTTGGCCTCCGCCATTCTGTGCGTGTCCTCACGCTTCTTGACGGTTGCGCCCTGGCCGGAAGCAGCGTCGGCCAACTCAGCGGCCAGTTTCTCCGCCATAGAATGCCCTTTGCGGGCACGGGCGGAAGCGATGAGCCAGCGCATAGCCAGCGTCCCCCGCCTCTCAGGGCGAATATCTACCGGCACCTGATAGGTCGCGCCGCCGACACGTCGGGGCTTCACCTCGACGACCGGCGTCACGTTTCGCAGCGCCTGCTCGAACGTATCGATAGGGTTGCGGCGGTTCTGCGCCTCCAGCAGCTCAAAAGACTTGTAGACAACGCGTTCCGCCGTGCTCTTCTTGCCGCTATACATGATACGGTTGATGAACCTGGCAAGACTTTCGCTCTGGTATTTGGCGTCCGGCGCTATGGTACGCTTGATAACTTTGGCCCGCCTTGGCATGTTCGGCTTTCTCCGCTTTCTACTTCGCTTTGGCGCCGGCTTTTCGCGTCCCGTATTTGCTGCGACCGCGGTTCCGTCCGTCGACGCCCTGCGCGTCGAGGGCGCCGCGAATGACGTGATAGCGCACGCCCGGCAGGTCCTTGACGCGTCCGCCGCGAATCAGCACGACGGAGTGCTCCTGGAGGCTGTGCCCCTCGCCGGGAATATAGGCCGTCACCTCAATGCCGTTCGTGAGCCGCACGCGGGCAATCTTTCGCAGGGCGGAGTTCGGCTTCTTCGGGGTCATCGTCCGGACCTGCGTGCAGACGCCGCGCTTCTGCGGCGAACCCTCGCCCTTCTCGGTGCGGTTCTTCAGGGCGTTATAGGTAAAACGCAGGGCGGGCGCCTTCGTCTTCTTGACGAGCTTCTTCCGTCCTTTGCGCACCAATTGGCTTATAGTGGGCACGCGGATACCCCTCTCAGGAATATTGGACTGGCCGATTCTCAGGACAGCAAAAGGCCGAAAGCCTGATTCTGAGCCAGTACAGCGTGGAGCACACGTGGCGCTCCACTATCGCTGACCGTAGTCAATTTGAGGTCTTTCGACCTTGATTGGCTTCTTGACCCAGCGCCAAACACATACTTTACGTGATATGGCGCAAGAGTGTCAAGCGAATTGCCGATGCTACATTCATCCGAGCAGCTCCCGCACGACCGCGCTCACCTCGGCGCCGTCCGCCCGACCGCGAAGCTGAGCGGTGAGCGGCCCCATGACTTTGCCCATGTCGCGCGGCCCCTGGGCGCCGACCTCATCGATCGCTTTGCGCGCCGCCGCCTCGATATCCTCTCGCGACATTGCCGGCGGCAGGTAAGCCTGCAGGACGACCGCTTCGGCCTCTTCTTTGTCGACGAGGTCCTGACGGTTGCCGCGCCGGAACTCTTCGGCGCTTTCTCGACGCTGCTTGACCTGCTTGGCGATCACGCCGAGGACGTCGCTGTCGTCCAGCGCTTCGCCCTTCTCGATCTCGGCGTTGTGGACGACGGAGAGAAGGAGGCGGAGCGTTCGCTTACGGGTGTCATCGCCCTCTCTCAGGGCCTGCGTCAGGTCAGCGTTGATCTGATCTTTGATGGGCATTGTGATGCTGCATTCTGCTTTCTGGCTGCGATGGCGAAGGATCAGCGCCGCTCGCTCCTGCGACGCCTGGCGGCGGCTTTCCGCTTCCGTCTTACGCTCGGCTTCTCGAAGCGCTCACGACGCTTTGCTTCGGACAAGATGCCATACTGCTGCACCTTCCGCGTGAAACGTCGCAGCGCCGCCTCGAAGCTCTCGTTTTCGCGGACGATTACTTCTGTCAACTCGTGAACCCTGCCGAGTTGGGCTCATAACTTGATGGCTGCAGAATTATATTGGGGCGTGCATGTTCTGTCAACGAGCGCGATAGACCAATTTCTGCGACCCCACATTTCGAGTCGAAGGCGGGGCGAATGGAGGTGCAAAAGGAGCGATAAGTTACGCGCGCTGGGGCTTTTTCGGGATCTTCATGAGGCGCATGCGGGTGAGGCCGCGGATGTCCTCCATCGCCGTCTTGCGGATGTTCACGCGCGTATCCGGGTCCTCCCGCCAGCGCACCGGTATTTCCTTGATGCGGTAGCCGCCCTTGTCCGCCAGGATCAGCAACTCGGTATCGAAGAACCACTCCTCGTTCTTTATCAGCGGGATGAGCTCGCGCGCGGCCTGGCGGCTGATCGCCTTGAAGCCGCACTGCGCGTCTTCAAAGCTGGGCCAGAACGTCGCTTTGATCATGAGATTGTAGACGCGGGAGGTGAACTCGCGACGCGGGGAGCGAGTAGTCTGGGCGCCCTTCTTCAGGCGCGAGCCGGTCGCGACATCGTAGCCCTCTTCGGCGATGGCGGCGACGAGCGCGGGGAAGAAGGCGATGTCAGTCGAGAGATCGACGTCCATGTAGGTAAGAACGTCCGCTTCGCTCCCCAGCCACGTCGCCCGCAGCGCGCGGCCGCGTCCCTTCTGCGGGATGTGGAACGGCACAACATCGACGTGCTCTTCGGCAAGCTTCTGCGCCACGGCCAGCGTCCCGTCCGTCGAGGCGTTATCGGCGATGACGACGCGCCAAATGTGCGGCAGATTGTCGCGCAGGAACTCCCGCAACGTCGCGACGCTCTGCGCCAGCACGTGCTCTTCGTTGTAGACCGGTATCACCACATCGACGTTCGCCATCACTTATTCCTCCTGCGTCCATTCGCCAAGAGTATCCTTCAGCAAGCGCGCCAACCGCAAGGGGTCGCCGGCGATGACGCTGGCCGCGTAAAGCTCCATCGCGCCGATGTCGCTGGTTCGCTCCGCCAGGTCGCCGCGGTCGACAACGTGGACGATGGCCGGAAAGCCGCTCCAGTCTTCGTCGACGGGCGCAATTGGCGGCAGGTAGAGCGCTAGGTTGAACGAGGCGACGCCGAGCCGATCGCGCAGGCAGGTCAGCACCTCGTAAGCGCGGTCCTTCAACGAAGCGTCGAGCGCTGGCGCGATCAGCAGTGTCTCGTGCTCCTTCAACGGCGACAGGTTCGCCAGGATGCGTACGCCCTGCTTCTCAAAACCACAGCCGACGCTAGCGTGGGCGCGGTACAGGTCGTCGAAGTAGTCGCGAAAATAGCGAGAGCGATAGGCGAGGGCCCCGCGGCGGAGCGATTCCACCGCCGGGTAGTGCGCGTCCCGCCCCAGGAGCACCTGCGCATGCCCGTGGACGAGCGAGGCGCCGGCCCGCCAGAGGCAGTTCCACACGAAGAGAAAGTACTTCGCCGCCGGCTCGACCGCGTGCGCCGCCTGCGCCCAGCGAACGCCGGTGTCGACGTAGTCGTGCAGCATCCCGCGGTCAAAAAGCAGGGGGTTTCGCTCCTTGAAGATGACGAGCGAATGGAAACCATCGAACTTGGCGACGTTAGCGCCCGTCACGCAGTGCTTCCCCTCGATTCGCCCAAATACGTCGGCCGGTGTGTTGCCCAGGACGTCGGCAAGCGAGTCGTCGCAGTCGCTGGCGAGTGCCGACTCCAGGCCGGCCTGCGTCTGGTCGTTCGGCGAGTGCGGGCGTTGCGAGCGAAGTGGATTAAAGAGAGCGCCCCGCCCGGTCACGAGGTTTGTGACGCGGACGATCAGCTGGGAGAGAGTCGGCTCGACGGCGCCGAACTGCCGCTCGATCCAGGGACGCATCGAATCGGGCGGCACGATGCGTCCTTCGACGGCGTCGACGCGGAAGATGCGGCGGAAGACGGCCTTCTCGCCGTCGGGAAGGGCCGCGACCATCTCGGGAAGGTCGCCGATTCCGGTCTCGTCACGCGCGGACATGATTCGTCGGCGCTGTCTAGTGCTTGAAGTGGCGCTGGCCGGTGAACACCATCGCCATATTGCGCGCGTCGGCGGCGGCAACCGCCTCCTGGTCGCGGATCGAGCCGCCGGGCTGGATGACGGCCATAATTCCCGCCTCTGCTGCCGTCTCGATGCCGTCCGGGAACGGGAAGAAGGCATCGGAGGCCATCACCGCGCCCTTTGCCCGCTCGCCGGCCGCGCGAGCCGCCAGCATGACGCTCGTGACGCGATTCGGCTGGCCGGCGCCCATCCCTACGAGCGCTGCGTCCTTCACGAAGGCGACAGCGTTCGACTTGATGTGCTTGACCGCTCGATTGGCGAACAAGAGGTCGCGCATTTCAGCGGCGGTTGGCTGGCGCCGCGTCACGACCTTGAGCTCGATACGGTCGTCCGGGATGTTGTCGCGCTCCTGGACGAGCAGGCCGCCGACCACGCGTCGGTAATCGAGGCCGGTCGGCGAGGGCGGCGAGGCCCGGAGGATGCGCAGGTCGCGTTTCTTCCGCAGCAGAGCAAGCGCCTCCTCCTCGTAGTCCGGCGCGATGATGATCTCGTAGAAAGTCTTGCCTATCTCCTCGGCGATCGCCAGCGCAAAGCGCCGGTTGACGGCAACGATGCCTCCGTAGGCCGAGACGGGGTCGCCGGCGAAGGCGCGGCGATACGCTTCCGCCAGGTCGTCGTGACTGGCCAGTCCGCAGGGATTCGTGTGCTTGACAACGACGACCGTCGGCCCCGGGAAGTCGCAGACGGCGTTCCAGGCGGCATCGGCGTCCATGACGTTGTTGTAGGAAAGCTCTTTGCCGTGAAGTTGCTCCGCGCTGACGACGCCGCCCGGCTTC
This sequence comes from Dehalococcoidia bacterium, assembly GCA_050010555.1. GTDB lineage: Bacteria > Chloroflexota > Dehalococcoidia > DSTF01 > JALHUB01 > JALHUB01. The sequence continues at coordinate 12,348 of JBEKKV010000041.1, forward strand.
GGCTCGGCGACGCTTTCCTCCCGATAGAAGGCGGCGCGCTGGTGCGGGTTCTCGCCGTAGCGCGTGTCGAAGAGCTTGCTGAGGGCGATAGTGAACGACTCCGGCAGAATATCGCTCCGTTCGCGGAGGTATTGGGAGATGGCGGTATCGTAGCTGCCGACGTGCTGGAACGCCTTCTGCGCCAGGCGGCGACGCTCCGAAAGCGGAACCTCGCCGGCGCGCAACATCTCCAGCAGCGGCTCGTAGTCCGCCGGTTCGACGACGACGATGACATTCGGGAAGTTCTTGGCAGCGGCGCGAAGCATCGTCGGCCCGCCGATGTCGATGTTCTCCAGCGCGTCCTCGAGGGTGACGCCCGGCTTGGTTACGGTTCGGACGAACGGGTAGAGGTTGACGACGACGAGGTCGATGGGATTGATGCGCTGTTGCTCCAACTCCTCGCGATGGGCTGACAGCTCGCGGCGGGCGAGTATCCCGGCGTGGACCACGGGATGAAGCGTCTTGACGCGACCGTCGAGGATCTCCGGGAAGCCGGTGAGTTCCGAGATGGACTTTGCAGTAACGCCCGCCTTGTCGAGCGCAGCGTGGGTGCCGCCGGTGGAGTAGAGCTCGACGTCGAGAGCAGCCAGCCCGCGCGCGAACTCGACCAGCCCCGCCTTGTCGTGAACGCTGATGATTCCCTTCATCATTCCCCCGGTCAGTTCAATCTACACGATGATCGCGCGCTTCCCGCCAGCCTGCGCGACGACCTCGCCGACAAGCCGTGCCTCTGGCAACCGTGAACGCACCCGCTTGATCTCGGACATGGCACAGACCAGTACCATGCCAACGCCCATGTTGAAGACGTGGTACATTTCGTCGTCGCTTACGTTACCCTCTCGCTGGATCAGGGTAAAGACGGGCGGCACCCTCCACGTGCCCCTGCCAAAGCGGGCGGCGAGGCCTTCCGGCAGAATGCGCGGCACGTTGTCGATCAGGCCGCCGCCGGTTATGTGGGCGATGCCCTTCACTTCCGGCAACACCGGCTTCACGTCGCGGTAGTAACAACGGTGCACCGCCAGCAGCGCCTCGCCGAGCGTGACGCCAAGCGCGGGATAGGTGTGGTAGAGAGCCGACCTTTCCGCGTCGGGGTCACCGCCAAGGCCGACCTTGAAGATGCGCCGCGCCAGCGAATAGCCGTTTGTGTGCAGCCCATTCGAGGGCAGACCGAGCAGCGCATCGCCCTCCCGGATGGCGTGGCCGTCAATGATGGCGTCGCGCTCAACGACGCCGACGATGAAGCCGGCAAGATCGAAGGCGCGTGGCAGGTAGACGTCCGGCATGTCCGCGGTCTCGCCGCCCGTGAGCGCGCAACCGACGTCGCGGCAGGCGGAGGCCATTCCGCGCACTATCGCCACCTTGTCGTCCGCACTCAGGTCCGCACTGGCGATATAGTCGAGAAAGAACAGCGGCTCGGCGCCGGTCGTAAGGATGTCGTTGACGGAGTGATTGACGAGGTCGACGCCGACGGTGTCGAAGCGGCGCATGGCAGCGGCGACTTTCAGCTTCGTGCCGACGCCGTCGGCGCTGGCGACGAGGACCGGCTCGCGGTATTCGCCCAGCCGGAAGAGGGAGGCGAAAGACCCCACGCCGGCAAGCACCTCCGGCCGGCGCGTGGAGGCGACGATCTCCTTGATGCGGGCGACGAGGCGACTTCCCGCGTCAATGTCGACGCCGGCGGCCACGTAGGTCTGACCGCTATCGCTGGCTGTGCTCACGGAAGTCCTTTGGAGCCGGGCAGGGCGCTCCGCCTTTGACGGAACAAGCCCCGCGGTCAGCTAGAGAACGGGACCGGCGTGCTCTCCACCCACTCGAAGTCATGACGGTCGCGGGCGGAAGGCGGCGCTTCCAGGGCAAGCTTGTCCATCTGCAACGGCACCGGCAGCGGGTATTCGCCGGTGAAGCAAGCCAGGCAGAACGTGTCCTGCGGCAGGCCTATCGAATCGACGAGGCCTTCCAGGCTGAGATAACCGAGGCTGTCGGCGTCAATGTGCTCGCGAATCTCCGACACCGTCTTTTGCGCGGCGATAAGCTCCCAGCGGGCCGCCATGTCGACGCCGAAGAAACAGGGGTGCGTGATCGGCGGCGCCGTGATCCGCATGTGCACCTCGCGCGCGCCGGCATGCCGCAGCATCTCCACCACGCGCGGCGTCGTCGTCCCGCGAACGATGCTGTCATCGACGACGACGACCCGCTTTCCGCCCAGTATCTCCGGCAGCGGGTTGAACTTGAGCTGCACGCCGACCTCGCGGATGCGCTGATCGGGCATGATGAACGTCCGGCCGACGTAGCGGTTCTTGACCAGCCCTTCGACGAACGGTATGCCCGACTCCTGCGAGTAGCCGATGGCGGCGGCGATAGCGGAGTCCGGCACGCCCATGACGACATCGGCCTCCACCGGGTACTCGCGCGCCAAGCGAGCGCCCATGGCCATGCGGACGGGGTAAAGTAGCTTGCCGCGGATGACGCTGTCCGGTCGAGCGAAATATATGTACTCAAAGACGCAGAAGGCACAACCGGTACTCTCCAGCGGCCGGAAACTGCGAACGCCGCGCCCGTTGATCTGGATGACTTCGCCGGGCTCGACCTCACGCAGGAACGTGGCACCCAGGTGATCGAAGGCGCAGCTCTCGGAGGCGACGACCCAACCGCCGTTCAGCCGCCCAAGGCAGAGAGGGCGCACGCCGAGAGGATCGCGCACGGCGAAGAGCGCGTCGGGCGTGAGGACGACGAGACAGTACGCGCCCTGCACGCGTCGCATCATGTGGGCGAAGCGCTGCGGCCAGGAGTCGCCCGGCGCGAAGGCGAGGATGCGCGCCATCACCTCGGAATCGGTGGCCGTCCGGAACTCGTGGCCTTCTTGTTCGAGGTCGACGCGCAGCATTTCGGCGTTGACCAGGTTGCCGTTGTGACCGAGGGCAATCTCGCCGTTGGGGCCGGCAATGCGGAAAGGCTGGGCGTTCTTGTACTGGCTGGAACCGGTAGTGGAATAGCGATTGTGGCCTATCGCCAGGTTTCCCCGCAGGTGAGCGAGGTCCTCTTCGTCGAAGACCTGCGACACGAGGCCCATGCCGACGCGGCTGTGAAGCTCGTGGCCATCGGCTGTGACAATTCCCGCGCTCTCCTGACCTCGATGCTGGAGCGCGTACAGGCCGTAGAAGGCCAATCTTGCGGCATCTTCACCGGAAGCGTGGACCCCGAAGACGCCGCAATACTCGCGGGGACTGGTCACACATACCTCCTGCCGTTGGGCAGCCGCTTTGTCCGCCTCAGGCGGGTCCCCGTGAAGCCGACAGCACGATCATAGTACGGCAGGAACCGGAGCGCAAGCTCGGGCGGAGCATGGCACCGAGAAGCCGCCCTTCCATTGCATCGCTCTCTCTGCTATACTCTGCCGCGGCTCGGATCCCGTATGTGAGGAAGGAGGCAGCCCCGATCTCATCGGGGTAAATTCATGCCGGTAATAGTGGTAATCGGCGGCCAGTGGGGCGACGAAGGCAAGGGCAGGACGATCGACCTCCTGGCGCAGAACGCCAGCATCGTTGCCCGCTACTCGGCCGGGAACAACGCCGGTCACACCGTAGTCAACGACAAAGGCAAGTTCGCCCTCCATGTGGTGCCGGCGGGCATCTTTTACAGCGACAAGACGTGCATCATCGGCAACGGCGTCGTCATCGACCCGGCGGTACTGCTGGAGGAGATCGAAGGGCTGCAGTCGAAGGGCGTCGGCGTCAAGAACCTGTATGTCAGCGACCGCTGCCACATCATCATGCCCTATCACATCCTCATCGACCGCGCCGACGAGGAGCTGCGCGGGCCGGCGGCCATCGGCACGACGTTTCGCGGCGTCGGGCCGGCGTTCGTCGACAAGGTCGGCCGCATCGGCGTGCGCATGGTCGACCTCATCAATCCCGATACTTTCCGCGAACGCCTTTCGCTGGTGCTCCCGTACAAGAACGCCGTCCTGCAGAAGCTGTACGGCCTCCAGCCGCTGACCTTCGATGAGGTCTACGAGCCGTACCGCGACTTCGGCCGCCGCCTGGCCCCGTTCGTCACCGACACCGCCGACATGGTGCAGGAGGCGTTGGCCCGCGGCGAATCGGTCCTGCTGGAGGGCGCGCAGGGCTCGCTGCTCGACCTGGACTCCGGCACCTATGAGTACGTGACGTCGTCGGTGCCCTCGTCGACGGCCGCCGGCGCCGGGCTGGGCATTGGCATCGGGCCGACGCAGATAACGCGTGTCGTCGCCGTCTACAAGGCCTACCAGACGCGCGTCGGCAACGGACCGATGCCGACGGAGCTGACCGACGCAATGGGCGAGGAGTTGCGCGAGAAGGGGCAGGAGTACGGCGCCACCACGGGCCGGCCGCGTCGCTGCGGCTGGTTCGACGCTGTCGCCGCCCGCTACACGGCGCGCCTGAACGGGCTTTCCGGCGCTGTGATCACCCGCCTCGACGTGCTGGATACCTTCGCCAGCGTGAAGGTGTGCACCGCCTACCAGGTGGACGGCGTGCCTGTCGACCGCTTCCCGGCCAGTCTGGGGCGACTGGCCTGCTGCGAGCCCATCTTCGAGGAGCTGCCGGGCTGGCAGGAGCCGACGACGCACGTGCGCCGCTTCGAGGACCTGCCGCGGCACGCCCGCGAGTACGTGAAGCGGTTGGAGCAGCTTATCGGCGTGCCGGTGGCGCTGGTGTCGGTGGGACCGGAGCGCGACCAGGCGATCATCGTCAAGCCCATCCTCTAGGCGCCGGCTCTGATTGTTATTGTTTTGAAAAAGATCGCTCTTTGCGAATCTGTTAGTGGCCCGTTTTGACAATTGACCGTCGGAGGGGCCTTTTAGGGAGGTCTGGACGGTCGACGCGGGGCAAGCCCCGACGGGCAGGCGCGGGCCGACGCCTGATGATCCATATTCTTCGAATCGGCGGCGGACGGCAAGAGGAAGGTGGCACTTGAGGTCCAGACAGGGAGCCATCCTTCATCTCCGCGAAGGGCACGTCCGGCGGACGAACGGATTTGCAGCCATGTTGCTCCCAAAATGCGCTGCCGGACCGCTTCAGGCTTTGACGGCGATGACCCGGAGCCAGGGGGCTATCCAGCACTGAGGGTTGAAACGGTAACTATCCCCTTGACGTAGGTAGCAACGGTGACACACTAGTCCCGTTCAAGCCACACAAGCTCACAGTGGGAGAAGTGGACATGGTCGCGATACCCGAAGAGTACATAAAGTCTGCCGTCTTCATCTGCGTGAAGGAACGGCGCGGAGCAGTAGAAGAACTTGTGCCCAAAGCCACTGCCTTCTGGGTTTCCGTCGCCTTGGAGGGAACGCAAGGGCGGGGGCACGTCGCCTACTTTGTGACGGCGCGCCATTGTCTTTATGAGGCGAGCGCCGAAGGCTATGAGAAAATCTATCTTCGTTTCAATCTTCGCGAAGAATCGGGGTATATCGAAGTTCCGACGCGAATCAGCGATTGGGTCACCTCTACATCAAGCGATGTGGCAGCCATCATGTTTGTCCCCGCTCACTTGCCAGGTGGAAGAAGATTCCAGGACTTCGACATCATTGCGTTCAATTCAGACTTTTTCGTAGGGCCGGGGCCAGAATATGAGTACACGCCGAGAGAAATGGAAGCCGGCCCGCCCGTCCGACCCCGAGTCGGTACCGAAATCTATCACATTGGCCTTTTTACTCAGCAATATGGGAAAGAGAAGAATCTGCCCATCGCGCGCTTCGGACATATTGCGAGAATGCCAAGTGTGATCAAGCTTAAAGACCCCGATGGCACCGAGTATGACACAATTGCTTATCTGGTCGAATTCCATTCATGGGGAGGTCACAGCGGCTCCCCTGTCTACTTCCTAGAGCAGAGAATGCTCCGCATGGTTGCGGAGGATGGTAAACCGATTGCCCGACCAACAACAGAAATTGGATGGATAACCGGCTTCCTTGGGATAATCTCCGGCCATTATGAAATCGGCAAGGAAGGCAAAACGACTGGTGATATGGGTACGGTGGAAACCGATCTGAACTCGGGGATCGCGACCGTAATCCCTGCCGAAGCCGTCAGACTATTGCTTGTGAGGGATGATATGGTGAAGCAACGTGCCGAACTGAAGGCGGAAATGGAATCGAAGATACCCACGCCGGCTAATGACTTCGCTCGGGCCGAATCTGACATTGAATTCATAAAAACGGACTTTGACACGGCCCTACAACGGACTAGTCGACGGGTTAAGCCTTCGAAGTCTGCGCGAGGAAAGAAGCGAACATAGGGGTCCGATGGCTGTATCGGAAGGCGTATGCCTTGGATAGTCCCGGCCCCGGTTCGCAGCCCGTACGCCGAGACTGGAAAGTCCTGCCTACCGCCAGGCAGGCTCGGCTACGGGGTCACAGGACTTGGGCCCCGGGTTAGGCTTTGACGGCGACGACCTGGAGCCAGTTGCGGAATTCTCCGATCTGAGGGATGAATCCCCCGCCTGCCGGCGGGCAGGCTCGACTTACCGGAGGGGCACGTCGACCGTCGTGGCCGGCGTGTGGTGTGACCACACCGCGTTCCCAGACGTCGAAAGGGGCGTGGTTCTTCCCACCTGCCCACCCGAGGAAAGTTATCAAGAATGGGGGCACGGCCCCCAAACCCCCAGGCAGAGAGGGCGAAGCCCTCTTGTATCTTTACGGTCGTTGTATTCTTTGTGGGGATCGGGAGGCATGCCTCCCGATCCGGAGTGCGATAGACCGATTGCCCTCTGGTCCACCAGAGACCGTTGCAGAGCGGGGGTC
>JBEKKV010000042.1:0-21798 GCA_050010555.1 Dehalococcoidia bacterium
AGCCACGGGACGGGTCGCTGGTACCTGGTGGAGCCGATGTCGCTGGCGTCGGTGGCGGCCGGCGCGGACGGGCTGATGGTGGAGATCCATCCCGATCCGGACCGCGCGCTCTCCGACGGCGCCCAGAGCCTGACGTTTGCCAACTTCGCGCACTTGATGGACGGCGTTCGGGCGTTGAGTGAAGCGGTGCGGCGGCCGCTGGCTCGCGTCCAGTGAAGCAATACGGGAGAATGAGGGCCTCGGCGACAGAATCGTCCGGGGCCCTCAGCGCCATGTATGAGCTCAAGCTGCCCTACTTCGAAGGCCCTCTCGATCTTCTCCTTCACCTAATCGAGAAGGACGAGCTCGACATAACTACCGTTTCCCTCGTCCAGGTGACCGACCAGTACCTGTCGCAACTGCACTCCTGGGAGCAGATAAACCTGGACGCGCTCTCCGACTTCGTCTCCATCGGCGCGAAGCTCATCTACCTGAAATCGCGCGCGCTCCTGCCGCGTCCGCCGACGGAGGCGGAGCAGGCAGAAGAGGAGGCGGTGGGCCGCGAGCTGACGGAGATGCTGCAGGAGTACAAGCGCTTCAAGGACGTCGCGCTGGCGCTACGGGAGATCGAGGACGAGGGGCTGCACGCGTATCGCCGCAACGCGCCGCCGCCGGACGTGCCACTGCCCTCCGGCCTTGACAAGGTGACGCTGGACAAGCTGATGGCGCTCTTCCGCGACGCCATGACCCGTCAGCCGTCGGAGCCGGTCGCGGCGATCCCCCGCGACATTGTCTCGGTGAAGGAGAAGGTACGGGAGATCGAGTCGGCGCTGCAGGAGACGGGACAGGTGAGCTTTCGGCGGCTGGTGCTGGCCTGTCGCTCGCGCATCGAAGTCATCGTTTCCTTCCTGGCGGTGCTGGAGCTGATCAAGGCGGGCCGCGTCTGGGGTCAGCAGGAAGAGCTTTTTGGCGACATTTCGCTTGTCGCCATCGGGGCGGCAGCCAGCGACGAATAGCGGCGGTCGGGCGCGAACCCCGTCAGAGGTGCGCGTCGAGCCAGCGCACGATGTCCACAAGTACTTCTTCTCGCCCGATGTCGTTGTGCGCTTCGTGGAAGCGGCCGGGGTAGACTTTCAGCTCCTTGTCCGCCGAGCTTATCTGATCGAAGAGGCGGCGTGAGCCGTTGGGCGAGACGATCCGGTCGTCGCCGCCGTGGAGCAGCAGAACGGGGAGCTTGATTTCCGCCGCGCGCGACTTTACCCGGTCGATGGCCGCCAGGAACTCCATGCCCCAGCGCAAGCTCGACTGACTATTCACCAACGGATCGGTATCGTACGCCTGCACGACGGCGGGGTCGCGGGACACCCCCGCGCCGCCGAACTTCCACGTGGTCGACAGCGTCGGCCGTACGCGGGACAGCACGCGCGCGATGGCGAGCTGGACCGGCTTCGTCACGTCGATGGGCTCCAGGGCCGCGCCACTGATGATCGCCCCGCGAAACGCGTCTGGGTGGAAGAGGAGGTAGTCCAACTCGATGACCGCGCCCATGCTGTGTCCGAAAAGGAAGAGCGGCAGGTCGGGCGCGTCCCGGCGGACCTGAGCCAGGAAGGCGTCGGTATCGTCACGGTACTCCTGCCAGGCGTTGATGTGGCCGCGCTGCCCGGCGGAGCGGCCGTGACCGCGGTGGTCGAAGCAGTAGACGGCGTAACCGTGCGGCGTGAGGTCGTCCGCCATGGCGGCGTAGCGGCCGCTGTGCTCGCGAACGCCGTGAATGATCGCCACAGCGCCTTTGGCTGTGCCGTCCGGCTTCCAGCACTGGCGGTAGAGGTCGATATCGCCGGCGCCTCTGAAAGTGCCTTCGCTTTGCATGCGTTCTACCTCCGCGCATCGGAATTCCTCTGGCGATTAGAGCATAGCAGCCCGCATCGTCTCCTGGAAGCCCGCTGCGGATCACGTCTTCTTCACGGCTGCGGTCGCCCGCTTCACGGGCCTTTCATGTCGTGCGAATAACATTCCTTTTTGAACGGGTCACTTCTTGGCAGCAGCGCGCGATTCGGTTGGGCGACGAGACGTGGCTCCTGACGACGCGGGTCCGAAAGGGACGTTTGAAGTGCCTTCGAAAAGCGCCGGAATCGTCGTAGCTGCGGCGGCGTGTGCGACGCTGCTTTCGTCGGCCTGCGGCAGCGGCGGCGGGTCGGCGACTGCAACATCGACGTCGACGCCACCGCCCACGTCCTCGCCTGCGACGCCTTCCGCCGTGCCATCGGCAAACACCCCCGCGGAGAACGGCTACCGTCTCGTCCCAACGTTGCCCCAGGCCGCCTTCGACAAGATGCTCGGCTTCCAGACGATTCCGGGCAGCCCCAATGAGGCGGTGGTACTGACGCAGGGCGGCGTCATTTACCGCATCGCCCTCGACGGGAGCGTTCCGCCGGCGGTCTTCGGCGACGTGTCAGGCCTGATCATCCCGAATCCGGGCACCGAGGAAGGGCTGCTCGGTCTCGCCTTCTCGCCGCACTTCGAGTCGGACGGACGGGTCTTCGTCGACTACGTCGCCGGCAATCCGACGCGGGACGTGCTCGCGCGCTTCAACGTTAGCGGCGGGGCGATTGACGTGGGGAGCGAGCGCGTCATCCTGGAGGTGCCCGAGCCGTTCGACAATCACAAAGGGGGCCAGCTTGCCTTCGGGCCGGACGGCTACCTCTACTGGGGCCTCGGCGACGGCGGCTCGGAGGGCGATCCGCAGCAGAACGGGCAGAAGCTCGATACGCTGTTATCGTCCATCCTTCGCCTCGACGTGTCCGGCGACGGCTACGTTGTTCCGCCGGACAACCCGTTTATCTCGGTCGCCGGCGCGCTGCCGGAGAAGTACGCGTACGGCCTCCGCAACCCGTGGCGGTTCAGCTTCGACCCCGCGACCGGCGATCTGTGGGCGGGCGACGTCGGTCAGGATAAGTGGGAGGAGATCGACCGTATCGTCGCCGGCGGCAACTACGGCTGGAGCATCATGGAAGGGCTGGAGTGCTATCGGACGCCGAACTGCGACCAGACGGGTCTGACGCTTCCTCGCGCCGTTTACGGCCACGACGTCGGCTGCGCTATTATCGGCGGCTACGTCTACCGCGGCGCAGCGATGCCGGAGCTGGACGGGTGGTTCGTCTACGGCGACTACTGCAGCGGACGGGTGTGGGCGTTGGACACGCAGTCGAACAGCGCGCCGGTCCTCCTGGCGAACTCGGGCCATCCGATCACCTCGTTCGGAGTGCTGCCGAGTGGCGAGATCGTGGCGCTTAGCTTTGACAAGACGATCTACGCGCTCGAGCGCGCTCCCTGAGAGGAAGGAGCACGACATGACGGGACAGGACCGCGGCCCGGACGCCAGGCGAATGGCGGAGCTCATCGGTTACCAGGAGGGATCGGTGGTTAGCCGCCAGCTAGTCAAGGGCGGCGGCGGCAACGTAACGCTGTTTGCCTTCGACAAGGACGAAGGTTTGACGGAGCATGCGTCGCCGTTCGACGCCTTGGTCTACGTGCTCGACGGCGAAGCGGAAGTGGCCATTGCCGGCCGGCCGTCGCGCCTGCACGCGGGCGACATGATCGTGATGCCGGCCAAGGAGCCGCATGCCCTCAAGGCGCCATCCCGCTTCAAGATGCTGCTCGTCATGATCAAGCCGTGATCAGGCGGGCGTGGACCGAGAATCTTGTAGGGGCGCATAGCAGTGCGCCCCTACGTGCAGCACCTTCGCTCACGATACGCTATTTCGCGTTGACAACCTGATCGGCCGATGGTTCAATGGAAACGAGGCCAGCAATCGCAAAGCAGTGGAGTCCAGTAGCTGTCCTTAGTCAAGCGCTCCGGGAGGGAACCTCTTGGCGGAGTACGACGTAGCCATTATCGGCGGCGGGCCAGGCGGGTACGTCGCCGCGATCCGCGCCGGGCAACTCGGCCTCAAGACCGCGCTCATCGAAAAAGACCGCGTGGGCGGCGTCTGCCTCAACTGGGGCTGCATCCCCTCAAAGGCGCTCCTCACTAATGCCGAGCTCGTCCGCTTCGTCCAGCGCGGGCAGGAGTTCGGCATCGCCTGCGATAACCCGCGCTTCGACTTCGCCGCCGCCATAGACCGCAGCCGTCAGGTCGTCGACCGTATGGTGAGCGGCGTGGAGTTCCTGCTTAAGAAGAACAAGGTGGACGTTATCGAGGGCGCGGGCATGCTCAAGAGCGCAAGCGAAGTTGCCGTCGAGCCGTCCGGCGACGTGGTGCAGGCGAAGAACGTCATCATCGCGAGCGGCGGCTTCGCGCGGACGCTGCCGGGCGTGCCGATCGACGGTTCGACCGTGATGACGAGTCGCGAGGCGCTCGAGCTGCGACAGGCGCCGGAGAGCATCGCCATCGTCGGCGGCGGGCCCATCGGGGTCGAGTTCGCCTATCTGTACGCCAGCTACGGTTCCCGCGTCACTATCGTCGAGTTGCTCGACCGCCTGCTACCGCTGGAAGACGAGGATGTCTCCCGCCAGCTAGAGCGGTCCTTCAAGCAACAGGGTATCGAGTTTATGACGCGGGCGGAACTGAAGGAGCTGCGCGTTGAAAGCGGACGGGCGCGGCTCTCTGTGCGCGGCGCCGGCGAGGGGCGCGAGGTGAACGCCGAGAAAGCGCTCATCGCGGTCGGCTTCGGCGGCAGGAGCGACGGCATCGGGATCGAGGCGCTGGGCGTCGCGACCAAGCGGGGCTTCATCCAAGTCGACGACCGCATGAAGACGAACGTTCCCGGCGTCTACGCTATCGGCGACGTCACGGGGAAGCTCATGCTGGCGCACGTGGCGTCAGACCAGGGCATGATCGCCGTCGAGGACATCGCTGGCCTGGAGCCCGCGAAGCCTGACTACGTAAAGATGCCTCGTTGCACCTACTGTCAGCCACAGGTAGCGTCCTGCGGTCTCACGGAGGCCCAGGCGCGCGAACGCGGCTACCAGGTCACGACAGGGCGTTTCCCGTTCCGCGCCAACGGCAAGGCGATGGCGGGCGCTGACACAGACGGCTTTGTGAAGGTGGTCGCCGAGACCGACTACGGCGAGCTGCTTGGCGTCCACATTATCGGCGCCGAAGCGACGGACCTGATCGCCGAGGCGGCGCTCGCCCTGGCTATGGAAAGCACTCTCGACGACCTGACGCGCACGGTACACGCGCACCCAACTTTGTCGGAGGCGGTGAAAGAGGCCGCACTGGCGGCCGGGGGCAAGGCCATCCACTTCTGGGCGGCGCCCTCGAGGGGGGAAGCGACATGACAACAGTGAAAGCGCCAACGAAAGAGCAGGCCGGCTCGCCGGAAGAGTTTGTCGAGCTGCTGCGCCAGATGATGCTCATCCGTCGCTTCGAGGAGAAGTCGGCGGAGATGTACGCCCGCGGCCGCATCGCCGGCTTTCTGCATCTGTACATCGGCCAGGAGGCGACAGGTGTCGGCGCCATCGCCGCCGTTTCGTCCGATGACTATGTTGTCAGCCACTATCGCGACCACGGCCAGGCGCTCGCCCGCGGCCTCGACCCCAAAGCCGTCATGGCGGAGCTGTTCGGGCGCGTTACCGGCGTCAGCAAAGGGCGCGGCGGCTCTATGCACCTCTTCGACGTCTCCCGGCACTTTATGGGTGGCTACGCTATTGTCGGCGGGCACCTGCCGGTCGCCTGTGGCCTCGCCTTTGCGAGCAAGCACCTGAAGACCGACCGCATCGTCCTTTGCTTCTTCGGCGACGGCGCTGTGAACCAGGGGGAGTTTCATGAATCGCTCAACCTAGCCGCCGTTTGGTCGCTGCCGGTCGTCTTCCTGTGCGAGAACAACTTCTACGGCATGGGCACCCAGATCAGCCGCGTCTCCGCTGAGAGCGAAGTTTATCGCCGCGCCTGCGCCTACAACATGGCGGCCGAGAAGGTCGACGGCATGGACGTGCTGGCGGTCCGCGACCTGGTCCGGAAGGCGGCTCAGCATGCGCGCGAAGGAAAGGGTCCGTACTTCGTCGAATCGGTGACGTATCGCTTTCGCGGGCACTCCATGGCGGACCCGGAGTTCTACCGGACGAAGGAGGAGGTGCAGCAATGGCGCGCGCGCGACCCGATTGTTCTGTTCGAACAGCGGCTGCGCGAATGGGGACTCATCGACGACGACGCCATCAAGCGCCTGCAGGATGAGATTGAGGCCGCAGTGAACGACGCGGCGCAATTTGCCGAAGAAAGCCCGTCGCCCGACCCTTCGACTCTCTACGACAATGTCTACAAGGAGCAGGGCGATGCCTGAGACAACTATCCGGGAGGCCCTCCGCCAAACTCTTAGAGAAGAGCTGCAGCAGGACGAGCGCATGGTCTTGATGGGTGAGGATATAGGCGCTTACGGCGGCTCCTACGGCGTCACGCGCGGCCTGCTGGAGGAGTTCGGCGAGGAGCGCGTCTACGACACGCCGATCTCGGAGTCGGTGGTCGTCGGCTGCGGCATCGGCGCGGCGATGGGAGGCGTTCGGCCCGTCATCGAGCTGATGACCATCAACTTCAGCTTCCTTGCCTTCGACCAGATCATCAACAACGCCTCGAAGCTGCACTATATGTCCGGAGGACAGATAAACGTTCCGCTGGTCATCCGCATGGCCAGCGGCGGCGGCAGCCAGCTCGGCGCGCAGCACTCGCACGACCTGGCGGGCTGGTACGCGCACGTGCCGGGCCTCAAGGTCGCGACGCCGTCGACGCCCTACGACGCCCGCGGCCTCCTGAAGACGGCGCTGCGCGACGAGAATCCCGTCATCTTCGTCGAGCACACCGCGATCTACGGTCTTCGCGGCGAGGTGCCGGAGGAGGACTACGCGGTCCCGTTCGGGCAGGCGCAGGTGATTCGCGAAGGCGGCGACGTCACGCTTGTCGGCTACTCCGGCAGCGTTCATCAGGCGCTGCGGGCGGCGGATATGCTGGCCGGGCAGGATATGGACGCCGAAGTCCTCAACCTGCGCACTCTGCGCCCACTGGACGTGGACGGCATCGTCGACTCAGTCAAGAAGACCGGTCGCGCCATCGTCGTGGAGGACGACTGGCGCTTCGGCGGCTTTGCGGGCGAGATCGTCGCCCTCATCCAGGAGCGGGCCTTCGACTACCTCGACGCGCCGGTCGCGCGAGTCTGCGGCGCCGACGTGCCGATGCCCTACGCCCACGAGCTGGAGGCGGCCGCCCTGCCCAGCGAGCAACAGATCGTCGACGCGGTGCTGGCCATGCGCTGAGAGGAGGAGGACCATGGCTTACGAGGTCATTATGCCGCAGATGGGGGCCGATATGAAGGAAGGCACCCTGATTCGCTGGCTGAAGAAAGAGGGGGAGGAGGTGCAGCGCGGCGAGCCGATAGCGGAGATCGAGACGGACAAGGCGAACATCGAAATCGAGGCGTTCGAGGGCGGCGTGTTCCGCAAGGCGCTGGCCGGGCCGGGCGACGTCGTTGCCGTCGGCCAGGTGATCGCGGTTCTCGGCGCCGCTGACGAGGACATATCGAAGTACGAAGCGCCGGCCGCCGCCCGCGCGCGCGCGCCGGCCCTGGCGACGGCAGCCCGACCGTCCGCCGGCGCCCAGGCGCTGGTGCAGCAGCAGCCGAGCCATGGTGATGGGCGCGTCCATGCTTCGCCCGTCGCGCGGCGCATGGCCGAGGAGAAGGGAGTCGACCTGGCGCAGGTGCAAGGCACCGGACCGGAAGGCCGCATTACGCGGGGGGACGTCGAGGCGTTCTTGCAGGGGCGCGCTTTTCCGCCTCCGTCGAAGCCCGCGGAAGCGCCGAAGGAGCCGGCCGTCATGTCGATGAGCCGGATGCGGCAGGCCATCGCGCGGCGGATGGCGGCAAGCAAGCGTGAGGCGCCTCACTACTACGTAGCGGTGGATATCGACATGACTGAGGCGCAGCGATTCCGGGTGCAACTCAACGCCGCTCTTGGCGACCAAGGCCACGTCTCGGTCAACGACCTGCTCGTCAGGGCTTCGGCGCTGGCGCTCCAGCGTTACCCCATGTTCAACACCTGGTTCGTCGACGAGCAGGTTCAGCAGCAGGAAGCGCAGAATGTCTGCATCGGCATTGCGTTGGAAGAGGGGCTTATCGCGCCGGCCATCCTCGACTGCGGTCACAAGAGCCTCGCTGAGATCGCCCAGGCGAGTCGCAGTCTGGCGGAGCGGGCGAAATCGGGGGCTCTCAAGCCGGACGAGTACGCCGCCGGCACGTTCACCATCAGCAATCTGGGGATGTACGGGATCGACGAGTTGATCGCCATCATCCAGCCGCCGCAGACCGCGATCCTGGGCGTCGGGCGCGTGAAGTCGCAGCCGGTCGCGCGCGAGGGCGCCGTCGAAGTCGCGGAAGTGATGCGGGTCGCTCTGTCCGGCGACCACCGCGTCACGGACGGCGCGTTGGGCGCGCAGTTCCTCAGCGAGATCAAGCGATTGCTGGAATCGCCGGTGGGGCTGTTGCTGTAGGACGGCGGGAGGTCTAAAGGCCTCTCCTACGTCTTGGTGGCGCGGCGGCCGCGGTTGACTTCATCGGCAGACTGAACCCACAATAAATCTTGTCCGCGTTTTCATCCTGCAACTTCCTGTCGTGCGAAGCGGAGGAGACGTGTCGAAGCTGCGCGCAAACGGCATCGTGATGAACTACGAGCTGGCCGGCGATGGCGATTGCCTCGTTCTCGTCCACGGCGCCGGCGACAGCCTTCGCCTCTGGGACGTGCAGGTCGCGGAACTCTCCCGCAACTATCGCGTCCTGAGGTACGACATCCGCGGGTTCGGCGAGACGGAACTCGGGGACGCGGAGATCAACGTGTCGCTACTTGCCGCTGACCTGCGCGAGCTCCTGCGCGCCGCCGGCATCGACCGCGCCTTCGTGCTCGGCCACTCTATGGGAGGTCGCATCGTTCTCCATCTTGCCATCGAGCAACCGGAGATGGTGCAAGCGCTCATTCTCTCCAGCAGCGGGATCGGCGTGGGTGCGCGGCCGCCCGGCGCGGACGAGAGACGACGGCAACTCATCGAGGCACTGGAGCGCGGCGACCTGGAGACGGTAGCGGAGCAGATGACGGCGGCGTCGTTCTCGCCCGGCCTGAGGGAGCGCAACCCGGCGCTATTCGAGCGTTACAAACCGATGAAGCTGGCAAATGACCCCGGCGCTTTCGCCCGCGTATGGGGCGCCGTCATGCAGGCGCCGCCGCCGGACGTAGGTCTCCTCTCCTGCCCGGTCCTGATAATCGCTGGCGAGCGCGACGCGTTCATGTCGGTCGATATGGCGCGCGCGGCGCAAGCGGCTATCGCCGGGAGCCGCCTCGAGCTGCTGCCGACGGGTCACACGCCCGCGCTGGAAGCGCCGCAGGAGTACAATCGCGTCGTCCTCGACTTCCTCGCCGGCGTGCGGGACGGTCGAAAAGGGAAGGAGAGCTGACGCCGCATGGCCTGGAACCCCGAGCTGGAGAAGTCCTTTACGCCGCGATCCATCGCCGTTCTCGGCGCGTCGAGGAGCAGAATGCGCGGCGGCGGCAACCAGTTCATCTGGTCGATCCTGTCCATGGGCTACGAAGGCAACCTCTACCCCATCAATCCAGTAGCCGAAGAGGTGCTGGGGCTGAAGTGCTATCCTTCGCTGGCGTCGCTGCCGGAGACGCCAGACCTGGTCATCATGGCCGTTAACGCCTCGAGGGCCGAGGCAGCGCTTCAGGAATGCATCGACCGCGGCGCGCACAACATCCACATGTTCACGGCGGGCTTCGCGGAGACGGGTGAGGAAGAGGGGGCCGCGCTGGCCGAGAAGCTGCGCGAGATAGCCGCCCGGGGAAAGCTGAACATCGTCGGGCCGAACTGTATGGGCATCTACTCGCCACGCGGGCGCATCTCGCCCTGGGGTCCGCTGCCGGCAGAAGTCGGCCCGATAGCGATGATCACGCAGAGCGGTGCGCTCGGCAGCGAGTTCGTGCGCATGGCGCCGGACTACAACCTCCGCATGAGCAAGGTCATTTCGTTCGGCAACGGCTACGTTCTCGACAGCACCGACTACCTGGAGTACTTCGAGAACGACCCGGAGACGAAGTTCATCGGCATGTACCTGGAGGGCGTGCGCGACGGCCCGAAGCTGCTGCGCATGGTCCAGCGGATCGCGCCAAAGAAGCCCATCGTTATTCTCAAGGGCGGGCTTACCGCGGCCGGCGCCAGGGCGGTCGCATCGCATACGGGGTCGCTGGCGGGCCAGGACGCCGTGTGGGGCGCGTTCTTCGCCCAGTCCGGCGCCATTCGAGTCGACTCAATCGAAGAGATGGTGGATACGCTTCAGGCTCTGGTCCGGCTGCCGCCGTGCACGGGCAGGGGCGCCGCGCTCATCGGCAGCGCCGGCGGCAACGGCGTGATCACGACTGATATTTGCGTGCGCGAGGGGCTATTCGTGCCCGACATCTCGGAAGACATCCAGAAGGAGCTGCGCGGCTTCGTCGGCGTCGCCGGTACCAGCGTGCGCAACCCGCTGGACGTGGCGATGCAACTGCGCGGGGCGGAGGACTTCATTCGCGTCGTCGATATCGTCGCCAAGGACCCGGCGATTGACATACTTCTGATGACGGCGCAGGTCTTTCCGCGCAATTTGCCCTGGTGGGGGAGCGCCCGCGACTTGGCGAAGTACTTCATCCGGTTCGCGAAGAAGCCGCACCGTCAGCCGTTCGTCGTGGCGATGCGCTGCACGTCGGAGCGATTGGCGACGGAGAAGGACCGGCTGCAGGTGAGCGCGCGACTCCTCAAGGCAGGGATCCCGGTGTTCAAGACGATGGAACGGGCCTGCCGGGCGCTGTACAAGTTCACCGGCTACTACCGCTGGCTGGAGGAGCAGGACCAGTCTCCGGACGCGTAGGAAGAGTTCAAGCCTCCGACGGGCCGAGCCGCTTCATCCAATCGTGCGCAAACTGCTCCGCTTCGCCGCTCTCGATGACGTCGAGGATGCGCTCCGCGACGTGCTCGGCTGAATCGGGCGGCCGCAGCCCTTCGCTGTCGCCTTCCCACTGCGGCACGTGGCTATCGACGACGGTGTTCTGCTCGAAGTCGGTCGCCGTGATGTAGGGATAGACCACGCTCACGGCGATGCCGTCGTCCTTCAACTCTTCGCGCGCCGCGAGCGTGATGCCGTTCAGGGCCCGCTTCAGGGACGAATAGGGACTCATGTAAGGCAGGTGCATGAGCGACGTCCCGGAGCTCACGTTCACAATCGCGCCGCCGCCCTGCCGGCGCATGATGGGGATGACGGACTGCATGGCGACCAGCGGGCCGACGACGTCCAACTCGAACAGGCGCCGGAACTGTTCGAGGTTGGTGTGCTCAACCGGCGCGTCGTAGCCCTGGCCGGCGCAGTTGACGAGGAGATCGATGCGGGCGTAGTGCGCTTCCACGCGGCGCACCATGGCGCGCACGTCGCTCTCGACGCTCATGTCGGCGGCGGTGGCGAGGGAATCGGGCAACTGCAGCGATAGCGCCTTCAGCTTGTCAAGGGAGCGGGCGACGAGGGCGACCTTCGCGCCGCGCTCGGCGAGCAGGCGGGCCGTCGCCAGGCCGATGCCGGACGACGCGCCGGTAACGATTGCGACTTTTCCTTCGATGTCCATGCGGGGATCATATCAGATGCGGCCAGCAACGCGGAGTGGTCCCCTCGTCGGCGTTGACGACTGATGGGCTGCCGAGTAGCATTCTTTTCACCGCAATCCCTCGCTCTCGGAGGTAGACCAATGGAAGTGATCAACCCGCTGGTGCGCAAGTTCTGCCGCTCCGCCGTCGACGACCCGGAACGCTTCTGGGCCGAGGCCGCCGACCAGCTCCCCTGGTTCCGCAAGTGGGACACGACTTTCGAGTGGACGCCGCCCACATTCCGCTGGTTCATCGGCGGCAAAACGAATCTCTGCTACAACTGCCTCGACTACCACGTCGAGCGCAGGCGCGGCGGGCGCGCGGCGCTCATTTCTGAGGACGAGCGCGGCTGCAGGCGCGTCTACACATACGCGCAGTTGCTCCACGAGGTGAAGCGCGTCGCGGCGGCTCTTCGGGGCATGGGGATCAAGCGTGGCGATCGGATCGCCATCTACATGCCGACGTGCCCGGAAGCGATCATGGTCATGCTCGCGGCGGTGCGCATTGGCGCGATCCACGTCGCCATCTTCGCCGGTTTCGGCGCCGCCGCCTTCGCCGACCGCGTCACGCGAACGGGCGCGCGGGCGATCTTCGCCTCCGACATCGTCTACCGCAAGGGGAAAGACGTTTCCCTGAAAGACATGGTCGATGCCTGCCTTGCCGAAGGCGCGGACCGGGTCGTCGAGCGCGTGGTAGTGTTGCGTCGGAGCGATGCCGACATCCCGATGCGGGCGGGTCGCGACATCACCTGGGACGACTTCCTGGCGCTGGGCGAGGGCCAGAACGACGGCTATGAGGTGATGGAGGCGAATGAGCCGGCGTACATTCTCCCCACTTCCGGCACGACGGCCAAGCCGAAGCTGGCGGTGCACACTCACGGCGGCTATCAGGTGCACACGTGGAGCATGGCCAACTGGCTGTTCGGGCTGAACGAGAACGACGTCTGGTGGTCGACTTCGGACATCGGCTGGATTGTGGGCCACGCGTACATCGTGCACGCGCCGCTGCTCTACGGCTGCGCGACAATTTCCTTCGAGGGCGCGCCCGATTATCCGGGCCCGGAGACGTTCTATCGCATCATCGAGGAGAACAAGGTAAGCGGCATCTTCACGTCGCCGACGCTGGTGCGACTGCTCATGCGCTATGGCGTCGACGCTGCCCGCGGCTTCGACTTGAGTTCGCTGAACCGCGTCTTCTGCGCGGGCGAGGTGCTGAACGCGCCGGCCTGGGAGTGGCTGCAAAAGGAGGTGCTGCGGGACGAGGTGCCGGTCATCGACCACATGTGGGCGACGGAGACGGGCGGGCCGATAGTCGGCAACCCGTACGGCCTCGGCCTGCTGCCGATCAAGCCCGGTTCCGGCGGCATCCCGCTGCCCGGTATCGAGGCGGCGATCATGACGGCGGAAGGCGAGCCCTGCGCGGCGAATGAGAAGGGGCTGTTCGTCATCAAGCGTCCGTTCCCAGGCCTGACGTCGATGCTGTGGGGCGAGCCGGAGCGCTACGGGCTGGATTATTGGGAACGCATCGCCAACGCCCACGTCTATTCGACTGGCGACGCCGCGTCCATCGACGATGACGGCTATGTCTGGTTCAGCGGCCGTGCAGACGAGGTGATAAAGATAGCGGCGCACCGCATCGGCACTATCGAAGTGGAGACTGCGTTCCTGCATCATCCCGCCTGCGCGGAGGTCGGCGTGACGGGCCGGCCCGACGAGCTGCGCGGTGAGGTCGTATCCGCGTTCGTGGTGCTCAAGCAGGGGCTCCAGCCGTCGGAGGAGCTACGCAAGGAGCTGCTGCAGACGGTGCGCCAGCAGCTGGGAGCGCTTGTCGTCGTCGGTGACCTGAACTTCGTGGAGATGCTGCCGAAGACGCGCAGCGGCAAGATAATGCGTCGCGTGCTGAAGGCGGTGGTGTCCGGCAAGGACCCTGGCGACGTGTCGACGATTGAGGACGAGGGGTCGGTGGAGGAGGCGCGGGAGGCCTGGCGAAAGATGAGCGCGGCGGTGGCCGAGCAGAAGACGTAGTAACGGCCGCCGAGGCGCCGAGGTCGCTCGGCAACCCCGACGGGCGGGCCGAGCGACCCTCCCCCGTCGACCGAGAGCGCCGGGTCCCTGATCAGCTCGCGCTGTTAAGCGGCTCTGCGCCGGCCTATCGGCGTGGCGAAGAGCGAGACCATCTCCCGGTTGAAGCTCGGCAGGTCCCGCGGCCCGCGACTGCTTACCCAGCTGCGATAGGGCACGACCTCCCTGTCAACCCACGTGCCGCCGGCGTTCCGGATGTCGTCCTGCAGCGACGGCCAGCTCGTCAGCGTCCGGCCGCGAACGAGGCCCGCCGAAACGAGGATCCACGGCGCGTGGCAGATGACGGCTATAGGCTTTCCCGCGTCGTCAATGCGGCGCACGAAGTCCCGCGCACTGGGGTACATCCGCAGGGCGTCGGCGTTCATGACGCCTCCCGGGAGCAGGACGGCGTCGAAGTCATCCGGATTTGCCTCGTCCAGCGTCAGATCGACGGGAAAGACTTCCGCCTTCACGTCGTGGTTCATCGACTGCACCTGCCCCGACTTCGGTGCGACGATCAGCGTCTCGGCGCCCTCTTCCTCGAGGGCCCGCCGCGGTTCCACGAGCTCGATACGCTCGAAATCATCAGTAACCAGAATGGCTACTCGTAGTCCGTTCAGTCTATGCTCTTGCATTTCCTTCCTCCCAACCATCACTTCGTTGAGGCGCCGCCAGGCGGCAACATCTCCACTGATCTACGTTAGCCTTGGCATGTGAAGCGAGCGTGAAGCGGGCCGACGGCGCGTCAATTCGTCGTGAAGGGCGGAGACGGGATGCCAGCGAGTGAGTCGCGCGACGCTGGTTTCATGCTTCCTTCATGCGAACGGCGCTCGCCTTCACAAGGCATGCACCTTCTTTATGTAGACTGCCGGTAAGTCTTCCTGACTGAAGGAAGCGGAACACTGACAGAGGATGGGTGCGATGAGGATCTTGGTAACAGGCGAATCGGGCTGCGGCAAGACGAACTTCTGCCGGAGGATGGCGGACTCGGCGCGACGAAGCGGCCTCAAGGTGGGCGGCGTGCTGGCTCCGGCTGTGCACCGGAACGGCGATAGGGTGGGGGTGGACGCGGTCGATCTGGCGACACAGGAGAGTGTGCCCATCGCGCGGGCGATTGCGCCGGTGCCGTGGGACCGACGCCCTCGCAATGCGACGCTCCTTCGGGAGGGGCTGGACCTGGCGCGGGCGGCGCTGGAGCGGGCGGTCCGCCAGCCGTTCGACCTCATCGTGATCGACGAGTTCGGGCCGCTGGAGCTGGCGGGCGGCGGCATCCGCGAGGAGGCAGTCGAGGCGTGGAACAGCGGTCGCGACGTGGTGCTGGTGGCGCCGTCGAAGATAGCGGACGAGGCGGTGGATGCGCTGGGCCGGCCGCCGGACGTGCGCATCGTGCCGGAGGCCATGCCCATGAGGGCGCTGCCCGTCGACGAGGGCTCTTCGCGGGGGTCGGAGCTGGCGTACTGCTGTCGAAGGCCGGCGCTGTTGGCGCTGGCACGCGCCTAGCTGATCGATTGGCTCTGATTGTATTTGTTTTGAAAAAGCAGTTGATCTGCGAATCTGAAGAAGCGCGCTTTCTTGAATTGACCCTGGAAACGGGCGATCCGCGGCCCGCCGGTCGCCGGTAGCGAGTGGTTGCGGACGCATCCATTAGAGCACAGCGCGTCGACGATTCCCATCCGGAAATGGCACCCTAACCAAGGAGCCTCGAGCTCCCGGCCGAAGTGAGGGGAAAGTCAAAGAGCGCCTTGCCAGGAGGAATCCTGCGGGGTTGCCAGCATGTCATCTGACGACCGGGTTTCCACCTCCCGCAACCGTAGTGTGCAATCGCTTCCTTGACTTTTGTGACGAAGTGGTTATCATTGGGTTCCTACGGCCGAAGATATCACTGGAGAGGGGCGAGGATCGAGAATGACCGAAACGACAGAAACCAAGGGGCCATTTGCTCAGCGGCTCCGACTTATTCAGGAGCGGATGTCGGGGGTCCCGGAAGAAGAGGTTCAGCTCGCTCTCCTGATGGCTAGGATAGAGCGCACTACGGGCGCAGCCGCCACACTCACGTTATCTTCGGAGCGAAGGCGACGGAGCACGTCTGCCTTGACGCGAACTGCCTAATCTCAGGCGTCGCGTCGCCAAACAATGCCCCCGGCCGTATCCTGCGCAACTTCGCAGCTGGTCGGCTGCGTCTAGTGACCTGCCCCGAGATTGAGCAGGAGTACTACGAGCTTGCGTCCAAGCCCTCGGTTCGCGCACTTTTCCATCGCCGTGGCATTGACACGTCCGAGCTCGATTTCATGATTGACGACCTGCTTCTGATTTGCAGGCGCGTGGCGCTCGTGGGAACGGCGCCGAGTTGCAGGGACGAGGACGACAGGAAGTACTTGCACTGCGCCCAGGTCGGTGGGGTTTTCTGGCTCGTTACTCGAGACCAGGCCCTCTTGGAATTGGACACGGTTGGTGAGACCAGAGTGCTGACGCCTGAGAAGTTTCTCCTAGAGGTCGAAGGTTTGGGAATAACTCTGAGTGCCTGAGGCCTGTGTCAGCGGATTCACTGTTCGTCTGCATCGGGGGCGGCAACGCCGGCAGGCTCTTCAAGGTATAAGGACACCGACTTGTGGTGTTGCCCGTCGATAACTACCTGGAAGGCGTAGTCTCCTGCGTGGTCAAATCTAGCTTGCATTACGTTGAGGACTAGTTGGACAAAAGCAGGTCTGCCGTGCGACTGGCGTTCCGCCTCGAATTTGGCCGACACTTTGCCTCCGACGGGATTCCCGTCGGGATCCGATAGCTCAAGCTCAAGAGTGTGCTCGCGGTCGCATTCAGTTGGATGAAGTCTCATCTTCAGCACCAGACTCATTGCTGGATGAACGGCCGGGAATTTCGTGGCGAGAATCCTGTCGACGCCTCCACCGAGGACGTAGAGCTTCCCGTCCGACGAGGTTTGGGCGGCGTCGGCTAGAAATGCGTACTCAACGTCCATGTGGTTCTACTCCTTGCGCTGCTGGCGAGTCCCGCGATCGTGCATATCATAGCATGAACAGGAATGGTACGTGCATCCGGGTATGCTGGCGCTCCCGCCCTTCGGGGCCCGCTGGCTGCTAGCGCTGGCGGGGGTCGAGGGTGTCGCGGAGAATCGCACCGACCTGGGCTGCCTATCTTGGCATCTTCTCGCGCGCCAAGGGTGTTCGATGGCTGCGCCACGCACCAGGCGCGCCCTTGACCCGCTACCCAGCCGAGAAGTACCATGTCGTTTGTCTAGGAGGCTTCCCATTGGCTCGCGAGCGTGAACGGGCAACTCCGATAAAGAGCCCTTCGGCGCCTATCCTTGCTACCGTGACCGGGATCACTTAGCGGGGGAGAGACGATGACGGATTGGACACGCTGCACCGTGCGCATCTGTCTTGTAGCTGCAGCAGTCGCCCTGATTAGTTGTGGTGGCTCATCCGCAACCAGCCATACCACGCCTTCAGGCTCTACGGCTCCCACAGCCACACCCGCTGCAACGTCCTCGACCACGCCCTCCGCGCCCAGCGAGGACCCCATCGCTGCGGCAGCGGCGCAGTATAGCCCCATCCTAGCGGCTCTCAACGTATGCGAAGCACAGGTCAGCGCTGAACAGGGGGAACTCCCCTCAACCACCCAGTACCCCGACCTGGTTCCTACCTCACGCGAGTTGCTCGCCTGCCTTCAGACCTTCCAAGCCGCTCTCTCCCAAATTTCTTTCCCCCCGAGCGTCAGCACGCAGGCCAGTGATTTGGCCGCAGCCCTTCAGACGCTAATCGCCTCTATCCAGGATTTCATGACGAACCCCGATTCCACCACATGGCAGGCCGCCGTGGACGCCAATACCGCAGCCGGATCAGCAGCAGCCGCCATTCGCGTCGCCCTTCACCTGCAACCTCCGCCAACGGTGGCACCGTAGAACGACCGTTGCAAGGCTCGCGAACGCACAATTAAGGGGCCGTCGCGAGTAATGGCTTCGGCCCGCAATCGCTATCCCCGACGCTGTCAACCGCACGTCAAGGGTCCAGATGGCTGCGCCACGTACGGCGCGCACACTTGACCCGCATTTCAGCCTAGTCGCTCAGCCGGAACGGCGGGTATGCGTCCGTCAAACCGAAGAAGAACGCATTCACACGAAGTTGCCAGCGGAGCCAGCCGCCGACAAGCGCATAGCCCCACCTTGGGTAGCGCCCCGCAAATAGCACGGGAATCCTTCACTATGTCTGGTATGCGCATTTAAGCGTGTACCGATGGGTTGCCCAAGGGGAGGATATGCGGGCAAGATGCGCGCTCTTGGGCGCGGGGGCTGCGTTGCGGCGGTAGGAGAGGGCGGCGGAAGGGCAGCAGGCGACCTGGACTGACCTAGCGCTGGCGGGGGTCAAGGGCGTCGCGGAGGCCGTCGCCGAGGAAGGTGAAGCAGAGCATCAGCAAGGCGATGGCGCCCGCCGGGAAGACGAGAATCCAGACGTTGCTCATGTGGTTGTAGGCGAAGGCGACGATTACGGGCCCCAGGGTGTTCGGGAGCATGTGCCGCGTGACGATGCGCCAGTTGCTCGCGCCAAGCGTTCTCGCCGCCGTGACGTACTCGCGCTCGGCAAGAGATAGCATCTGGCCGCGCACCAGCCGGGCGATGGTCGTCCAGTTCACGAGCGCGATCGCCAGCATCACCTGGAGTCGCGGCTCGCCCAGGACCGGCATGTGGCGGCCCAGGAGGACGGAGCGCAGGAGGATGATGAACAGGAGGTCGGGGAAGGCGTAGGTGACGTCGGTGAGGCGCATGAGGGCGCTGTCGCCGACGCGTCCGCCAAGCGCCGCGGCAACGCCGACGGAGACGACGGGCACCCCAACATCTGTCACGATCTTCGTGCATCGGGCGACAGACACGCCGGAGCCAACAGCAACTCCAACTGCTCCGCCAACGTCGGCTCCAAGCAGTGCCCCTTCCGCTAAACCAACCTCTACTCCTTCCGGGAGTCAGGCTGGAGTCATTTCGCCGCCTCGCACGGGGACCGGCAGTCCGGCGGAATCGCGAGGGACCCTTGTGGCACTCGCGATACTTGGAGCGCTGGCAACCGCGGCGAGCGTTACGGTTGTGACCCTGAGAAAGGGATTGAGGCGCTAGCTTTCGAGACGGGGCTGGAGCGGGGAGCAAGCGGAGAGCGTCTTCTTCATCGATCTGCCCCCGAAAACGAGTCCAGATCCGATGCCACTCTGCTGGGAGAGGACAGCGGAAGTGGGCCCGCAGAAAGGGTGACACGTCCCCTCTAGATGCGCCCTGGAAGATCATAAAACGGGTGTGACACCCCCGGCAGGACTCGAACCTGCGACACGCCGTCCAGGAAACCGTTCTATCCGCCTGATCCTGGGCGTCTTCCTAGTACCCATGAGCCCCAATCGCACGTGGGATGCGGCCCCGCCATCCCGTTGTGTCATCGCGTGTCACAGGGTTTGCCCTTCTCGGATTTCCCTTGGCGTGGTCGGCAATTGGGCCCGCGGAGGAGTCCTTGGGGGGCTGTTCCCGCGGCGATCTCAGATTCGGATTGGGGGCCTCGGGGAGGATTTCGAAATCGGACGGTCTGGTGCTCCCAAAGGTCGTGATTTCGAAATCTGTTGTGACGGCGGTCTTCCGGTCGGCGGGAGAGTTTACCCATCTCTTGACGCAGCCAGATTGTGATCCAGCTCCACGAGCGTCGCAGGCACGCTATCCTACGCTTGCTTCTTGAACCCTGGTGGCTGCACAATCAGGCAAAGAAGCATCGTTTGACACACCTCAGAATAGCCGTTCAGGCCCGTCTGGGATATCGCTACTGCCCCCCAACGAAGGCTGTCTTTGCCGAGCCGGCGATCGCCAGCGGCGCGAGGGTGCCGATCAGCGCCGGCAGCAAGCTGAAGAGAATTATGAACGGCGTGGGGAGGCTGATGAACAGTAGTGTCATGACTCTGTAGACCGGCAGGATAGTGCGCCGGACTTCACTAGACAATGGACTTAACAGAGCAGGACTCATACAAATGGACGGCCTTATCTAACACGACGCTCGGCGTCTTCATGGCGGCGCTGAACGGCTCGATCATCATAATCAGCCTTCCAGCCATTTTCCGCGGCATCAATCTCGATCCCCTTCTGCCAAGCAATTCCGGTTTTCTGCTCTGGACTCTGATGGGCTATATGGTCTGCACGGCTGTGCTGGTTGTGTCGTTCGGGCGCCTAGGCGATCTCCTAGGCCGCGTCAGAATGTATAACCTCGGTTTCGTTGTTTTTACCATCGCTTCAGTCGCTCTTGGTCTCACTCCTGGGCAAGGAGCAAGTGCGGCAGTCTATCTGATTTCTATGCGTATTTTCCAAGGCGTGGGCGGAGCGTTGCTGATGGCGAATTCCACCGCCATCCTCACCGACGCTTTTCCGCCGGAACAGCGCGGGCTAGCTATGGGTGTTAATGCCGTTGCCGCTCTTGCCGGCAGCTTCATCGGTCTCATCGCCGGTGGTATCCTGGCCGATTTGCACTGGCGCTTGGTGTTCCTGGTTAATGCTCCGGTTGGCGTCTTTGGAACGGTCTGGGCCTATCTGAAACTGCACGATCTCAACGAGCGAAGAGAAGTGAAGATAGATTGGTGGGGCAACATAGCGTTTGCCGTTGGCCTCGTCCTTGTCCTAGTCGGGATCACATACGGCATTCAACCGTATGGCAACCACCTTATGGGTTGGACCTCTCCTTCCGTTCTCTTCGAACTGATCGCCGGACTGATCTTGCTCGGCGTCTTCATTGTCATCGAAACGAAAGTAGAGGAGCCGATGTTTGATCTTTCGCTGTTCAAGATCAGAGCCTTTTCGGCCAGCCTTATTGCCAATTTCCTATCTGCCATCGGCCGCGGCGGCTTGCAGTTCATGCTCATCATTTGGCTTCAGGGCGTGTGGCTTCCGCTGCACGGCTATTCCTTCGAAAGCACGCCGCTGTGGGCCGGAATATACATGCTGCCGCTGACAGTTGGTTTTCTTCTGGTTGGACCGCTCTCCGGCTATCTGTCTGACAGATACGGGGCGAGATACTTCTCGACCGGAGGAATGCTCCTGGGCGCCCTGAGCTTTGCATTGCTTCTGACTTTGCCGGCGAATTTTCCTTACTGGGCGTTTGCATTCTTCCTTCTTCTCAATGGGCTCGGCAGTGGCTTTTTCGCATCGCCGAATACTACCGCCACCATGAATTCAGTACCGGCAGGAAAACGCGGTCAGGCGTCCGGTATGCGGGCGACCGCCATGAATGTCGGCCAAGTGCTTTCGATCGGCGTCTTCTTCAGTTTGATGATAGTCGGCCTTGCTTCGAAGCTGCCTGCAACGATGTCGAGCCAGCTTACTGCACAAGGAGTGCCAGCATCCGTCGCCAATCAAACTGCCAGTGCGCCGCCGATCGGCAGCCTCTTCGCGGCGTTCCTTGGCTACAATCCGATGACGAAATTGCTGCCGGCTGACACCCTTGCCTCGTTGCCTCATGCCAGCAGTGCGTATATCACCGGCACGTCGTTCTTCCCGAGACTCATTTCCGGCCCCTTCGTTCACGGTTTGCGGATTGCGTTCGTCTTTTCAATAA
Source organism: Dehalococcoidia bacterium (assembly GCA_050010555.1). GTDB lineage: Bacteria > Chloroflexota > Dehalococcoidia > DSTF01 > JALHUB01 > JALHUB01. Next base: position 21,267 of record JBEKKV010000042.1, read on the forward strand.
TTCTGTTCTTGCTCTCCGCCATGGCCTCATGGCTTCGCGGCGGCAAGTACATCCACAGAGATGAAGAAACCATCCGTGCCGAAACTGAAACTCTGGAGGAGACCATTCTGTAGATGCGCAACACAAACTGGTTTTAGCGGAGTCCCACACCTCCAGAAAATGGGTGCTTGCAAAGGTTTTCAAGCACGGACGAGCAGATATTGGCGTGTTTTATGCCGCACCCACTCCGCGTTTCGCAGCGGGCTAGTTACATGTGCTGGCAAGGAGGGCCAAATGTGGAGAGCCAATCCCAGTCAGCGGAGGCTCCACGGGCCAGATTGTGGCAGGTCGGCGCGGATTCGAGGCCAATAGACCGCGCATGATTGCGTCAAGGCGGGCCAGGGAGCGCATCTGTCTCCCGGGGCGGTCTCAGCGCTGGCGGGGGTCAAGGGCGTCGCGGAGGCCGTCGCCGAGGAAGGTGAAGCAGAGCATCAGCAAGGCGATGGCGCCCGCCGGGAAGACGAGAATCCAGACGTTGCTCATGTGGTTGTAG
>JBEKKV010000043.1:0-25340 GCA_050010555.1 Dehalococcoidia bacterium
CCATCGACGTCGTCGACCAGGAAGCCGGTCTCGCCGTCCACGACGATTTCGGGCGCGGCCCCGCGAGCAAAGGCGATGACGGGCGTGCCGCAGGCCATCGCTTCTGGCATCACCAGACCGAAGGGCTCTTCCCACTCGATCGGCGCCAGCAGGACGCGGGCTCTGGAGTACAGGTCTCGCTTCTCCTGCGCGTTGGCTTCGCCGAAGAACCGCACGTTCGTGCCGTCGATCTGAGGTTCTACCATCGCCTCAAAGTACGCCCGGTCGACCGCGTCGACCTTGCCCGCGATAACGAGCGGCATCGAGAGGCGACGCGCCACTTCGATGGAGAGGTGCGTTCCCTTTTCGGGCGAGACGCGCGCCAGGCAGAGGAGGAGATCCTTCTTGTTCGCGCGGAACGGGAACGTCTGGACGTCTATCGCGTTGTGGACGACTCCAGCGAATTGGGCGCTGTGCAGGCCAACGAAGCCCTTGGCCTGCGACCAACTGATGGTGTTGTAGAAGCCGTTGTAGTGCTCCCAAACGAAGCGATTGTCCGGCGTAAGGATGCCGTGGGTCGTCGTTAGCATGGGCACATCTATGAGTCCGGCGAAGGCCATCAGGAATTCGCCCGTGTGGTTGTGGACAACGTCGAAGTCCGCGGCGTCGCGCAGCGCCTCAGCGCCATGCACCAGCTCGTAGGGAAGAAGATTCTCGATTCCTGTCGCGGTCCTTAAGCTGCGTGGGTAGACGGAGCGTAGCTCGGCCAGGGTGATGGAGTCGCCGGAGGCGCGCAGCACGACGTCGTGTCCGCGCCGAACCAGGCCGTCCGCCAGCAACCCCACGACGGCCTCGGTGCCGCCATAAGCGGGGGGCGGGACTCTTTCAGCCAGCGGTGCAACTTGTAGTATTCTCATGTCCTTCTCTCTTCAGGATGAGTTTGCCTGCGCCTTGTTACGGCAGGCTACACACGTACCAGGAAGGCATTAAGCTCAGAGGGCCTCGCTTGTTGCAATCGCCTGAGGGAGCAGAGGGCTTTCTAGTGAGGGGAAAGAACTGCCCTAGACAAGACCACTATCAGGGTAGCATATGATATGTGCTCTCGTCAAGCGTTTTCGGTGTCGCACTGTTCGGGAAAGTAATAAATGCTCTCAGGCTCTTGCCGTGAGGGAAATGCTGACGCCGTTCACACACAATCTTCCCTTAGTGTGCGTCTCCCTGCGCGGCCTTGCGTGGGTTAAGAACGCGCCACCCCCGAAGCGCGCATGGCGTTCGATGGATTAGCACCCGCCAGTCCTTGCCGCAGCCTCTAGCCCTCTTGCCGGCGCCTACCAACCCACCAGCGGCTGGCAGCAACAACCATTGACCCGAATGCCACGGCGCCCACGACGGCTGAATAGGTTCCGAATGACTGGTTGCCGCTGTCAGATGCTTTGGAGGACTGGGCGGCAATGGCGGCCGGCGGCAGCTTGACCATGCCGCCGACGCCTCGTGGATGCTCAAAGACGAACTTGACTCTGTTCACCCCAGGAGTCGTCACCGTTGTCACCGCGCCGGTGAGGGCGTCCACCCAGTAGGTGGTGTCCTTTGAAGTGGTGAGTGTGACATGAGGAGAGTCCAGCCCGCCCCACTGGGCCAAGACGGTACTACTTCCCCCGTGAGCGTGTGTCGCAGTTGCCGGAGCGTAAAGCATCGCAGTCGAGCAAGATCGAAGCACAAAAGCAGCGGTTTTGATTCTGGATTTTGGAGGGCCGTGAGGGATTCGAACCCTCGACTCCCGGATTAAAAGTCCGGAGCTCTGCCGCTGAGCTAACGGCCCCAAAGCAATATAGAAGACCCCCGAAACCCCTGTCAAACGGAAAGTGTAAGTTGCAGGACGCTTGCCGGAGGTTGCGGTCGCGAATGCGGTGCGAAGGAAGAAGGAAAAGGCTCGCCTACGTCTCCGTCAGTGGCACGCTCTCGCGACAGAGCGGACAGTCCGACGCATCGTACGACGGCACGACAAGCTCCAGGCAGGCGAAAAACGGCAGTCCGAAGTCCGCCTTCCCGCCCGTCCTGTCGACGAGCACCGCCACGCCAACAGGCTCACCATCGGCCTTTCGGACCGCATCGACGACCTGACGGATACTGCCGCCGGTCGTCAGCACATCGTCGACCACCAGGACCCGCTCGCCGGCGTTCACGCGAAACCCGCGCAGAAACCGTCGCTCACTGCCGACCGTCTCGGCGAAGATACCGCGCACACCGAGCTGCCGCGCCACCTCAAAGCTCAGGATGACGCCGCCGGTCGTCGGTCCCGCGACCAACTCGACGCCGCTGCTGCGAAAGTGGTCCGCGATTAGCCCGCAGAGGCGCTGCGTGTACGCGGGATGCTGGAGGACCTGGAACTTTTCGAAGTAGGTGCCGGAGTGCCGGCCGGAAGTGAGCTTGAAATGCCCCTCGAGCACGGCGCCGGCCTGGCGCAGCATCTCCAGGAGCTCATCGCTCAAGGCGAATCACCTTGCGTCCCCAGCGGCTGTATCGAAGGATGGGAGATCAGGCCGAACGAGCTGAACGGCCAGTACGAGACCCACGCCCGCCCGATGATATTGCCCTCCGGCACAAAGCCCCAACTGCGCGAGTCGTAGCTATTGTTGCGGTTATCGCCAAGGACGAAGTACTCGCCGTCCGGCACAAGCTCCGGCCCAAAGTCGTGCTCTGTTCGGTCCGGAATGTACTTTTCGTCAAGCGCCTTTCCGTTGATGAAGACAAGCCCGTCATGGATCTCCACCTGTTCGCCGGGCACGGCAATGATGCGCTTGATGAAGTCGCGGTCCGGCTGGTTCGGGAAGCGGAAAACGATAACGTCGCCGCGACGGGGCGCGCCGAACAGGTAGTGCGAATTATCGCCGACATGAACGAAGGGAATGACGTCAAGGAACCCCAGGTTCACCTTGAAGTAGGAAGCCTTGTTCACCAGGATGAGCTGGCCGTCGTGGAGCGTGCCTTCCATGCTCGACCCCTCGACGCGGAAGTTCTGCACGACCATCCGCAGGCCGATGAAGAGCAGCAGCGCGAAGATGCCGATCTCGACAAGATCGCGGACGAGTCTGCCCACGCCGGCGAGCCGGGACGTCCTTCCGACCGGCGGATGCGGGCCTTCGACCGTCCAGGGGCCGTAGTCGATTGGCAGGCCGGTTTCAGTGGACCAGATGAAGTCGGTTGACGCAGCCTCGGAAGAGCCTCTGGAAGGCTTGCGCTTCTTCTTATCGTCGGCCTTCTCGGGCTCCTCGACGGGGTTCTCCGGAGGTTCTCCTAGCATTGCATTGCCACGATTATAGCACGCCCCCACACTCCAAACTTCCCGGAAGCCGTATTGTTACCATAACGCTCCGCCTGAAGCGGCGCGCCATTCCATTTAAGCTTCCTTGAAGCGGCGAAGTCTACCCCTATTCTGTTAAACTTATCGACACGGCCCGAATCTGGAGGTGCAGCCTGACCCGCCAAGGCCCTCTCACCGACCTCGACGAAGGCGCGCTCTTGCAGCGATGCCGAGCCGGCGATCTGGCCGCCTTCAACGCCCTCGTTGAAGCGCACCAGGACGCCGTCTACGGCCTTTGCCTGCGTATGCTCGGCTCGACGCATTCCGCCGAGGACGTGACGCAGGAAACGTTCCTAAGCGCCTACCGCAACATCGAGCGCTGCCGCGGCGACGCCTTTCGCGCCTGGCTGCTGCGGATCGCCCTCAACGCTTGCACCGACGAGCTGCGCCGCAGTCGACGCCGCCGGCAGGTCTCCCTCGACGACCCGTCCACCGGCGCCTCGCCGCTCGACTTGCCCGATCCCGCCGAATTGCCGGAAGAGGCAGCCCTGCGCAGCGAGCTCGGCCGCCACCTCCAGTCGGCCCTGATGGCGCTTCCTCCCGACCAGCGCGCAGCCGTCGTCCTCCGCGACGTCCAGGGCTTCAGCTATGACGAGATCGCGCAGACCCTGCGCCTTTCGCCCGGCACCGTGAAGTCGCGCCTGAGCCGCGGCCGCGCCCGCCTTCGCGACCTTCTCCTCCAGCAGCGGGAACTTTTGCCCCAGCAATTTCGTCTTACTGATTGAAGCCGCCTGTCAGCGGATTCCCAGGAAGAGGAGGAGACCGTGAGGTTTCTTGGATTCCGTCACCATCCCGTGGACGAAAGCGATCTGTCCGCCTTCATCGACGCGGCGCTCTCCGAGGCGAAGCGTGCGAGCGTGGAGGCGCACCTTCGTTCCTGCGAGGGCTGCGCCCGCAAGCTGGAGGAGTTGAAGCAGTTGGTCACCGAGCTGCACTCTTTGCCGGAAGCGAAGGCGCCGCGCTCGTTCGCGCTTTCGCCTGAGCTCGCCGCGGTGTCGCAGCGTGAGGAGAAGATGGCGTCCGAGGGGCGGAGGACAACCGCCAGGCGCGCGTACGTCGGCCTCAGCGGCGCGACGGCTGCCGCGGCGCTTCTACTGGTCGCGGCGTTCGGCATGGACTTCTTCGTTGTGTCGAACGGCGGGCAGCCGGCGTCACAGCCGTCAGCTATGTCGTCAGGTGGACCCGTCTCTCTGCCGCAGGCCGCAGCCGCTCTTCCGCCGACGACCATTCCCGGCTACTACGCTAATCAGCCCGGAGCGGAGAATCAGAATTCAGGACAGGCGGTCGTTCCCCCCGTTCCGCCGTCAGGCACCGCTGTACCGGGAGAAGTGATCGCTCCTCCCGCGACGCCGAACGCGCTGTCAGCCGCGCTTCCGACGGTGAGTCCGCCCGGCGTTGCCAGCCCCGTCCCGTCGCTTGGCGAGGCGTCTGCGCAGGTGCCTCAGGCGCAACCGGCGGAGAAGAGCGCGTCGCACGCCTGGCTGTGGGCGCTGGAAGGAGCGGCAGGCGGGCTGTTCATCGGCTTTGGGATTTCCGCGTTTTGGATGCGCCGTCGTTGGATTCGGATCAATCGGGACTCATAGGTCTGGAAGGAGTGACGTCATGAAGAAGAGCATTGCGGCCCTCATTCTGCTAAGCTTGGCCGCCCTCGCCCTGCTGGGAAGCGCCTGCGGATCGGAGAAGGTCACGCTGGCGGCTCAAGACAACAACACCCAGGGCATCACCGTCAGCGGCGAAGGGAAGGTTAGCGGCACCCCGGACGTGGCCGTGTTGAGCCTCGGCGTCAGCAGCGTCAAGCCGACGGTAAAGGAGGCCCGCGACGATGCCGCCGGCACGATGCAGAACGTCATCAACGCCATTAAGGGCGACGGGGTTGCAGACAAGGACGTTCAGACGACGCAGTACAACATCTCGCCGGAGTACGACTACCCGCCGAACGCGTCGCCGAAGCTAACCGGCTACCGCGTCACGAACACCGTGACCATCAAAGTGCGCGACGTCAACACAACCAGTCAGGTGCTGGATGACGTCACGGCCGCCGGTGGCGATATCGTCCAGGTGCAGGGCATCACCTTCACCATCGACAATCCGGAGACGCTGCAAGACCAGGCGCGCGGGGACGCGGTGACCGACGCGAAGGCCCGCGCCCAGCGCATCGCTGACTCCGCCGGCGTAACGCTTGGCGCGCCGATCTCCATCTCGGAGGGCACGAATGTTCCAGCGGTGCCCGTCTTCGCCGGCGCCGCCAACGGCTCTGCTGCTGTTGCGCCGTCGACGCCAATCGAGACCGGCCAGCTAGACGTCGATATCACCGTGCAGGTCGTCTTCGCCATTCAATAGCAGTTGCCCAGGAGCAGGCCGACAGCCGCTAAACAGGGAAAGGAGAGTGAAGAATGATTCGACGCGCTATCTCAACTCCCTTATTGGCAGCCCTCGTGGGTGTGGCGGCCGTCTTCGTCGCCTGCGGAGGCAGCAACGGCGGCGGAAGCGGCAGCGCCCAGCCGGCGAGTCTGCCCGCGGCGCAGTCAAACGACACGTCCGGCTCCGCGCCCGTCCCAGGGTTGGCGCCCATGGCTCCGTCCGGGTCCACCGATCAGACGGCCGACGAAGCCGATCTTGCGCCCGCGCAGTCGTCCGTGGACCGAAAGGTAGTCCAGAACGCAGCGCTGGAGCTCAAGGTCGAAGACGTGCCGCAGGCCTACCAGGACGCCGCCCAGGTGGCGCTCGACGAGGGCGGTCTGGTGCTCGACTCGTCGCTCGCGCCGACGCAAGACAAGCCGGAAGCGAACCTTACGCTGCGCGTTCCCGCGGCGGCCTACGAGGATGCGTTGAAGAAGCTGAGCGCGCTGGCCATCCACGTGGATAGCCAGACTTCGAACGCCCAGGACGTGACCGACCAGTACACCGACCTCCAGGCGCGACTTCGCAGCGCGCAGGCGGTGGAAGCGCGCTACCTCGACCTGCTGAACAAGGCCAACACCATCGACGACATTTTGAAGGTGCAGGACCGGCTGGCCCCCGTTCGAACGGAGATCGAGCAGATCCAGGGGCAGATCAATGTGATGGATAACCTCTCGGCAAACGCGACGATAAAGGTGCATCTCTACAGCGAGGCGCCGAAGTCGTCGACGTCGAATGGTGGCCCCGACCCGCTGGCCGCCGCCGCAGACGGCTGGGCATCGTCGCTACTGTTCCTGCGGGCGGTTGCAACGGGGGTGCTGGCGACCGGCGCCTTTCTCTGGTGGTTCGCGCCCGTGCTAGCCGTGGCGCTGATAGTATTTGCAGTCGTTCGCTTCCGGCGACGTCAGACGTAGCTACGTCGTCGGCGGGCCGTGCGCGGCTGACGCCTTGCACGCCGGCGGTTCGGGTTGCCGAACCGCCGGCCCCCGTATCCGAAGCGGCATCCTCCCGTTGCCGACATCCCGTCGCGTCGCAGGAACCGACGCCTAGCAGCCGGCTACGTTTGGAACAGCGAGGCCGACGCTTGCGTGACCGGCGAAGGCGGCGTCGTGTCCACCATCACGTTCAGGCAGGCCGGACGCCCGGCCGCGAAAGCGCGTTCCAGCGCCTCGCCGACCTTCAGCGGGTCGTCCAGCAGCTCCCCGTATACGCCGAAGCCCTCCGCCGCCTTCTCGTAGTGAACGAGGCCCAGCTCCGTCGCCAGCACATTGGCGCCGCGCAGTTCCTGCTCGTGCTTCACCATTCCCCAGGCCTGATCGTTGTTGATCACCACCACGATCGGAAGTTTGTGTCGCACCGCCGAGTCGAACTCCGCGAAGTTGAGTCCGACCGACCCGTCGCCCGTCACCACCAGCACGCGCTTCTCCGGATAAGCTATCTTGGCTGCCATGCCGAACGGAATGCCGATTCCCAGGCAGCCGAGGTAGCCGTAGGAGATGAAGCGCTGAGGCTTGTTCATCGTTGCTGCCATCTGCATCCAGACGAACGTCTCGCCGCCGTCGACCACGAGGATATCGTCATCGCCGAGGAAGCGGTCTATCTCCTGCATCAAGCGCAGCGGGTGCATCGGCGGCGAGTCCGACTCCAGCGCGTCCTTGTAGAGTAACCGCCATGCCTGCTGTGCTCCCTTCAGCGTCGAAGCCCAGACGCTGCGGTCCGGGAACTCGCGACCCTCCGCTGCTCGCACGAGCGCCCGCAACGCCTCGCCGCAATCAGCGACGATGCCGAGCTCGATGTCCCGGCAGCGTCCGATCTCCGCGCCTTCGACGTCGATCTGGATGATCTTCGCGTCGGCGGGCAGCCAGCTTCCGCCGGCGAAGAATAGGCCGATGCGCGCGCCTAGCAAAAGAATCAGGTCGGGAGCGTTCTCCGGCTGAAGCGCGAGCACCGCCAGCGTCCCCAAGCTTCCCGCGCCCAGCGGATGGCCTTCCTCCGGCACCGCGCCCCGCGACGGCCCGTGCCCCAGCACCGGCGTCGACGTCATCTCCGCGAACCGACGCAGCTCCGCCGCGCCGTCGGTAATCCACGCGCCACGGCCGGCGACAATCAGCGGTCTCTTCGCCTCCGCGAGCATCGAAAGCGCCGTCTCCACGGCTTCCGGCGCCGGCGCGGGCGGACTCGCTTTCGCCGTGGATGGGAAGCACACCAGTTCCTCGTCCGCTTTGCCGAAGACCACGTCGATGGGTATCTCCAGAAAGACCGGTCCGGGGCGGCCCGACGTCGCCTCGCGGAACGCGGTGGCCGTGTACTCGGCAATCCGTGCCGGGTCCAGTACCGTCCGCGACCACTTCGTGATCGGCTTCAGCAGCGCCCGGCCGTCGAACTCTTGCAACGTCAGCCGCTCTTCGTCGCTAAGGGCGTGGCGGCCGCCGATGATCACCATCGGCACGCCGTCGACAAACGCGTCGGCGACGGGCGTGACGACGTTCGTGATGCCCGGTCCCGCCGTAATCACCACCACGCCCGGCTGGCCGGTAAGGCGGGCCCAGCCCTCGGCCATATGCCCCGCCGCGGCTTCGTGACGCGTATCGTAAACCCTGATTCCCGTTTCCACGCAGGCCTGGATGATCGGGTCGATGTGGCCGCCGTGCTCGCACCTGGTAGATTGGCCGATCATAGCACCGGTAGACGAGATACCAAAAGTTACGTTTCGGGCCGGGCGCCTTGACCTTGGAGCCCTTAACCTGCTAGACATATTGTACTGGTTTTACGTTGCCGCGAATCTGCGGCGCATTCCCGGGGAGGCGGAAAAATGCAGGGGGTGGATCTAGACGAAGGGCGTCCCCGCTGGATCCGACGAATAGCCGCGCTGCTCGTCATCCTGGCGATCGGCGGCGTCGCTGCGTTCTTCATCAATAGGGCCACGGCCGGCGGGAGCCAGCAGACGCAGCCCTACACGCCGTACACCGTCGGTACCATGACGCTTCGCGCCATGGTCCAGACTGCGGGTGTCTCCGTCGCCCAGGATGAGGCCGACCTCACTTTCACGACTCCCGGTCAGATCAGCAAGATATACGTCAACATCGGCGACCACGTCACCGTAGGCCAGCCGCTGATCGGGCTGAAAGCGGACCAGGCCCAGAACGCCGTCTCGACCGCGCAGTCCGCGTTAACGTTGGCTCAGCTTCAGTTGCAGAAGCTCCAGGAAGGCGCCACCGCGACTGACCTGGGAAAAGCGGACGAGGCCGTGGTAACCGCAAACGCCGAGCTAACAACGGCCCAGAACGCCCTCAAGGACGCCACCGATCCGCCGACAGATGCTGAGCTTACCGCCGCTCACCAGGCCGTCGCTGCTGCGCAGGCCGCGGAATCCGCTGCCCAGGACAAGCTGCAAACGCTCAGGAACGGCGCCAGCGATGCCGATATCGCTGCCGCTCAGGCGGCGCTCGACGCGGCCAAGGCCAAGGTCACGCAGGCGCAGAATTCACAACAAGTCGCGGCGGCCCAGGAGGCGGATGCTCAGAGCGCCTTCCAATACGCCGGGGCCACCTACTGCAACCTGAGCGGCTCCCTGGCCGACATCTGCGCCAGCCTCAGCGCAAACGATTATCAGCAAGTACTTACAACTGACCAGGTGCATGAGCTGCTGACTGGGACACCGGTTCCGCTGAGTCCTCTCGCGGATGCGATCTCGGCCCTGGCCACCGCGAACGACACTTACCGCAGCGCAATCGCCGCCGTTGGTCCGGCAAACGACGCCGTCACCGCCGCTACGTCCGGCCGCGACGCCGCGCAGAAGGCGTTGGACGCGGCGAACGGCGGAGCCAACTCTGACGACATCGACGCAGCAGAGCAAGCCGTCACCGCCGCTCAGGCCGGCGTCGACGCCAGCCAGGCCGCGCTCCAGAAGCTGATCGACGGCCCCACCCAGACGGATATCGCCGACCTGCAGGCGGGCGTCGACAAGGCCCAGGAGGACGTTATCGCTGCCCAGATAGCGCAGGCTGAGGTCGCCCAGGGCGCAACCGCCACTGAGCTGGCGATGCAGCAGGAGCAAGTCCACGAGGCCGAACTTGCGGTGGAACAGGCGAACCTGGTGCTCAATGACATGACGCTCACGTCTCCTTTCGATGGCGTCGTCTCGGCGCTTCCTGTGAAGATCGGCCAGGTCGTCAACGCCAGCGTGCCCACCGTAACCGTCCTTACGCCGGGCCAGATGACCTTTGATCTGAATGTTGGCGAGACGGATCTGCCCTCGATCAAGCTCGGCCAGCAGGGCACCGTGAGATTCGACGCTCTCCCGGCCTACGCTTTCCCGATTGAAGTGGCCGCGGTTAGCCTGTCGCCCACCACAAACCAGGGCGTGATTATCTACGAGGTCAAATGCAAGGTCAGCCCTGACCCGGGCGACCCAGCAAGCCTCCAAAGCGTCGCGCCGGGCATGAATGGCTCCGCGAATCTCGTCACAGATACAAGGGCGGATGTCGTTGCCATCCCCAGCGCTCTCGTTCGCACCCGCGGGACTCAGCAGGTGGTGGAGGTGGAGGTCAGCCCGGGCAAGACGGCGATGGTGCCCGTTTCAACCGGATTGAGCGACGGCAACAACATCGAAATAACGTCGGGGGTGAAAGTCGGGGACATTCTGGCGGTGCATGCCGTTGCAACTCCGACCGTTGCCGCGGCTGACCAGCAGCTTCCGGGCCACTACCAGTAGCCCCGGCGACGACGGTGATCACGCTCGAGCAGATCGACAAGATTTACCGCACTGGCGATGTGCCTATCTACGCCCTCCGCTCAGTCGATCTGCAGATCGAAGATGGCGAGTTCGTGGCCATCATCGGCCCCTCCGGTTCCGGCAAGTCAACCCTTATGAATATCATCGGATGCCTGGACGTGCCGAGTGCCGGCAAATACAGCCTCGACGGCGTCATCGTCAACAGTCTCAGCGACAACTCCCTCGCCCACATCCGCAACCGGCGCATCGGCTTCGTCTTCCAGAGCTTCAACCTTCTGCCGCGACTCACTGCTCTGGAACAGGTGGAAGTGCCGCTCGTCTACCGCGGCGCCCGCAACCGCAGCAAGCTGGCGGCGCAGGCGCTGACCGAGGTGGGACTGGGAAAGCGCGTCCATCACCGCCCGACGCAGCTTTCCGGCGGCGAGCAGCAGCGCGTGGCCATCGCTCGGGCCATCGTCAGCCGCCCCACGCTTCTCCTGGCGGACGAGCCCACGGGCGCTCTGGACAGCACGACGAGTCACGAAATAATAGGCCTTTTCGAGGCGTTGAACCGCGACCTGGGTATAACCGTTGCTTTCGTGACGCATGACCTGGAGGTCGCCTACCACACCCACCGGATAGTCAAGCTACGCGACGGCCAGGTGGTTAGCGACGAGGCGAATACGCCTGTTTCCTTCCAGGCCAAGCCATCGGTGAGCGCGGCTTCCATCGGGCCCCCAGTGTAAGCAGCCCAAGACGTTGCCATGAACATATTCGATACAATACCCATCGCCCTTCGCGCGCTCGCCGCCAACAAGATGCGGTCGATGCTGACCATGCTCGGCATCATCATCGGCGTCGGCGCCGTCATCACCCTCATGGCCGCGGGCCAGGGCGCCCAGAAAGGCATAACGAACCGCATCCAGGGCCTCGGCAGCAACCTCCTGTTCATCCGCCCGGGGGCCAAGGACGACAACCCCACCAATAACCCTCTGGGCGACACGGTCCTGACGCTCGTGAGCACCGACGTGGACGCGATAAACAACCCCGATCGCTTCCCTTACGTGATTAGCGCAGTAGGACAGGTCTTCTTTACGGCGCCCGTCGTTGCCAACGGGAAAAGCGTCAGCACCGACATAACAGGCGTCACGCCCGGCTATCAGATAACCCGCAACCACTACGTCGCGACGGGCCGATTCATCAATGATGACGATATGACTCGAAAAGGGCTGGTCGCGGACTTGGGGCCAAATCTCGCGTCGCGGCTTTTCGGCGAAGGCGTGGATCCAACTGGGAGGACCGTTCGCGTGACTGTCGGCCAATTCGGCTTCTACTTTAGCTTCAATTTCACTGTAATCGGTGTCATGGAGCCAAAGGGGGCCAACGCCACCGAAAATGAAGACGATATGATGATCATACCCCTGCCGACGATGCAGTCCCGCATATCATTCATTCGAAACCCCAAGGGCGTCACCAATGTCCACCAGATAACAATCAGGCTCACCAGTTCTAGCAAGTTCACTCAGGCCAAGGACGAAATATCCGCCCTGCTGCGCGACCGCCACGGCGTGGACAAGAACGACTTCACAATCGAATCCCAGTCGGACCTCGTCAGCACCGCCAACGAGGTCTCGCAGACGCTGACCGTGCTGCTGGCTAGCATCGCCGGCATCTCCCTCATCGTCGGCGGCATCGGCATCATGAACATCATGCTGGTTTCAGTGACGGAGAGGACGCGTGAAATCGGCATTCGTAAAGCGTTGGGCGCCCGGCGAGTGGATATCCTCTGGCAGTTCGTAGTGGAAGCGCTTACAGTTACGATGCTCGGCGGGCTCGTCGGCGTTGGCATTGGTGTCCTGCTGGCGAAGCTGGCAAACGGACAGCACCTTTTCGGCCGCGACCTCTACACCGCCATCACGCCTCTCTCGATTATCGCGGCCTTCAGCGTTTCGGCCGCCATTGGTCTCTTCTTCGGCATCTACCCGGCGTTCCGCGCGTCCCGCCTCAACCCCATCGAAGCGCTCCGCCACGAGTAGCCTTCGACTACGACTCTCGGATCCGCTCCAGGAAGAAATAGCCGACCTCTCCGGCCACCACATCCTCGAAACCCAGCCAGAAGTGGTCGGCGCCCGGCACGACGACGACACGACTCCCCTCCGGCAGATCGCTCCCAATCAGCGCTGGATCACGGTGCGGCGCGATGTTGTCCCTTTCGCCGAAGACGAAGAGCGTCGGGCAGGTAAGGTTGAGAAGCGTCCCCCTGCCGAGCGGCGGCGAGACCGCAGCCAACGCCGCCAGTCTCTCGTCTCCGACCGAAAGCGCGACAACGGCTCCGAAGGAATAGCCGGCAAGACAAAGCCGGCTCGCGTCGACTCCGGGCCGCGACGCCAGGAAGTCGAGCGCCGCCCGCGCGTCTTCGCGCTCGTCGACACCGCCTTCGTGCGAGCCGCCGCTCCGGCCGACGCCGCGGAAATTGAAGCGTAGCGCCACGAACCCTTGTTCGGCGAGCGCCTCGCAGAGGGCAACGACGACGTTGTTGTGCATATCGCCGCCGTAAAGCGGGTGCGGTTGGAGGACGGCGACGGCTGGAGAAAGAGCCTTGGGCGCCGCAGGACGGTGGAGGATGCCTTCCATATCCAGGCGCCCGGAAGGGAAGACTACAGCTTCGCTTGTCGGCCGATCGAAAGCTTCGTCAGCGGGCATCTACCGCGTTGGGACGGCGTTAGTTGATGCGACGGATGTTGGCGTCGCGGAAGGCGCGCAGCACGTCCGTCAGGTTCGTCCGCTGGTCCTTCGAGAGAGGCTGGAAGAGCTCCTCCGTAGCCGTGCGGAGGTGTGGCCGCACTTCGTTAAGGAGCGAGCGCCCCTTCCTGGTGAGCTTAATCAACGCCTTGCGCCGGTCCTTCGGATCAGGGAGCCGGTCGACGAGGCCGCGCTCTACCATCCTGTCAACCAGGGTGCTCGTGCTCGGACTCTCTTGAATGAGCAAGCGGGCCAGTCTGCTGACCATGATAGGAGACTTCATGCCGTCAAGGATGCCAAGAGTGAGCGCCTGGGTGACAGTCAGGTTCCAGGGCACAAGCGCACGCTCGGTATGCTTGCGCATGATGACGTATGCAGCCGACAGCAGTAAAGGCTCTTCGGCTCCGTTTTGCGGGGACGGTTCGTTATTCATCTCGGTTACCTTATCTTGTATTCTGGTGTTGTCATTATATGATCGTTTTCCTCATTGGAGCAACAACGATTAGTACTCTAGAGTCGAGAGCTCTACTTGACAGTCGTAGGCTCTTAGGGTTAGGAATAGAAGTAGACTGTATGAGAAGAGCTCGACCGAGGACGTTCAAGATTAAGAATCAGCTTTACGGCAGAACTGGCGGCGTGGTGCCGCTCAACTACCAAGGGCGCTACGAAAAGAACTTCTTTCCGAGCGTACCACCAGAAACGGAGGTTGACAAGTGGCAACAAGGACGCGTGCCCCTAGAGCAAAGCCCGGGGACAAGGAAAAGGTGCTGGGAAACTGGTATTCGCTCTATCAAGCCTACAACGCCGTATTCAAAGTACAGGAGCTGTCGATCATCCCGCAGGGCATATCACTGCCCCAACTGCAATTACTCGCTCTTCTCGCTTATGAGCGACGACCGCTCGCCATCAGCGAGCTCGCCTCGTGGATGGTGAAGGAGCCGAACAGCCTTACCGGCCTCGTCGACCGCACGGAAGCGAAAGGCTGGGTGAACACCCACGGCGACCCTAAGGACCGCCGCAAGAGGCTCGTCGAGTTCACGGACAAGGGCCGCAAGAAGTTCGAAGAGGCTTTCGCCGTGGCCAACAGCGCCAGCGAGAAGCTCTTCGCCAAACTTGGCGCCCGCGAGCTGGAGCAACTGAAGGCCTCCTGCCAGAAGCTGCGTGAAGCGGCCATGGGGGAGATGGTCAGGAAGCCGACATTCCGACTGCGCTAGCGCTCCGGGAACCACCTGCCGCCCGGCGAGACAATCGCCGCCCGTTCATCGCCGGACGGGAGTTGGCCGCGTTAAGCTAGCGGTGCCAGAAACGCTCGCTCTCCTTCTGTCGAGCGTAGAAGCGGAACGTGAAAGCCCAGGTGGCCAGGCCGAGGATCACCGCGCCGCTGAGGAAGAACCAGCGCCATATCTGCGACGGCATGTCGCCTGTACCCGCGTGAGGCAGGCCGCTACTCGGTGTCGTCTGCGCGCCGGCTGCGCCTGCCGCTGGGGTCGTTGCCTGCGGTGATGACTTCGGCGGCTTAGGCGTCACTGACCCGCGCGGCGTCGCGGTAGGACGCGGCGTGGCCGTGTCGGCAGGCGTGCGCGTTGCGGTCGCGGTGCGCGTGGCCGTGGGCGTATTCGTGGCGGCAGGCGTGTCGGTTGCTGTTGCCGGGTCCGCCGCTGTGGCCGTCGCCTGCGGCGTGTCCGCGGCCGTCGGCGTTGGCGCGTCCGCAACCGTCACCGAGCCGTCCAGAGTCGTCACGGCTATCGGCACACCAGGCGTCGGACCCCACAGGTTCGCCGTATCGAAGGTCAGCGCGCTGGTGCCCGTGCCTATTGCGTGAAAACGTATTCGCGCCAGCGTACCGCCGCCGCTCACCGATGTTGCCCCGTCGACGAGCGTGAAGTCGTAGTCAATTGTGCCTGGCCCGTTCTCCGCCTGATTCGCCTGGACGGTCCCGGGCTGATCCCACGGGCCCGGGAAATTGCCCGGGAATATCTGCACGCCCGAATGGTCGAGGTCGGCGTCGACGACCTCAAGGATGGAGGGATCGAAGCTCAGATGGAACGAGGCGCTGTAGAGATTGCTGGCGTTAGAGATGACGACGTCCACGTCCAAGATGCCGTCGGAATCGACCTGCGCGGAGCCGGGATCGAGGACCATAACCGTGTCCTGCGCGCTCGTGCGGGGGCTTAACGGCGGCGACAGACTGAGGCCGGCCATCGCCGCTAACAAGACGACGACCCCGACCGCAACGACGGACCGGTGTCCGCGAACGGGCATCGCATCAGCCTCCGGATAGATGCATCTGTCTGCTTATCGGCCATGGGAGCCGGCAGGCGTAGGGCGCGGCACGGGGGGTCCTTCGGGGGATGAGGGTTACCGCGGGGCTCTTTAGGGGAAACCGGCAATCGGGGCAAACGAATGAGGGCGGAGAAGACTCCGCCCTCATTTTGCTCTTGTTGTTGGTTTTCGAACGGTGCGGCTAGGCTAGGCCGACCCTTTCAGATCTTCGTAAGCGGCCTGCACCTCGGCGATCGACGCGCCGTCTTCCAGGGTGGTAGCGTCGCCGATCGGCACTTCCATAGCGACCGCCTTGAGCAGTCGACGCATGATCTTGCCGCTGCGGGTCTTCGGCAGCTTCTTGACCAGGACGACTTTCTCAGGCGTGGCGATCGGGCCCATCGTGTCGCGGATGTGCTTCTTGATCGCCGCTTCCATGTCAGGCGATGCGTTGTAGCCTTCACGGAGGATGGCGAAGATGGTTATCGACTCGCCCTTCACCTCGTCCGGCTTGGCGATAGCCGCGGCCTCAGCGACGGCCGGGTAGGAAATTGTGGCGTTTTCCAGCTCCAGCGTGCCCAGGCGGTGACCGGCGACCTTTATGACCTCGTCGGCGCGGCCCAGCAGCCAGAAGTAGCCGTCCTCGTCCTGGATCGAGTAGTCGCCCGTCAGGTATTTGCCGGGGAAGCGGTTCCAGTATGCTTCCTTGAAGCGGTCATCATCCTTGTATAGGGTCATCAGCATGCCGGGCCATGGCTTCTCGAGGATCAGCAGCCCGCGCTCGCCGGGTGCGACCGGCACGCCTGAATCGTTGACGACTTTCGGCGCGACTCCGGGTAGCGGGAAGCTGGCGGAGCCTGGCTTCAGCGGCGGAATCTCGATGGCCGGCGCCTGCGAAATGAGGATGCCGCCGGTCTCAGTCTGCCACCATGTGTCGACGATCGGGCAGCGGCCCTTGCCGATGTGGTCGTAGTACCAGAGCCACGTGTCGGGGTTGATCGGCTCGCCGACGGAGCCCAGGAGCTTCAGGCTGCTGAGGTCGCACTTATTGAGCCACTCCTCGCCGGCCTGCCTGAACATGCGGATGGCCGTGGGCGAGGTGTAGAGGACGTTCACGCCGTATTTCTCGATGATCTCCCACCAGCGGCCGAGGTCCGGGAAGTTCGGCGCGCCCTCATACATGACGCTCGTGGCACCGGCGCAGAGGGGCGCGAAGACAATGTAGGTGTGGCCGGTGACCCAGCCGATGTCGGCCGTGCACCAGTAGACGTCGTTCTCGCCCACGTTGAACACCCACTTGAACGTGGAGTTGCCGTAGACCATGTAGCCGCCGGTGCCGTGTACGACGCCCTTCGGCTTGCCGGTCGTGCCGGACGTGTAGAGGACGTACAGCGGGTGGCTGGACTCAAGCGATTCCGGCTTCACATAGGAATCGGCTTCCTTCATGAGGTCGTGCCACCAGAGGTCGCGCCCCTGGGTCATATCGACATCCTGGCCGGTGCGCTTGACGACGATCTGCTTCTTAACCGTCGGAGCCAGGCCCATCGCCTCGTCGGCGACTTTCTTCAGCGGGAACGGTGACCCCCTTCGCCAGCCGCCGTCGGACGTTACGAGGATCTTGGCGTCTAGGTCCACGAGCCTGTCGGCGAGCGCCTGGGCGGTGAATCCGGAGAAGACGGCCGTGAAGGTGATACCCAGCCGGGCGCAGGCGAGCTGGATTATGGGCAGCTCAGGGATCATCGGCAGGTAGATGCCGATCTTGTCGCCCTTCTTGAGGCCCAGCTTCTTGAGCATCGAGGCGGCCTTGTTGACCTCGACATATAGCTGGGCATAGGTGATGGCTCGTGTGTCGCCGGGCTCGCCCTCGAAGTAGTAGGCGACCTTGTTGCGCCTATCGCTCTTGGCATGCCGGTCGACGCAGAGGTAGGAAGCATTCAGTTCACCGCCCACGAACCACTTCGAGAACGGCGCGTTCCACTCCAGCACCTTGTCCCACGTCCTGAACCAATCCAGCTTGCGGGCCTCGTCCGCCCAGAAGCCTTCGGTGTCCTCAATCGACCTGTTGTAGACCTCGAGGTAGCGGTTCTTTGGCCAGTACGTCTTTTCGTTAGAGCTGGTCATGCAACATCTCTCCTTTGGCTCATGTAGTAGACGTAAGTCTCCAGCCGGGATCGCCCCGGCGCCTCCTCCCAGGCCTGCGGCTCAGCGCGCAGACCGTTTGAAGTCGAGGGCGCTTGTGCAATCTGGCGCAAATTAGAGGTTATCCCTAGGTCTCATTTTAAGTCAACCGATTTTCTCCGCGCTGGCGCCCGTCTCCAGCGTTCTGCCGACGGGACTCCGATTCGACCCAGGGGCCGGCAGGTGTTACATTCCGGTTCGCTATCGCGCTCCGGCGTAATGGAGGCTCTACGTGATCGAGGCTGTTCTCTGGGACATGGACGGCGTTCTCGTCAATACTGCGCCCTTCCACTATCAGGCCTGGCGGGCGCTGTTCGCTTCGCTTGGTCGAGACCTAAGCGAAGAGGAGTTCCAGCGCACGTTCGGTTTGCGCAACGACGATATCCTCCGCACCGTCCTCGGCGAAACGCTGCCGGAGCGCCTGCGAGAGCTCGGCGACTGCAAGGAGGAACTGTTCCGTGAGGCGATCAAAGGCAGGATCGCGCCCCTGCCCGGTGCCGTCGACCTCGTTAGGCGGCTGCGCGCGGCAGGTGTGAAGCAGGCCATCGTCTCGTCGGCGCCGCGGCGCAACGTGGAGACGATCCTCGAAGTGCTGGCGCTCACAGCCTCTTTCGACGCGCTCGTGACGGAAGACGACGTGCAGCGCGGCAAGCCTGATCCGCAGGGCTATCTGCTCGGCGCGGACCGTGTCGGCATCGCGCCCGCCGCCTGCGTGGTAATCGAGGACGCGCCCGCCGGCGTCGAAGCGGCGAAGCGGGCGGGCATGCGCTGCATCGGTCTCGCGGCGGCGCGTCGGCCGGAAGAGCTGTCGGCAGCGGACCTCGTCGTGGCGAGCCTGGAGGACGAAGCGGTATACTCTTTCCTGGGAATACCACGCTGACGGAGGTCGCCAATCCCTTCACTTGATCATCCCACGGTTTACGATGGCTCCAAAGGAACGTACCTGGCGCCGGAGCTGCTGAAAGCTGGCAAAGCGGCGTCGGATGTCACCGAGTGGCTGAACCTGCTGGCGCCCGAAGCCGTCGCCGCCTGCCACCGCGACTATGTAAGCGCCGGCTCCGAGGTCATCGAGACTAACAGCTTCAACGGCAACCGCTTCCGGCTGATGAAATACGGCCTTGGCGACCGCGTGCGCGAGGTCAACTTCGCCGCCGCGAACGTCGCCCGCGAGGCGGCCGGCCCCGGCGTGTCGGTTGCCGGCACGATAGGCCCCAGCGGCAAGCTGCTCGTCATCGGCGAAGTGACCGCGGAAGAGCTGCGCGACGCGTTCGCTGAGCAGGCGAAGGCGCTGGCGGAAGGCGGCGTCGATTTCTTCCACATCGAGACGATGGCCGACCTGGACGAAGCGGTGGCCGCGGTCGAAGGGGTGCGCCGCGTCTCAAACCTGCCTGTGGCCCTGACGATGTCCTTCGACACGGGCAAGCCGGAGGCAGGGCTGCGAACGATGATGGGAGTCACGGTAACTCAGCTTGTCGGGCGCGCGCGCGATTTGGAGCTATTCGCCGTCGGCGCGAACTGCGGCCGCGGCCTCGAAGGCTACCAGACGCTCTTCCAGCAATTCGTCGACGCGTCGCCGCCGATGCCGCTGATTGCGAAGCTGAACGCGGGCATCCCCATCACAATGGGTGGCGAGACCACCTACGACTGCACGCCGGAGAAGATGGCAGAGTACGCGGACTGGGTCGCGGGAATAGGCGTGAAACTTATCGGTGTCTGTTGCGGCGGCACGCCCCGACACATCAAAGCGATAGCCCGCGCCTTGTCGCGCCACTCCTAGGAGGGTAGGCCTAACCGCCGGACCCCCGGAACCGCACGCGCATCCGCATCGACTCGGGACGGGACTCTTCGAGCTGCAACTGCTGGCCCGTTGCCTGTGACAGCGTCTCCAGAAGGTGTTCGGCCGTTATCGGCTCCCGCAGCATGAGGACGATCCGCGCCTCGCCGTCGAAGTAGCGCTCCACCGATGCCCCTTCGATCGCCGGCACGCGGCTGAGGGCGCGCTGCACCTCCATCAGCCCCTGGAAGCCCGGCACCGACGAGATCACCAGGATGAGACCCTGGTCACCCGGGATAAACGCAGGCTCGCTTTCCTCCGGCTCTTTTTCCTCCTCCTCGACCGGGATCGTCGCGGAGGGGCGCGACGCCAGCATGAAGTGCGACAGGTCGTCGAGCCGACGTTCCAGCCGCTCCAACGCAGCCGTCAGCGCCGCGACGTGCTCCGTCAGCAAGCGACGGTCCTGTTCCACGCGGCCCAGCTCCCTGTCCGTCTGCTCGCGGGCGAGCCGCGCCGACGACTGCACTTCGTCGATTACGATGCGCCGTTCGTCGGCCATGCGGTCAAGGGCGTGGTCGAAGTGGTCGGCGAGGATTCGCAGGACCTCCCGCGTCTCCTCCAGCGGGTCGGGCTTCGGCGGTGGCGGTGGTTGTTCAGCGACCACAGGCTCGGGCGCAACCCAGGCCATAGGCTCTACCGCAGGCTCGACGTCGGGCGTCGCCTCGGGCACGGCCTTGATCAGCACCGCTTCCGCCTCCGAGAGCGCCTTCGCCAGGATGTCGGCGGCGCGACGGGTCGCTTCGTTCGCCTGTGTGGGCGTGGCCGGCGTCTCCTTCGACTCCTCGCTGCCGGCAATCTCCTCCACGTGAGGGATCTCTTCCGGTCCCTCTTGTGGCGTCAGGTTCTCAGGCATCGACTCTTCCACTTCTTGCGTTGCAACGGTCTCGGCCCGCGGGGGCTTCTCCGCGGACGGACGCTTCGCCGGTTTCGACGGCACGCCGAGCACGGCGCCGAGAAGGCGCGCCAGGACATTAGGCAGCGGCGTCCCCCGCCGATGTGGCTTCGCTTGAGGGTTCCCGGAGACGCGTTTGCCGCGCCCGCCATCGTCCCCCGAAGGGTTCTTCGGCTTCATAGTATCACTCACCGCGGCCGCGGACACCGGCATAACCGGCCCACAAATCGTTTATCGGCAGGCGGAGTGAAGGCCGAAGGCGGGGGAGCCCTATCAGGGCACATTATACAGCAGGATCAGGGGTACGCACCCGACGGGGCGAAAGATGTTTCCGAACCAGCCCTCTAGGCAGCGCCAAATCCATGTCACGCCGCCATCGTCTTGGGCGGCGCCCCGACCGCCATTCCGCTGAGGAAGTCATGTGCGCGTCATTGATCTCATGAGCTTGCTTTGTGCGGCGGCGATCCCGTTAGGCTGCTAGACGAAGAAGACCCCCGACTCTTCCTGCTCGTCGAACGACAGGGGCGGCAGGATCTCGTCGCCCATTTCCCAACTGGCCGCCGAAGACGCAGAAGGTCCCGCCCGTGAAATGGGCCACCGATGCAATGTGCTCCGCCATCGGCCTCTCCAGTAGAAACGCAACTCAAATCCCATTTCATTCAGGCCTACCTGGTCGTCCTCTTTCGGCGGTTGGGACAGGTCGAAGCGCTCCGTGAAGCGAGTTCTAGCGAGGGCGGAGCCGTTCGCCTGACGCCACTCCATGTCGAATCGGGGGCCCCGAAACCGCCATTCCAGAGTTGCGATCTGCTCGCCGGAAATGTGTTTGACTAGAATAATGGGCTGGAACTCGGTTTCCAGCCGTGTCAGTCCTTGCCGTCTGACCTCAAACTGCGGCCGATCGCGCTCTTCTGACCAATCTGGCTCCGCCGCCAAGATACGGGTACGTACCTCGTCCCAAGACATCTGCACGTTGGCGCGTCCGGACCTCGTGCGCGGTGAGCCGGTGAACACTAGCTTTCCCTTGCTCGCCTTGTCGACGGTAACTGCTACGACGGTCTTCCCGGCTAAAGGCAGTTCGTCGATGAACGGAATAGTCTGGGGAAAAAGTGAGTGAGCAATCTTGTTGGCAAGCTCTTCGAGAGTATTGGTGCCAACCGACACGCCAAGTACTGTTCCGTCGTTCTGCACTCCGAAGAAGACTGCGCCGCCATCGGCGTTGGCAAACGCGCACAGCGCTTCAATTGCCTGGTTTTGTTCCGCGAGGCTCTTCTTGAATTCGACGCGCTGGCCCTCGCCCTGCTGAATGAGGCGCAGAGCTTCCTCGGGGGTCACGGCTCATCACCACTGGACGAACATGGGAATGTACGTTCAACAAGCACTTACCCACGGATGGCCAGCGCCTGATCTTCTACCGAAGGGTGCTGGATGCTCCGTCGACTTGATTCTTGAGAGTCGGATATCGAGAGTGTACACTAATCGTCACCGTGCCAGGCGAGATGGAAAGTTGAAGATGAGCGACTCTGAACCGGAGGTCCGAAAGATCGAGAAGGGTGAGGCTTGGGAGGAGACCGACGAGGCGCTGGGGGTCAAGGTGAAACGTCCGCTCGATAAGGTCGTTCCCGTGCGCCTGCCTTCGGACGCGTGGGAGCAATTGCGCCGTGAGGCGCGGGAGCGAGGCGTCGGCCCCTCGACGCTCGCGAGAACGTGGGTTCTCGACAAGCTGGGCGAGCTGAAGCAAAGGCGGAAGTCACAGGAGAGGCAGCGGGAGTTTGCCCGTCGTGCTGCCCGCTCGGCTCAGGAAGCCGGCGGGCCAGAGCCGACGGAGGAAGAGATCGTCGAAACAGTAAGGGCGACGCGCGAGGAGATCTATCGCGAGCGCGAGTCCTAAAGTTATCGATGGTCTGCGCGAAGAGCTATTCAGGGAGAGGCCTTAGCGCGAGCGTCTTCGGAGACGGGCTCCGAGGGCCAGCGTCGCGGCACCAAATATCGCTGCGAGGAAAGCTGCATAGAGCGCCCCGCTCGTCGACGATTCCAATCCCGAGCCCGTGGGCGGCATGATGATGGAACTCGGAGGAGCTCCGCCTGCGGACTTCGCAGCGACCTTTGAACAGGCCAAGGGTCACGATCCGCCCCTGACGACTCGACAAATACGGCGGGTTCTCAAGCACCAGTCGCAGGTTACCCGTCTTGTCTGCATAGCCGACGTCTTCCGGTCTTAGCCTCTCTCTCGCTAGCGGTCCCCGAAATGGAGCCACAATGAACACCTTAGAACGGGGCCGGCCATTCAGCAGCGGGCGCAGGCCCCAGATGAGGCCTGGGATGTCCTTTGGCTCAAGTCGGGATTTGACCTCCATGATGAGGCAGGAGGTTCTGGAATCCGGGCTCGTGATCTGGACGACTGCATCCACGCAGGAGCGACCCAGCCGCTCTCCTTCCGAAACCTGAATCGCCCAGTCGCTCGGCAGGCGAGTTCGCAAGGCCTCGACCGCTATATTTGTGAGTTCTGTTTCAGAAATAGCTATGTTCCGCGTCCCGCGCAACAGTGCATATTATGAAACACGAAAACGCAAGTCGCCTTCACTGGTCCCCTCTTGCCGAGTCGTCCTCCCATCTGCAAACGAACTCGCGAACCTGGGCATCCTTTCCACCCGCCAACAAGCGCTCCAGGCTCGCTGCGGCCTGCGCCTGAAGACTTGGCAGCACGTGGCTGTAGGTATCCAACGTGATACCGACATTGGAATGGCCCAGTCTCTCGCTGACCACTTTGGGGTGGACGCCGCCCGGCAACATGAGGGTAGCGTGGGCATGTCTTAGGTCGTGGAAACGAAGGCCCATAAGCCCGCACGACTTGACGATCCGTCTCCAGGCCCGCCTGAGGTTGCTCGGATCCATAGGTGTCCCCAACGGAGCGGCGAACACTAACCCGCATTCTTGATACGCCGCCCCAACGGTCAGCCTCTCCTCAACCTGGCCGCGGCGGTGCTCCCTCAAGGCCTGAACCGTTGGGGGCGTGAGTACCACGGCGCGTCGGCACTGGTATGCGGAGCCGGCCCGTTGGGTCAGGTGTGGCGGACGTCCGGTTCAACTGGGTGCTCGCTTTGGCTACCGGGGGAAGGTCGATAGTCTTGGATCCACGCGCGGGACACGGCGCAACGTCGATTGATTCCAGCTTCCTGCTGACAGTGCCCGAGGCGGCGCGACTGCTGCGTATCTGGCGCAACCTGACCTATGAACTGATCCACCAGAAAGCGCTTCCTCACGTTCGCCTAGGGCGACGCATCTTGGTACCGCAGCAACGTCTGGAGAGCTGGGTCGAAGAAGAAGCAAAGCTCTTTGTCGGCTAAACTCCTTGCTGTAGAACGTTTGGTCGGGAGGTGCTGAGTGCAGAGCCACATTCGCAAGCGCGGGAAAGGCTCTTGTGAGGTGGTCATCGACCTGGGCCGGGATCCCGCGACAGGCGAACGAAGACAAGTCTGGCGCTCCCTGAAGGGCACGAAGGGAGAGGCTGAGACGCTCTTGGTGCAACTGTTGCATCAGCGGGACATAGGCATCGATTCGCCGCCTGGCAGGATAACCTTGGGCGAATACTTGGAGGGTTGGCTGCAGCGCTACGCCAGAGCCAACCTGGCGCCAAAGACGTTTCTTCAGTACAGCTGGGCCGTGCGGAGCCAACTGACGCCCTGCCTGGGCAGTATCAACTTGACCAAACTGCGCCCCCAACACATCCAGGCGTGGTACTCTCGAGCTCTCCAGCGGGGGAGGGTCGAGGGCCGCGGTGGGCTCAGCTCGAAGACGGTGTTGCATATCCACCGCGTTCTCCGGGAGGCCCTGCAGCACGCGGTCCGCTGGCAGATGCTGTCCCGCAACCCGGCGGATGCGGTGGAGGACGTACGTCGGCTGCTTTCTGTAGCAGCTTCCACCACGCATGGCCCGCTGGTTTATACGGCGGTGATGACGGGCCTGAGGCGGGGAGATCTGCTGGGATTGTGCTGGCAGGATGTGGATCTGGACGCCGGCGTCATCCATGTGCGACAGACGGCCCAGTGGCTGCCCGGTCAGGGATCGAACTTCCGCTCTCCGAAACGAGACAGCGCCAAGCGACTGCCCGTCCCCTCAGCGGCTCCTCCGATCCCTGCAAGAGGTGTTTCTTGGGGCCGCCCGTGGGGCGGCCCCAGAGTCTGCGCGCCTACTGAGGGTGCATCCGTGCCCGCAGCAGGCGGCATGGGCAACCGAGCATCGAGCCTTACGCGGAAAGGAGGAACGAACGTGTCCAAACAAGACCGGTTCAAGGAGTACACCCGCTCTGTCTGGAGACAGAGCTACGAGGGCTACGAGCGCTGGCCCGCGGGTCGGCGCGACGCCGTCCGGTCTGCCGTCGATGCTCTCGACGTCGAGCTTCGCCGCTGTGCCAGCGAAGACGAGCTGCACGCCTGCTATTGGGAGTCGGGCGACTGGCCGGCAGAGATGCTGCGTAGGCATCTGCGGTCGGATCCGGGTCAGGAGGCACTGCTGGAACTGGAGGATGCAGCGTTCTGGCTGCGCTATCGGGAACTGGCGGAGAGCTAGCGGTGCTCGACCTATCACGGCTCAATCCGGAGCAGCGGGAGGCCGTGACCACCACCGAGGGACCGCTCCTGGTAGTGGCCGGCCCCGGCTCCGGCAAGACGGCGGTCATCGCCGCCCGCGTCGCCTACATTGTCGACCAGGGCCTCGCTACGGCGTCCCAGATACTGGCCGTGGCCTTCACCAACAAGGCCGGGCGCGAGCTGAAGCTTCGCCTGGCCTCGGTGCTGGGGGAGTCGGCCGGCGAGGTGTGGGCGGGCACCTTCCACGCCTTCGCCCTGAGCGTCCTGCGCCAGTGGGGCGGCCACTTCGGATTCGACCCCGACCATCTGTCGGTCTACGCTGACGAGGAGGACCGCCGCGCCGCCCTGAACCACGCGCTCAGCGACCTCGGCCTCGAGCCCAAGGAGCAGCC
>JBEKKV010000044.1:0-16853 GCA_050010555.1 Dehalococcoidia bacterium
CGGCGGCGGCTCGCTGGAAGAGCTGTGGGCCTTCAACGAAGAGGCGGTCGCGCGGGCGATCTACGCCAGCCACGCGCCCATCGTCTCCGCCGTCGGCCACGAGACGGACTACTCCATCGCGGACTACGTCGCCGACGTTCGCGCGCCCACGCCTTCGACTGCCGCGGAGCTCGTCGCGCCGGACAGGTACGCCGTGCTCGGCGCCCTCAACGGCCACCGCGCGTCGCTTTCGACGGCGATACGTTTTCGCCTCGATGAGAACGTCGGCTGCCTTCGTGGCGCCATGGGACGCATGCAGCATTGCGCCCCGCCTGTTGACCGCGAGCGCCAGAAGGTCGACGATGCGCTGCGGGTGGCCGGCGCGCTGGTCGACGCCGCGCTGGGCCGTAACCGCGACCAAGTGGGCGGCTTTCTGCTGCAACTGCGCTCGCTGCACCCGCGGGCGACGCTGGCGCGTGGCTACGCGCTCGTCGAGCGGGAGGGAAGCGTGGTGCGAAGCGTTCGGCAGGTGAAAACGGGCGACGCGCTGGACGTGCGCGTCAGCGACGGCGCGTTTCCAGCGCGTGTCGAAGCGAAGAAAAGCGTTTCGCGGCGGAAATCGCGTCCGCCGCAGGAGATGCAGCCGGCGCTATTTCCGTCAGATAAGGCGTAGGAAAGGCGATGGCAGCCAAGAAGAGCAAGGAGACGTTCGAGGAGCTGTACCGCCGCCTCGAGGAGACGGTGGGGAAGCTGGAAGAGGGCGGCCTGCCCCTGGAGCGCTCGCTGGCGCTCTACGAAGATGGCATGACCCTCGCCCGCCGCTGCCAGGAAATGCTCGACGCGGCGCAGGTGCGCATTCGCCAGTTGCGCGGGACGCTGGCCGCGCCGTCGGAGCCGGAGGCCGGTGAAGAGGAGATACCCTGGGATGACGCTGAAAGCTGACCTCCACCTACACACTAACTACTCGCCGGACAGCCTGATCACGCCGGAAGGACTGGTCGCGCGCTGCCTGAAGATTGGCATCAACTGCATCGCCGTCACCGACCACAACGCGCTGGACGGCGCGTTGGCGGTTCAGTCGATGGCGCCGTTCCGCGTCATCGCCGCCGAGGAGATAAAGACGACGGAAGGCGAGGTGATCGGCTTCTTCCTGCGGGAGCGCATTTCGCCCGGCCTTTCGCCGGAGGAGACGGTTCGACAGATCAAGACGCAGGGCGGCCTGGTCGGCGTGCCGCATCCCTTCGACCGCCTGCGTCGCGAGCCGCTGCGGCAGTCTGCGCTGGAGCGCGTCCTGCCGCAAATCGACATCATCGAGGCGTTCAACGCCCGCGTCACCGTCGGCTCCGACAACGCCCGCGCCGCCGCCTTCGCCGCAGAGCACGGCCTGACCTGCAGCGCCGGCAGCGACGCACACTCCCTCCTCGAAGTTGGCCGCGCCTGCGTGGAGATGGATGACTTTGAGACGCCACAAGAGTTCCTGGAATCGCTGCGAAAAGGGAAGATCGACGGCAAGTGCAGCTCGCCGCTCGTGCACGCCATTAGCACCTGGGCGAAGCTGCGACGCCGCTTAGGCAGACGGTAAGCGACGGCAAGACGCCCTCTCAACGCCGAAACTGCCCAGATGCATTGTGACGGCGCGACGCCGCTGCTATAATGCCGACATCATGGATGAGCCCTCTCG
Organism: Dehalococcoidia bacterium; assembly: GCA_050010555.1. Classification (GTDB taxonomy): domain Bacteria; phylum Chloroflexota; class Dehalococcoidia; order DSTF01; family JALHUB01; genus JALHUB01. The sequence continues at coordinate 1,661 of JBEKKV010000044.1, forward strand.
ACGCAACGGCGAGCTCCTGATCTGCCATCGCTGCAGCCGGCCGTACGATCCCGGCGATCGGTTCTGCCGCAAGTGCGGCGCCCCGCTGAGCGGCCTGCCGGTTGCGCGCGCGAACCTGCAGCCCGTCGCCTGGCAGTCGCCGGTGCCGACGCTGGCCCGCGGCGCCACGGCCATCATCGTCGGCACACTGGCGGAAATCGTCATCAGGCGGGCGATTAGGATGGTTCTCCGGCCAAGTGCGCTGCTGCCGTCGCTCCGGCCGAACTCGAAGGCGATTGTCGAGAAGCCCGGCGACGACGGTTTCGAGCCCGACGCCGTGATCGAAAGCGAAGCGTTCTCCGTTCGCCGCGTGCGCGTGCGTCGCAGTCGATAGCTGCCCCCCTAGCAACTTCCTTCGAGACGCCGTCTGGGCATGGCCCCGATCCCGCTTGAAGCGTTTGCCGTAATGGGTTAAGATACGGCCCTAACTTCCACCCCGCAGCTTTCGGGCTGCGAAAGAAGGCGCAAGGAAGCCGCCTCGGAGTTACTATCCGCGGATTCGGACCCCTTGCTCGCCGAAACAAGGAGCGTACGGCGTGCGAAGCGCCGCGGCAGCAGCGCTGGCCATGGCGCTGGCTACCCTGTTCCTCATGTCCAGCGGGCAGGCGGCCCGTGGGTCGTCTAACCTCCTCATCGACGATGGCTTTGAGTCCGGCGTCGGCGATTGGGGAGCAAGAGGCGCGACACTCGACACTACGTGCGCTTTTGCCTACGAAGGCGCTTGTTCCGCCGTCCTCTCCTCCGACACCGATGCGGATGTCAAGCACCCGCTGGTCCCGATCCAGGCGTCTGCCGACTACACGTTCTCAGCGTTCGTCTTCAAGAACGATCCGGCGGTCCGTTCGGTCGAGTTGCAGCTTCTCTGGAGAGACCAGGCAGGCAGACCGATCTCGTCCAGCGGCACGTTTCCTCCCCTGACAGGCGACGAGACCAACTGGCAGCATCTGTCGCTTGACGCCACTGCGCCCCCGGACGCCGCCTTCGCATGGCCCTGGATCAGCGTCGTATTCAACGGCAGTGGGACGGTCTATTTCGACGACGTCACGCTCGAGGGGCCACCGCCCCTGACGCCGACGGATACGCCGCCCCCGACCGAAACACCGCCGGCGATCGATACGCCCGCTATCCCTGTCTCTCCGCAGCCTTCGGCGGCAACTGCGACCATCGCACCTGCGGCGACAGCCACGAAGGAGGGCAGCGCCACACCCACGACGGTCCCCAGCACAACGCCGACGACGGGCCCGAGCGACTCGCTGGTCAACGGCGGCTTCGAAGATTCCGACGGCAGCGGACCGATTGGCTGGGCGAAATACGGCGGCGACCTTCAGCGGAGCAGCGCGCACGCACGCAGCGGACAGTATTCCGGCGCCTTCAGCAGCGATACCACGTCCACGAAGTGGGCCTACCAGACTCTACTCGTGAGCGGCGGCAGCGGCTACACGTTCAGCGGCTACGTCCTTCTCAACGATCCGGCGGTCAGCGAAGCGTTCCTGCGCATCTCCTGGTACGGCAGCGACGATGGGAGCGGCACCGCTCTCGCGACATCCGACTCCACAGCGCACCTCAGCGGTCCCGACCCGTCTTTCCGCTTCCTGAGCACCGACGCTGTGCTTGCGCCCGCTGACTCGCGCTCGGCCAGGCTTCGCGTCGTGCTTGCTCCGGCGTCCGACGCGCTGGCGACCATCTACATCGACGACGTGTCCTTCGAACCGGCCTCGCCGCCGGCCGCCGAAACGCCACCTCCGCCCATCCTATCCGTCGATGAGCCACCGCAAAGCGATATCGGCGTCCCCGCCCTCATTCAGCGGGTAACGAAGCCGCGGGCTACGGTTGCTGGCCAGAGCGTGGTGCGCCAGGCGACGCCGCCGGCAACTCAGTCGCCACGCGTCGTGAACGCGGCAACCCAGCGACAGCAGGCCACGGGTGTCGGAGCGGCGGTAAGCGCTCCAGTTCCCACCTCCGCCGATACGCGGCTCCGCCTTCTCATCTCGCTTGCCTCCGGCGCCGTCGCCCTCCTCATCGGCGGCTCCAGCGGCCTCTTCCTTGCCCGTCTGAACGGGCGCCGCCTATAATCAAAGGGAGAGCTGCGGCGCATAAGCGCTGGAGGAGATATCGTAGAGGAACGTCACGGCCATCCGAGGACGGTCGCCATCGATGGGCCTGTCGCGTCCGGCAAGAGCGCGGTGGGCAGCCTGCTCGCGACGCGCCTCGGTTTTCGCTTTCTGGACACCGGCGCCATGTACCGCGCCTTCACCTGGCTGCTGCTGGAACGCGGTATCGGGCCGCGAGACCAGGAGGCGATTGCCAGCGTGGCGCGGCAATTACGCATGACGATAAGCACAACCGCCGACGCGCAAAGCCGGATCGAGGTCGACGGCATCGAGGTTACAGCATTCCTGGTGCGGCCGGAGGTCGAGGCGAACGTGTCCGACGTGTCGCGGCTGCCGATCGTGCGGGCCACGATGGTAGAGATCCAGCGCGAAGAGGCGCGGCGGGGCGAAATCGTCGTCGCCGGACGGGACATCGGCACAGTCGTGCTGCCGGCGGCCGACCTCAAGGTCTACCTCGATGCCTCGCGGGAGGAGCGAGCGCGGCGCCGCTGGGAGCAAGCGCGGCTCCGCGGCGAGACCATCAGCATCGAAAACGTGCTGCGGGAGCTGGAGCGCCGCGACGCAATCGATAGCGGGCGCGAGCTGTCGCCGCTGCGACCGGCCGAGGACGCCCGAATATTGCACACCGACGGACTCAGCCTGGAGCAGGTCGTCGAGAGGATACTGGCGCTGGCAGAATGAAATACATCGTCCCGACCTTCTACTGGTCGCTGCTCGCCGTGGTCAAGGCCGTGGTGCTCGCTTTCACGACGACGGAGGTCGTCGGCCGCGAGAAGATGCCGCGGCAGGGCGCGCTCATCATGGCGTCGAACCATTTCAACAACGCCGACCCGCCGCTGCTGGGAGCGGTCATGCCGCGACGTCTGGTCTTCATGGCCAAGCATGAGATGTTCCAGTGGCCGATCATTGGGATGATGGCCCGACTCGCCGGCGCCTTTCCAGTGCGTCGCTTTGAAGCCGACCTTGGGGCTCTGCGTAAGGCGGCGGAAATCCTCCGCGGCGGCCAAGTGCTGGCAATGTTCCCCGAGGGCCATCGCAGCGACGACGGCAAACTGCACAAAGCTCATCCCGGAACGGCCCTGCTGGCGCTCCGCAGCGACGCGCCGGTCCTGCCGGTCGCCGTAAGCGGCACACAGAACATCTCTATCATCCGCCTGCCCATCGATTGCTTGCGCGGGCGCCGTCCGCACATTCGCGTTACCCTGGGCGATCCCTTCTTCCTGCCGCCGGTCGAGCGGGTGACGGCGGAGGAGGCGCAGCGTTGCACCGACATCATCATGGCGAAGATCGCGGCACTGCTTCCGAGCGACCAGCGAGGCGCCTACGCGGAGGCAGCGTCCCCGGGGATCGAGAGGACTTAGCGGTGGAGATAATTCTTGCCGGCGACATGGGCTTCTGCCTCGGCGTTCGCCGCGCCGTCGAGATGGCGGAGAAGGCGGCAGCCGAGTCGGGCGAGCTCGCAAGCCTGGGGTCGATTGTGCACAACCAGCAGGTCGTCGATCGGCTGGCGGCGCTCGGGGTCAGCGTCATTCGCGACTCCGCCGAAGCCCGCGACCGCGCCGTCATCGTTCCGTCCCACGGGGCGGCTCCGGCGGTCCTGACGGAGATCGGGCAGCGACGCTTGTCGGTCATCGACGCCACCTGCCCTATCGTCACGCGCTCGCAGCGCTGGGCGAAGCGATTGGCCGGCGAAGGGTACGGTGTCGTCATCTTCGGCAATCCGGACCACCCGGAGGTGCGCGGCGTCCTCGGATGGGCTGCCGGCAAAGGCGTCGCCCTCCTCGACGAAGCGGCGCTGGACACGCTGAACGAGCCACTGCCGGGACGGGTCGCCGTGCTAGCACAGACGACGCAGACCGCGGACCGCTTCACTTCTTTTGTACGGCGGCTCGCGGAGCTGCACCTGCGGGACGCGCGGGAGATCCGCGTCGTGAACACGCTTTGCGACGCCACGACCAGCAAGCAGGCAGCAGCGCGGGCGCTCGCGCGACAAGTCGACATCGTCATCGTCGTCGGCGGCAAGGAGAGCGCGAACACGCGCCATCTGGCGGAAGTCGCGCGGGAGGAAGGCGTCGAGACGTACCAGGTCGAGTCGGCGGAGCAGATCGAGGGCGGATGGCTGCGAGGCCGCGCGCGCGCCGGCGTGACAGCCGGGGCGTCCACGCCGGACGAGGCAATCGAGGCAGTCGTCGCGCGGCTGCGGGAGCTCGCCTGATGCCCGTTGCCAGCACGCGCGTCGGCGGCGCGGTGCGAGAGGTCGCCGCCGACAGCCTCGCGGCGCGGATCGGACTGCGGGCGGGCGACAGGCTCCTCGCCGTCGACGGCCATGCGCTGCGCGACGCCATCGATTTCGCCTTCTACGCGGCGGAGGAGCGCTTTCGCCTCACGTTCGAGCGCGACGGGCGCGAGCACACGGTCGAGGCGCTGCGACGTCCCGGCGAGGGCCTCGGCGTCGAGTTCGAGTCGTCCATCTTCGACCGCATCCGCACCTGCAACAACGACTGCTTCTTCTGCTTCCTGAAGGGCCTACCCGCCGGCCTGCGACCTTCCCTCTACCTGAAGGACGATGACTTCCGCCTCAGCTTCGCCAACGGCAACTTCGTCACGCTGGCCAACTTGACCGCCGCCGACTGGCGCCGGCTGGAGGAGCAGCGCCTGAGCCCCCTCAACGTCTCCGTGCACGCCACGGACCCGCAGCTGCGACGCCGGCTGCTCGGAAACGGGCGCGCGCCGGACATCGTCGGACAGTTGCGGCGTCTGGGCGAGCTTGGGATTCGCGTCAACACGCAGATCGTTCTTTGCCCCGGCCTCAACGACGGCGAGCACCTGGCGCGTACCGTTCGCGACCTCGGCGATCTCCATCCCGCCGTGCAGTCCATCGGCGTCGTACCTGTTGCAGCGAGCCGCCACGCCTGGTCGCGCGCCGACGAGGCTACGAACCGCTGGCTGTCGCCCTGCACGCCGCAATACGCGCGAACGGCCATCGCACAGGCGCGGCCGTGGCAGCGAGAGTTCCGCCGACGGTACTGCGTCACCCTGGTCTATCTGGCGGACGAGTTCTATCTGGCGGCCGGCGCCCGGCTGCCCGCGGCGTCGCGGTACGACGGCTATCCGCAGTATGAGAACGGCATCGGGATGACGCGGGCGCTCATCGAGGACTGGCGGCGGCTCCGACGGCGGCTGTCCGGCGGCACGATTCCGCGACCCACGGGGCGCAAACGGGTGACGCTCGTCTGCGGCACGCTCATCGCGCCGGTGCTGACGCAGCTTGCGGCGGATATGAGCGCGCTAACAGGAATCGACGCCTCGGTCGTGGCGGTCGAGAACGCCTTCTTCGGGCCGCGCGTCACCGTCTCCGGCCTGCTGACCGGCCGCGACGTCATCGAAACGCTGCGAGGCCGTGATTTGGGCGATCTCGTCGTCCTGCCGCGTCACGCTCTCGACCACGCCGGCGCGCGCTTCCTCGACGACGTCACGCCCGCCGACGTGAGCGCCGCTCTATCGACGCCCGTCGCCTTCGCCTCGACCCTCAGCGAGCTGCTCCGACTCGTTTCTTGACCTAACGCCCCGTCGCAAGCCATTCCGCCGCTGAAGGCACGCCGGCCAGCCCCGTCGCCGCCTTCACGGCGCGAACGATGGCGCGCTCGACGGCGCACGCCGCGAAAGCGCCGATGACCAGCGTGTTCGCCGGCTCCGGACGCTCGCAAGTGGCCAGGGCGAAGAGGACATCGCCGTCGACGGACGAGTGGGCGGGCCGGACGGCGCGGCCGATGCCGTCGTGCGCCATCTGGGCGACGGTGGTCGCCTGGACCTTCGTCAGCGTGGCGTTGGTGGCGATGACGCCGATGGTGGTGTTCGTCAGCGGCAGAGTCGGCGATGGCCCCGCCTGCCGCATTATGTCGAGTGTGCTGTCAAAGCGGCCGGGGGCGCCCCGCGGGCCAGCGATGACGGCATTGCCATCGCTGATCTCGCCGAAAGCATTGACGGCGACCAGCGCCGCGACAACGACGTCGTCGATTCGCTCCGCCGCCGTGCCGACGCCGCCCTTCAGCCCGTGGGCGACCGTCCGCACCTTCGCCACCGTCGCGCCGGTGCCCGCGCCGACGCTGCCCTCGGCGATGCGCCCGCTCTTCGCCGCCAGGCAGGCGCGATAGCCGCTCTCCGCCGTGGGTCGCACGTCCGCGCGGCCGACGTTGAGGTCGAAGAGGACGGCGCCGCAGACGATGGGGACGCTTGCGCCGCCGTAGCCGAAGCCGACGCCTCGCTCTTCCAGATAGCGCATGATGCCGGAGCCGACGTCGAGGCCGAAAGCGCTTCCGCCCGTGAGGAAGACGGCGTGGATCTGCTGGACCAGCGTTTCCGGTCGCAGCAGGGACGACTCGCGGGTGCCGGGCGCTCCGCCGCGGACGTCGATGCCGGCGACGGCGCCCTTCTCGCAGAGAACGACGGTGCAGCCGGTAGCGGCGCGCCGGTCGGTCCAGTGACCGACCCGTATGCCGGCGATGTCAGTTATGGCGTCGTTTTGTCGTGGCAACGTCCGTGTCGCTCTCCGGCTGGCAGTGGGGGCAGAAGTGCGTGCTCCGGCCGCCCACTTTGATGCGAGCTATCTCCGCGCCGCAAACATAGCACGGCTGCCCCGTCCGGCGAAAGACCTTGACACGCAACTGGTGCGTCCCCTCGCGGCCGGCGGCGTCGACGTAGTCGCGGAAGGACGAGCCACGGTTATCGAGGGCGTCGTTGAGGACGCGTCGGATAGCGCGGTGGAGTCGCCCCACCTCCGCTTCGGATAGGCTGCTGGCGAGTCGGCGCGGATGAATGCGGGCGGCGAAGAGGGCCTCGTCGGCGTAGATGTTGCCGATGCCCGCGATGGCCCGCTGGTCGAGGAGGACGGCCTTGATGGGAGCGCGGCGGCCCGACAGGGAGTCGCGCAGCTTCGCGGCCGTGAACGCGGCGTCGAGCGGCTCCGGCCCGAGCCTGCCGACCGCCTCTTCCGGCGAATCGACGACCCAGAGCTGCCCGAGTTTCCTCAAGTCGGCATAGCGCAGCTCTGAGCCGTAGTCGAGGGCGATGACGGCGCGGACATAGGGGTCAGGAGGGTCGCTGGCGCGCCGGAAGAGCAGGGAACCGGTCATGCGCAGGTGGACGGCGAGGTACCGCGGCTTGCCTTTGCCGTCCAGGCGAAACAGCAGGTACTTGCCGCGACGGAGAACGTCGGTGATGCGACGGCCGGCGAGGCGTTGGGCGAAGGCATCGTCGCCGCGAACGACACGCTCGGCGCCGGGCGCGATGCGAACGCTGGTGATGGTGCGCCCGACGACGTGGTCCAACAAGTCGCGGCGTATCGTTTCTACTTCGGGGAGCTCAGGCATCTCGTGCTGGGGCGAAGCTTCGCCGTTATTATAGACACGGGCGGTCAGGCGGATGTTGGCCCGGCGGCCAGGCAAGCATGGAACGCCTTTTCCCCTCGTCGGTCGTTTCCAACATGATCTGCACGTTCTTCCGCGCGTCTTCGGCATCCGGATACAACTCTAGGACGCGACGGTACAACGACAGCCTCTGGTCCCAATCCTGGCTGAGGAAGGCCTCCTGCATTAGAACGCTGCGATCATCGGGGGCGACTCTCTTGGCCCTTTCCACATATCCATAGGCCGCGACATGATCCGCCAACAGCCAGGCAAGCCGGCCAAGCATCGTCAGTGCTTCGATGTTGTCTGGCTCCAGTTCTAGGACGCGCTGCAGCAACGGCATTGAGATGTCGACTTGAGAGTATTTGTCCCATGCCAGCCGCACCAGGTTCTCCACCTTGGTCTCGTTCTCGATACCTGCATATAGTTCGTCGTGGGCAGCGGCAAACGCTGATACGGCCGCGTCGAGGCGCCCAGAGGCCCGGTTTTCGCCTTGCGTTTCCATGAAATGACCTCCGTGACATTAGATCTGAGCCGCATCCGGGCACTGGTCGGCGCGGGCTAGATTTCGCCCCAGTTCTTACCGACTTTGACGTCGATCTTCAGCGGCACGTCGAGGTCAAGCGGCGCGGGCATGAGGCGCAGGACGATCTCCCGCAAGACATCCATCTCCGCCAGCGGGCCTTCGAAGATGAGCTCATCATGCACCTGGAGAAGCATCTTCGAGCGCAGGCCGCGCTCCGTCAACTCGGCTTCGATGCGGTTCATGGCGACCTTGATGATGTCGGACGCGGTGCCCTGGATCGGCATGTTGATGGCGATGCGCTCGGCGGCGGCGCGCACCATCGGGTTGCTGGCGTGGATCTCGGGGACGTAGCGCCGGCGGCCCATAATCGTCTCGGCGTAGCCTTTGGCGCGGGCGTCGGCAATCGCCTTCTCGCGCCACTCCTTCACCCGCGGGTAGCGCTCGAAATAGGTGGCTATGAACTTGGACGCGTCTTCGCGGGAGATGCCCTCGCGCTGGGAGAGGCCGAAGCCGGTGAGGCCGTAGAGAACGCCGAAGTTGAACACCTTGGCGCGACGTCGCATCTCCGACGTGACCTCCGCCAACGACACGCCGAAAACCTCCGACGCCGTCGCCGCGTGGATGTCCTCGTCCTCGCGGAAGGCGTGCATGAGCAGCGGGTCGCGGCAGAGGTGGGCGAGGATGCGCAGCTCGACCTGCGAGTAGTCGGCACCGAGGAGCCGCGGCTCCGGCCCGATGTCGCGGGCGATGAAGGCAGCGCGCACCTGGCCGCCCAGTTCCGAGCGGATGGGTATGTTCTGGAGATTCGGGTCGTTGGAGGACAGGCGGCCGGTGGCGGCGACCGTCTGGTTGAAGCTGGTGTGGACGCGGTTCGTCTTCGGGTTGACAAGGCCTGGCAGCGTGTCGATATAGGTCGACTTCAGCTTGGTGAGCTGGCGGTACTGGAGGATAAGGTCGACGACGGGATGGGCGCCGCGAAGCGACTCCAGCACGAGCGCGTCGGTGACGTAGCCCTGCTTGGTGCGACGCGCCGGCTTGGGCAGGGCGAGCTCGCGGAAGAGGATGTCGGATAGCTGCTGCGGCGAAGCGATGGTGAACTCGTGGCCGACGGCGTCGTAGATCGCCCGCTCCAGGTCGACGATCTGGCCGCTCAACTGCTGCGACAGCTCGCGCAGAACGCTGACGTCGAGGGCGATTCCCATCATTTCCATTCGCGCCAGCACCGGCAGCAGCGGCATCTCGACCTCGGCGAAGAGCTTCCACAAGTTCTGCCTCTTCAGCTCCTCCTCCAGCACATGACGTAGTTGGAGCGTCATGTCGGCATCGGCGCAGGCGTAGCTGCTGACCTGCTCGATGGGCGCCGAGCTCATCGGCAACTGCTTCGCGCCCGCCTTGCCGATGAGGTCTGTGATCGGCGCCATCTCGATGCCTAGTCGCTTGGAGACGAGCCACTTCAGGCTAAGCGAGCCCCCGCTGACGGGCGATGCGCCGGCCGCGCTGCCCCCTTCGCCGAGGAGATAGGCGGCGATCATCGTATCGAAGGCAAAGCCGCGGACGTTGCCGTCATGGTTCGCGAGCACGACCATGTCGAACTTGCCGTTGTGCGCCGTCTTCGCCAGCGACTCGTCCTCCAACAGCGGCCCCAGGTAAGCGAGCACCGTCGCGAGCGGCAGTTGCTCCGGCTGGCCGAGCTCCGGCTGATGGCCGATGGGGACGTAATACGCTTCGCCCGGAGCCAGCGAGAGGGACATGCCGACCAGCGGCGCACGCATCGGTAGGATGTCGTCTGTTTCCGTGTCGATAGTGAAGGCGCCCGCCGCGCGAAGTCGCCGGGCGAGAGAGCGAAGGTCGTCCTCAGTGAAGACGGTGTGGTATTCCACCGGACCCCCCGCCTGCCGAGCCGGCGGCGCTTCCACCGGAGCCTCGGCGCCCGACTCGGGGATGCGCGGAATGAGGCTGCGGAACTCCAGCTCGCGGAAGATGTCCAGCACCTTCTGGCGGTCGAAGCGCTGGCGGTGGGCCGCCTGGAGGTCGAGCGTTATCGGCACGTCGGTGCGGATGGTCGCCATTTGCTTGCTGTGACGGGCCTGCGCCTCGTGGGTGCGCAGCAGCTCGCGCAGCTTGTCCGGCTGCACCTCGTCGAGGCGCTCGTAGATGCCCTCCAGGCTGCCGAACTGCTGGATGAGGCGAACCGCCGTCTTCTCGCCGATGCCCGGGACGCCAGGGATGTTGTCGGACGTGTCGCCCTTGAGGCCCTTGAAGTCGGGCATCTGATGTGCCTCGAAGCCGTAGTGCTCCCGGACGGCCTGCTCGTCGTAGGTCACCGTGTCGCGCTGGTACGACCGGAACATGAAGAGACGGACACGCGGCCCCACGAGCTGGACCATGTCGCTGTCCAGGCTGACGACGAAGGTGTCGACATCCTGCTCTTCGGCCTGCCGCGCCAGGGTGCCGAGCGCGTCGTCGGCCTCGAAGCCGGGAACGCGAAAGATGGGGATGTTGAACGCCTCGATGACCTCGATGCAGCGGGCGATCTGCGCCGTCAGGTCTTCCGGGGCGGCGACTCGCTGCGCTTTATACGTTATGTCGAGCTCGTGGCGGAACGTCGGGCCGCGCGGGTCGAGGGCGATCGCGATGTGCGTCGGGTTGAGCTGCTCGAGGACGCTGAGGAGCGTGTTGGCCACGCCGTAGACGGCGGTCACGACCTCGCCGGTGCGCGGGATGATGAGCGGCTCCTTAAAGGCGTGATAGGCGCGGTGAATGATTCCGTGCCCATCGAGAATCACAAGGACGGGCTTCTGTTCGGAAGAGGTCATCGATGAGATTATAGCACCGCGCAGCAGGACCGTCAGGCAATCAGCGCAGAGTGCGAGCGCATCGCGACCTGTCCGCCTTTGGGGGGTGCGCCCCTACGATGCGGCATCGGTGACCTAGCCGACGGCCTGCTCGCCGCTGCGACGGAGGACGCGGTCCATCCTCTCCAGCGCCCGCTCGACTTCTTCCCGCGAGACGTCGCAATGAGTGATCATGCGCACTCGGTCCGGCCCAACCGGCAGCGCCAGAATGCCCTCTTCGGCAATCGCCGCCAGGAACGGCGGCGCCCCGCCTTCGACGGAGAAGATGACGATGTTGGTCTGGACGGTCGACAGGTCGATGGTAACGCCGGGCAATCCGGCAAGCCCTTCGGCGAGAACTCGGGCGTTGGCGTGGTCTTCCCCGAGCCGGTCGATCATCGATTCCAATGCCACGACTCCTGCCGCCGCCAGCACGCCGGCCTGCCGCATCCCGCCACCGACCAGCTTCCGCGACTGGCGGGCGAGGGCGATGAACTCCGCGCTGCCGCAGAGTATGGAGCCGACCGGGCAGCCAAGCCCTTTCGACAGGCAGAACATCACGGAGTCGACGTCCTCCGCCAGCGAAGCCGCCGGCACGCCCAGGGCTATCGCGGCGTTGAAGATGCGGGCGCCGTCGAGGTGCAGCGGCACGCCGCGTCCGTGCGCGATGGAGGCGATCTTCGACGTGTGGGCTGCACTGAGCGTGACGCCGCCGCAGCGCATGTGCGTGTTCTCCAGGCAGACGAGGTCGATGGGCTTGCTCTCGCTCGCCCACAGCGCCTCCTCCAGCGCGGACGGCTCCATGTGGCCGTGGGCGTCGTTGGGGAGCGTGCGGATATCGACGCCGGCGAGCCGGCGCATGCCCTCGCTCTCGTAGTAGTGGATGTGGGCCTCGCTGCCGGCGAGCAGGTGGTCGTCCGCCTCGCAGTGCGTGAGGACAGCGACCAGGTTCGCCATCGTGCCGCTGGCGACGAAGAGGGCGTCCTCCTTGCCGAGCAGGTCGGCGGCCATGCGCTGTAGGCGGTTGACAGTCGGGTCCTCGTGGTAGACGTCGTCGCCGAGCTCAGCGCGGGCGATGGCGTCGCGCATGGCGGGGGTCGGCAGCGTGACGGTGTCGCTGCGGAAGTCGATTGTCTTCATGTTCGCTCACCTCAAGTATCGGAGGCCACTTGCCTACTCTCGTTGATGGCGTCGGAACAACCGACTGAGGAGACCTGGCGCACTCGTTCGAATCGTCTTCTCGCCCCGATCTGACGGTTCCGTGTCGATCTCAATCAGAACACCGCGGGTAGGCTTGTCGCGTGTTCCTCCGGTAATGTGCGCTACCTTGGCCTCCAACCGCTCCCCCTTGTCCATCAACTCCGCAACCCACGCAGCATTATGCCGAGATAGATACGCGATCTGGTCTCCGTCTTGCCTCAGCACCGCGATCGCATTCTTGTCGTACGGATTGTTCGGCTCTCTTTTAAGGATTACGCGCTCTCCCTCACGGCAACGCCTTATTGTGTGCTGCCGATAAGACTCACCACCTAGGTTGCATGTATAAGTGCCCATGCCGATCTCCATGTCGGAAGGAGTGAACTGCGTGACACGTCATTCCGGCACTGTGCGGACGCTGCATCGGGATCAACGACGATAGGCCCCCTCTGAGGATTCATATGCTCAAAGGAGGCCGTTCGCATTCGATTCCTGGTAGCGCATGCGGGATTCGAACCCGCGATCTCCGCCTTGAGAGGGCGGTGTCCTGGGCCACTAGACGAATGCGCCACACCTGATTATGCCCGAAACGCCTTCGCGCTACAAGTCACCCATCGTGAGCGCAGGAGTATACTCAACGATAAGAGGCCTCGGCAATTGCTGATTACAAGGAGAGCCTCAACATGCCGGACATGAGCTCGAATAAGCAGGCGGTGCTGGAATTCTACGACCTGGCCTTCAACAAGAACAAACCCGCAGAGGCCGCCGAGAGAGTGGCGGCGTTAGTGTTCGGAGGGTAATCATGGAAGAGCAGTACTGGGAAAGAATCGCAGCGGACGCCTGGGAGACCGGCCAAATCAACGAGATAATGAGCGCTGGAGTGAAGTTTCTGCCGATTGTGGAATCCTTTACTGAGGACCTCATGGCGAGGAGGCCGGACCTGGTCGAACCGGCTCTTTTGGACAGGCTGGGCCCTCGCGTGACCTCGGCGATGCAACAACAGCCGCCCCAGGAAGATATGTACGCGCTTAACCTGATGAGCGGGGCTGCAAGGATAGCGGTGGAAGCCATCTACAACATCGAGCCCGTTTCAGAGCGCCAGACATTTCAGGCAAGTGGGGTCCTAGCCGGAGCACTCACCATGGCCTATCTAGCAGGCTATTCCGCGCACTCGAGCGTTAGCAAAACGTGAGCAACTGCTGAGGAAGGTAAACAGAAAGCCCCGTCTTCACGGGCCTTTCTAGATTCAATTCTTTGGCTGGGGAGGGAGGATTCGAACCCCCGCATACGGATCCAGAGTCCGCTGTCCTACCACTAGACGACTCCCCAGCGGCGATGCCAGTTTAGCATGGGGGCAAATGGCCGTAAACCGAGGCGTCGTTAGGCGAGACGCCCGACCGCATCGCGGAGGCGGCCGAGGCAGCGGTCGCGGCCCAGGACCTCCATCGTCTCGAATAACGGCGGCGTTGCCGTCTGGCCCGTGACGGCGACCCGGATTAGCATGAACAGATCGCCCGCCTTCAAGCCAAGCTCTTCGGCAAGAGGACGCAACACGCCCTCCAGCACGTCGCGACGCCAATCGTTTACGGCATCGAGGCGCTCTATCGCCGTCGTTAGTGCCTGCGACGCCTCGTCCGGCTTGCCCGCGAAGCGCTTGCCCAGCAGAACCTCCGCCGGATACTCCAGCGACCCTTCGACGAAGAAGAACGCCGTCAGCGCCACCGCTTCGTCCAGGCGCTTGATACGCTCCTGCACGAGGGGGACGATGCGGGCCACGAAGTCGCGGTCGAGCGGACGCGGCACGGCGGGCGGCAGGTCTTCCTCCAGACGCTCACTGAGCAACTCCGCCAGTCGTTCCACGGGGAGCTGGCGCATGTAAACGCCGTTCATCCAGGTCAGCTTCTCGACGTCAAAAATGGCCGGGTTCTTAACGATTCGCTCCAGGCTGAAGTGGCGGATGAACTCCGCGCGCGAGATGATCTCGGTGTGGTCGTCCAGCGACCAGCCGAGCAGTCCGAGGAAGTTGAACATCGCCTCCGGCAGAAAGCCCTGGCGCTTGTACTCCAGCAGCGAGACAGCGCCGTGTCGCTTGCTGAGCTTCGCGCGGTCGGCGCCCAGGATCATCGGCAGGTGGGCGAACACCGGCGGCGCGTAGCTGAGCGCGGCGTAGAGTAGCAGATGGCGCGGCGTGCTGGGCAGCCACTCGTCGGCGCGAAGGACGTGGCTTATCTCCATCACGTGGTCGTCGATGACGTTGGCCAGGTGATAGGTGGGAAAGCCGTCCGACTTCAGGATCACGAAGTCGTCCAGCGTCTCGTTCTCGAAGACGACGTGGCCGCGGACGGCGTCGTCGAACTCCGTGCGGCCGGTGAGCGGCGTCTTGAAACGCACAACGGGCGTGATGCCCTTCGATTCCTCCTGCGCGCGCTCCGCCTCGCTGAGATTGCGGCAGCGACGGTCGTAGCGCGGAGGCTCCTTGCGACGTGTCTGCTCGGCGCGCACCTGCTCCAGCCGCTCCGCCGAGCAGTAGCAGCGATAGGCGGCGTCCTTCGCGATGAGCTCGTCGGCGGCGCGATGGTAGCGCTCCAGCCGCTCCGACTGGAAATAGGGACCGCATGGCCCGCCGACCTCGGGGCCCTCGTCCCATTCGAGGCCGAGCCAGCGCAGGCTTTCGAGGATGGCGTCGAGGGCGTCGGGCACGAGGCGCGTCTGGTCGGTGTCCTCGATGCGCAGCACGAAGCGACCGCCTTCGTGACGGGCGAAGAGCCAGTTGAAGAGGGCGGTGCGTATGTTGCCGACGTGCGGTATGCCCGTCGGGCTGGGCGCAAAGCGGACGCGAACGGTCATGGCAGCAATGTTCAGGGCAGCGCCGTGTTCCGGCTGCCCGGCCTCGTATCTATGATAACAGGGAAGCTACTTGAGATAGGCGCCGGGAATGCCGACCCAGCCGAGCGCCGTCATGATGGCCATGTCGGCCAGGGCAACCGCCGTCAGCACGCCCGACAGCGCGATGGGCCTCTCGTTGCCGTAGCCGCGCATGCCCAGGCGAACGAAGTCGGCGATCTGCTCTCGAAGGCCGTG
>JBEKKV010000045.1:0-16567 GCA_050010555.1 Dehalococcoidia bacterium
AGTTGCGGAATTGCCGCATGAGGACAGAGGCCGATTGCGCGATGCGCCCCTGACGGTAGAGCAAGTGTTAGAGGACATTCTACCTGCAACACAAAGGGGGACATTCTAGCTGCTACCCTACAGGGACAAGTGACAGCGACCCTCAGCCATGAAAACGCCGATGGCCCGCCAACGTTACCTTAGGTGAAACTGACCAACTACCCGCGGGTTGTCGGGCGCGAAGGCAACTGCTAGAATCGATAACTGCCTCGGTATCCGACGGCCCGTTTCCCGGGAGGTAGGGATGCGATCCCGGAAGAATCGCTCTTCACCATGTCCCCTGACGCCGCTTTTCCCGTCGCCTGACGCACGGACTGAGTCTCCATGAGCTACGCCGTCGCCTTCGAACCGTTCGACGCCGTGCGCGCGGACTGGCTGGCGCTCCTCTCGCCGCCCAGGGCGCGAGACGTCTTCCGCCACCCCCGCTGGCAGGAGGTCTGGCTGCAGGAGTTCGACCGGCAGGCCGAGGCGCGCTTCCTGGCGGTGCGGGATGGCGGGAAGCTCGTCGGGCTGGCTCCGCTGCTCGACGAAGGGGAGCGCGTAACCTTCCTTGGCGATCACAACATCTGCGACTACATGGACTTCGTGCTGGCCGCCGGCGAAGAGGAAGCCGTCCTCACGGCGATCGTCGAGGCGCTGTTCGACGGCGGACGCCGCGAGATCGCGCTCTGGGGGCTGCGAGAGCACTCGCCGACGCCGTCGCTGCTCTCGCGACTGGCCGGGGAGCGCGGCTGGGACGTGACGGTGGAGGAAGAAGCGACCTGCCCGCAGCTCGACCTGCCGCCGACGTGGGACGCCTACCTGGAATCGCTGTCCGGCAAGAACCGCCACGAGCTCCGGCGCAAGATGCGTCGCCTCCAGAAGACGGCGGGCGAGATGCAAATGCAGGTGCTCTGCTCGCCGGCGGGCGTCGCCGAAGGCATGGACGATTTCCTGCGCCTGATGACGCTGAAATCCGACAAGGCGCAGTTCATGACGGAAACGATGGAGCGCTTCTTCCGTCGCATCGGCCCGGCGATGGCGGAGGAGGGCCTGGCCGGCCTCTACCTCTTCGAGCTGGACGGCAAGCGCGTCGCCGGCGTCTTCTGCTTCGAGGACGCGCAGGAGACGCTGCTCTACAATAGCGGCGTCGACCCGCTCTATGCTGACCTTTCCGCCGGCCTGCTGTCGAAGGCGGGCTGCCTGCGGCACGCCATCCAAGACGGACGCCGTCGCCTCGATTTCCTGCGCGGCAACGAGCCGTATAAGTACGATCTGGGCGCCAGAGACCACCAGGTCTATCGATGCCTTATCAAGAAGGCCTGACTCAGGCTACAATGAGACAGAGGACACATTGCAGCGAATCGCCGTTATCAGCGCGCACACCTCGCCACTCGCGCCGCTAGGCTACCGGGAGACCGGCGGCATGAACGTCTATGTGCGCGAGCTGAGCCGCGAGATGGGCCGCCGCGGCTACGCCATCGACGTCTTCACCCGACGCGCTGAGCCCGACGCGCCCGCCGTCGTTTCCCCCAGCGAGAACGTGCGAGTCGTCCATCTGCGCGCGGGCCCGGAGGGCGGCGAAGGCAAGCGTCAGCTCTACGGGCACCTGCGCGAGTTCGAGCGCGAGATGCTGGCGTTCCAGCAGGCGGAGTGCATCGAATACGACCTCATCCACAGCCACTACTGGCTCTCCGGCCTCCTCGGCCTGCGACTCCGCGAGCGCTGGGACGTGCCGCTGGTCAACATGTTCCACACGCTCGGCGAGCTGAAGCGGCGGGCCAGCGGCGGCGACGAGCCGGCGATCCGCGACGAGGTGGAGCGACGCGTCGCGCGGGAGGCCGACGCCATCGTCTGCGCCAGCGAGCACGAACGACGCGCCCTCATCGATATCTACGGCGTCGACCCGGAGCGCATCGCGCTCGTGCCCTGCGGCGTCGACCTGGCGCGCTTCCGCCCGCTCGACAAGGAGATGGCGCGGCGGTCGCTGGGGCTGAACGGCGAGAAGATGATCCTGTTCGTCGGGCGGATGGAGCCGCTCAAGGGCCTAGACGTCCTGCTCGGAGCGGCTGCACGGCTGGACGAGGAGCCGGCCTTCAAGGTCGTCGTCGTCGGTGGCGACGGGAACGGCAACAAAGACGCGCTCCACTTCGAGGGGCTGACAGCCGGCCTCGGCATCTCGGACCGTGTCAGCTTCACGGGGCCGGTCGGCCACGACAAGCTGCCGCTGTACTACAACGCTGCCGACGTCTGCGTCGTGCCGTCGCATTACGAGAGCTTCTGCCTCGTCGCGCTGGAGGCGATGGCCTGCGGGACGCCCGTCGTGGCCTCGCGCGTCGGCGGGCTTACAGCGACGGTGCGCGACGGCGAGACGGGCTACCTCATCGGGCGCCAGTCGCCGCAGCCGTTCGCCGAGCGGGTGGCCGCGCTGCTCGCCGACGAAGAACTGCGGCAGAGCTTCGGCCGAACGGCTAGCGAAGCGGTGTCGGACTTCGGCTGGGAGCGCATCGCCGACGCCATCGCCCGGCTGTACGACGAAGTGGCGGCGCGCAGGACGCAGCGGCTCGCTTCGACGCCATGATTATCGATTTCCACACGCACGTCTTCCCAACCGAAGTCCACGAAAGGCGCGACGAGCTCTTGCAGCTTGAGCCGTGCTTCAGCGAGCTGTACGCGCGGCACGACTCCCGCCTCGCGACCGCCGACGACCTCCTGCGCAGCATGGACGGGGCGGGCATCGACGTGAGCGTCGTCCTCAACTTCGCCTGGCATGACGCCGCCCTCTGCCGTCGCACGAACGACTACATCCTGGAGTCGGCGGCGGCCGGCGGCGGACGGCTCATCCCGTTCTGCATCTTCGCGCCGGGCGATATCAGCGAGATCGAGCGCTGTCTGGCGTCGGGCGCGCGCGGCTTCGGCGAGCTGCGGCCGGAGAGCCAGGGCTGGGACCTCAGCGACGAAGCGCTGTCGGAGCCGCTGGGTCGCCTCGCGAGCGAGAGCGGCGCCGTTTTGCTGTTCCACGCGTCGGAGCCGGTCGGCCCGGCGTACGCGGGCAAGGAGGGGCAGTCGCTGGCGTCGCTGTACCGCTTCATCGAGCGCTGGCCGGCGGCGAAGGTCGTCGCGGCGCACTGGGGCGGCGGGCTGCCGTTCTACAAGCTGATGCGGCGCGCCCACGAGACGCTGGCGAACACGTATTTCGACACGGCGGCGACCCGCTTCCTGTACCGCCACGAGGTCTTCCGTCGCGCCGTCGACATCGTCGGGGCGGAGCGCGTGCTGTTCGGCAGCGACTTCCCGCTGCTGCCGCAGTCGCGCTGTCGGCAGGAGGTCGACGAGGCGCAACTGAGCGACGCCGAGAAGGCCCTCATCCTAGGCGAGAACGCCCGCCGGCTGCTAGGCCTGTAGGGCTGGCGCTATGAGAGAGGCGAAAGAAGGAAACCTCCGACTCTTCGTCGCCTGCGAGCTGCCGCCGGAAGCGCTCGACGCGCTGGGGCGCATTCAGGCGGAGCTGCGTGAGCGCGGCGCCGGACGCCTGCGCTGGGTGCGGCCGGAAGGCATCCACCTGACGCTGAAGTTCCTGGGCTCCGTCGCCCCCGACAGGGCGCAGCGTGTCGCCGACGCCCTGGCTGCGGCGATAGTGGAGCCGTTTACGCTGGCGCTGCGCTTCGACCGGCTGGGCAGCTTCGGCGGGCGGATGCGGCTGCGCGTGGTCTGGGTCGGCCTGGAGGGCGACGTCGAAGAGCTGGCGGCGCTGGCGGAGACGGTCGAGAAGGCGCTGCGGCCGCTCGGCTTCCCGCGCGAGAACCGTCCGTTTGCGCCTCACCTGACCCTCGCGCGCGTGCCCGACGAGGTCGGCATCGAAGAGCGGAGCCGTCTAGGGGACCTGGTAGCGGCGTACACGCTGCCGAAGATAGCTTGCCCGTCCGGGCCGGGGCTGACCGTGTCGGAGGTGTCGCTGATGCAGAGCTTCCTGCTGCCCGGCGGCGCCCGGTATGAGCAACGCGCGTCATTCCCTGCCGGCTAGGCGCACCCTCAGCCACACCTCGGCTTGCTCCAGGTCAAGTGGCTCTCACCGCCGTGCACGCCCGCGAGAGGCCGAGCTCGACTCGCGGAAATTCAAATGAGATGTGGCGGCAATTAGCCTTGACAATACGCGATCTTCGTGGTACTATATTTCTTACGAGGGCAGTTCCTTCAAGGAAATATATAAGCGGTGCTGGCATGGACAATCAAGTAGTCCCGCCACCGGGATCCACGGCCGGCCAGCACCGCTTATCTTTTGAAGCCCAGACGATGGCAAGGCAGGCAATCACCGTCGTCCCAAAACGTGCCGCCTTCCCTCGCGCCGGCTGACCGCGTCTCTCTGCTTCCACCCGACTCGCCTTTTTGCTCCGGGCGTACGCCGCTTGAGGGATGCACGATCAGCCGGATCGGTCGAAGTTGGAATACAGAGGACCTTTCGTGATCGCCCGGGAGTAGGCCGATGATACCGCTGCCCGCCGACTACTACCACGAGCCCCTGCACGATTGGCGCATGTGCGAACAGTGCAAGAGCCGGGCGGGGAAATGGATATGGCTCCTGGCGCGGCACGCCCCGATGCGGGTGTTTTGTGATAAGTGCGTGCCCGCTGACGAGGGGATCCGCACTCGCTACACTCCGCAGCAGAATCGCTTCATCGACGTTTACGAGCGCGGCCGCCCGAAGGAACTTAGGGAAGAGGACAGCGCCTAGAGCGGCGCAAGAATCTCCGAATCAGTCGCTGGCGGCCGGCCGAGAACGGCTACATCGACCTCTACAATAAGCAGCGCCGCCACGGCGCGCGCGAGGACAGAAGATAACAAACCGGCGCCCGCTACGAGCAGTGCGCGGCGTTCCCCTCCGCCCGCTAAACGGCCGGGCCGATAGCTTCTCTGGTCTTCTCCACAGCGAGTGGTTCTCCTCGTTTTGTTACCTTGATGGTTGACAGAGCGTGACCACATTGCTGAAGCTGTATAGGGCCAACCCGCAGCGAAGACGCCGTTCTCAAGAAGGAGAGGAGCATGCCGGAAATAGAGGATCGCCTGCGCGATCTGGAGCGGCTGAGAGAGAACGGGGCGATAACTGACGACGAACTGCAGGAACGTCGCGAAGCCGTACTCGATCAATACACCGCAAGCCAGCCCAAGAATAAGGGCGGGCGAATCTTCATATGGGGTCTAATGGGGTGTGTGGTAACCCTTGCGGCCATCGGACTGGTGGTGGTTGCGGTGGGCGGAGGGTCGAGCGGAACGGATGCGCATGCCGCATTTGCCCAGGGGGCCAGCGCGACCGTATCGACCGCTGGCCGTGTGAAGCTAAGACTGACCATCAGCAAGATCACTGACCCGGCAACGTCCTCGAACGAGTTTGAGCAGCCGAAATCGGGGGACCGCTGGGTCACCGTTGCATTGGTAATCGAGAACGTGGGCAGCGCAGGGAGCGACGGCGGCGCTTTCACTCTAAGAACCAAGGACGGGTCCGAGTACGACCAGACGTATGTCACCGGCATTGGCGCCACCGATCTGCGTTTCCTCGAGGACCTGACTTCTGGCGATAAGAGGAATGGCGTCGTCGCATTCGATATTCCTCAAGCCGCCAAAGTCGACTGGTTGAAGTTCGTCCCGAATCCGAACGCTAAGGGCGACCTTTACTTCGACAACAAGTAGTTCGTGAACGGCTGCCCGGTTCGCGTCTTAGGGGGCGCTTTCCCTCGCTGCCTGCCGAAGGGGGGCGTCGCGCACCGCTACCTGCCGGCAGAAAACGGCTACATCGACCTCTACTACAATCGGCAACACCCGCCTGGGGCGCGCGACGACAGAAGATAACAAACCGGCGCCCGCTACGAACGCGCCGCCTTCCCGTCGGAATTCTGAACGACGAGCCGGCGCCGATCACTCCGCATTGGGTTCATTTGCCGCGTTGTCGCTGGATTCGCCGAAATGCGCCGATTCGTATTGCCGCATTCCGGCAAGCACCCGTTCAAGTGATACACTCTCCAGATCTCGGCTGTCGATCCCTCTCAGCCTTCTGGCTTCCTCCACGCACGACGCCGCCAGATCAAGAGAGCGGTCCACAGCTAGGATCGCGTCCATGAAAAGGTAAGCCTCACCATCCCGCAATACCTCAGGGAATCCGTTCTCAGACAGGTATGCTTCATATTCCTGCCACCTACCCGCCGCAAGCGTCAGCGATTCAAGGTCGATTATGATCCGGCGCAAGGACGTTATCAAGATCGGGTAGCGAAGGAGATCGTTCAAGATTGACCTGGCCGTTTGTGCCATGATTTTGGGCCATTCAATGTCATGTACATTATCGTGGACCTCCTTGTTGAATCCGCGCAGGTCTCCGGGGATAATCATATCAAGAAGGGTAGCATTGATTGTCAGCATTGGATGGAATTTCGGCCCCTCCCCCTTCGCCACACTGCGCAAACTGACGAGTATGGCAGCTAGAAGCTCCACCTTGCGCAAAGCAACCGATTGGACGGGTTGCCATCTCAACCGTTCCCTCCGATTGAGCCACCAATTGACAATCGCTAACGTTAATCCAATTCCCAGGACGGTACAGATCAGTCCCGACACAACGTTTGCGAACAAACCATCGAATGAGAACATCTATCAACTCTAGCACGAGATCCGTCAGTGACCCAACGGCCCCGACAGCTCAACCGAGATCGATGCGCTCGGAACCGACCTCGTCACGCACAATATACACCTAAATACACCTGCAACGGCGAAGGGTGCACATTGGATTAGGTATCGGCATTTGCTTGTAATGGCTTTTCCGTGGCGCGCCGGTCGCGCAGGTCCGTTGGTGCCACGAGCCCCTTACAATCCCGCCCCGCCTCTGCTATCCTGACGGTGGGTGATTATCTCGTAGGGGAGGCCTGCCCGCCTCAGGAGGGACTTTAGTCCTCCCGCGTTCCGGATCCCGACGATGAACCTTCTACCTCGGCCCGCTTTCGACGCGCTTTTCGCGCCACTTCGCAGATTCACTCCGTCACAACGCAGATTCAGAAGAACGCGCGAAAAATAATTGAATTCAATGGGTCAATCAAAGCCGGGATGGGCGCCGCGTCAGGCGTAGCCGAGCGCCTTCTCGATGGCCGATAGCTCGGCCGGAAGCTCCAGCAGGTCCACCTTCGCCTTCATCGCCGTGTCCGGGTCCTTCAGCCCGCTGCCCGTGATGATGCAGACCACCGTCTGACCCCTCAGGTCCATCCCCTCGCCCGCCACCTTCAGCAGGCCCGCCACGCACGCCGCCGACGCCGGCTCGCAGAAGACGCCCTCTTCCCGCGCCAGCCGGTAGTAGGCGTCCATGATCTCGTCGTCCGTCACCGAGCGGATGTCGCCGCCGGACTCGTCGCGGGCCGCCGTCGCGAACTTCCAGCTCGCCGGGTTGCCGATGCGGATGGCCGTCGCTATCGTCTGCGGCTCCTCGACCGGATGCCCCAGGACGATGGGCGCGGCGCCGGCCGCCTGCCAGCCCATCATGCGCGGTCGCTTCGTCGCCCGGCCCAGCTCGTGGTACTCGCGGAACCCGCGCCAGTAGGAGGTGATGTTGCCGGCGTTGCCGACGGGGATGAACAGGTAGTCCGGCGCGTCGCCGAGGACGTCGACGATCTCGAAGGCGGCGGTCTTCTGCCCCTGGATGCGGTAGGGGTTGACGGAGTTGACGAGGGCGATGGGATGGATGTCGGTGATGGTCAGCGCCAGCTTCAGCGCGACGTCGAAGTTGCCGTCGATGGCGATGACGCGGGCGCCGTGCGCGACAGCCTGCGCCAGCTTGCCCTGCGCGATGCGTCCCTTCGGCACGAGGACGTAGACCTGCAAGCCGCAGTGGGCGGCGAAGGCGGCGGCGGAGGCGCTGGTGTTGCCGGTCGAGGCGCACATGATCGCGCGATTCCCCTCCTCGACGGCCTTGGCGACGGCGACGACCATGCCGCGGTCCTTGAACGAGCCGGTCGGGTTGCAGGACTCCAGCTTGAAGTAGAGCGCCTCGCAGCCGACCTCCTTCTCGAGGTGCTGGGAGCGGACCAGCGGCGTGCCGCCCTCACCGATGTAGAGCATCGGCGTCTGGTTCGTGATAGGCAGGTGGTCGCGGTAACGGCGGAGAACGCCCGGCCCGCGCGAGGCGTTCAGCAGCTCGCGGTCGTCGGGGGCGTCACTCGTGGAAGAGGCCGAGGGCATGCTGTTGAAGCTCCTTTATCTCCCGTTCCAGGTCGCTTATCTGACGTCGTTTTTGCTGCTCCTGTCCCTGGGTCAGCTTGAGGAGATGTTCGGCGAGCTCCCGGCGGTATTCGTCCAGGCGCTCCATGAGGGCGTCCAGGCGGCCCTCGTAGCCGTGGTGCTTGCCTTCCAGAGCGGCGAGCAGTCGCTGGTGCTCTTCGCGGGCGGTTGACAGGGAAGTGACGACCTCCTCGAGCTGGTTGAGGTGCGTCTCCAGGCGCTGTCGCTCCGCTCGGCCCAGCTCGATGCGCTCGGGCAGCTCGTTGAACTCCACCAGGCGTTGCTCGTGGTCGGCGATCTCGGACTCGATGCGGCGGACCACGTCGCCGACGAGTCGGGTGCGTTCGTTGGCGGTCTCGCCGGCACGCAGCGTGTTCTCCACCGCGGCCTCGAACTCGGGAAGCTTCTGGTCGATCCGGTTCACCGCTTCGAGCGTACGGCCGGCCCGCCCCTCGAGGTCGTCGAGGCGCTGCTGCAGCTCGGCGGTGAGATGCGCGTTGGCTGCCGCCGATTCCTGATAGCGCTTGCCCGTCTCCTCGATGCCGTTCTGCCGCTCTTGCCAGGCGCCGACCTGCCGTTCGATGTCCTGCGCCTGCCGCGCGAGGTCAGCCCGTTCGCCGCGGATGTGCTCGTTCTCCGCCTGTTGCTGGCGGGCGGCTTCATCGGCGTGGGCGCGGGCACGCTCCTGTTCCTCGCGGAGACGCCCGGTCAGGGTTTGAAGCTGGCGAACCTCCTCCTGGAGCAGCGTCAGGGCGGAAAGCTGGGCGCTCATGGTGGAGAGAGCTTCGTCGTGGTGGCGGGAACGGTCGACGAGGTCGGAGAGCAGCGCCTGGAGCTGTTCGACCTGCTGCTCGAGCTTCGCGGCCTGGACCTTGGCGTTGTGGACTTCGTCCTGAAGCCACTGCGAGGTGCCCGGCGCGGCTTTCATCTCCTGATCCTCGGGAGACATCTGCCGTACCTCCTAGGCCTCTATGCGGATGAAGCTGCCTATCTGGCTCACGACGTCGAGGGCGGCGACTTCGCGCAAGGCGGTCTGGACGGCCTTCTCCTGCGCTTCGTGCGTGGTAATGACGATCTCCGCCGTCTGGTCGGCCTCGTTCGCCTCCTTCTGGATGAAGGTGGCGATGCTTATCTGATTATTGCCCAGGACCGCAGCGATGCGAGCGAGGACGCCGGGTCTGTCGGCAACGGTCATGCGCATATAGTAGCGCGTGCGCAGCTCGTCGATGGGTAGGAGGGCGAGGGCTTCGCGGGCGGTCCAGCGCAGCGGCTGCCGGCCGCCGTGTGTCAGGTCGTGAGCCGCGTTGAGCACATCGGCGACGACGGCGCTGGACGTGGCCTGCGGTCCGGCGCCCGGGCCTTCGAACAGGACACGGTTCAGGAGGTCGCCTTCGACCTGGATAGCGTTGAGCACGCCGTCGACCTTTGCCAGAGGCTCTTCTTCCGGCAGCAGGACGGGGTGTACGCGCGCTTGCACGGCGCCATCCGCTTTCTTGCCGACGGCAAGCAGCTTTATCGCGTAGCCCATCTCGCCGGCGTAGCGAAAGTCCCTGGCGCCGAGGCGGGTGATGCCTTCGCGGTAAACCTGGTCGGGCATCACCGTCGTGCGGAAGGCGAGGCTGGAGAGGATGGCGATCTTGTAGGCGGCGTCGATGCCCTCGATGTCGTTCGTCGGGTCGGCCTCCGCATAGCCAAGCGACTGAGCGCTCCGCAGCGCGTCGGCGAAGTCGCGGCCGTCCTTGCTCATCGACGTGAGGATGTAGTTCGTTGTGCCGTTGATGATAGCGGAGACAGCGGTGATGTCGTTGGCCAGGAGATCGCGCTTGAGCGGCGCGATTATGGGTATGCCGCCACCAACGCTGGCTTCGTACAGGATATCGACATTGTTCTGCTGGGCGGTGGCTAGGAGCTCCGGGCCGTGCTTGGCCATGACCTCCTTGTTAGCAGTGACGACGTATCGTCCCGCCTGCAGGGAGCTTCGCATGAAGCCGAAGGCGGGGTTTTCGCCGCCGAAGAGCTCTATGACGATGTCGAGCTCGGTTGCGAGAAAGGCTTCGGCATCGGTGGTAACGATGGCGGGGTCGAGGCCAAGGCGGGCCGTCTTATCGACGTCCTTTTCGAGAACGCGGGCGAAAACGAGAGGACAGCCGAGCTGCTCGGAGAAAAGGCTTTGTTTCTCGAGCAAGACGCGGGCGACGCCGCTGCCGATGACGCCGACGCCCATGAGGCCTATGCGGATGCTGCTACGGTTGTTCGCCAGTGTTGGCTACCCCCGATCCGAGGCTCTTGGCGATACCTTCGAGGTGGGTGATCATCGTCTTGTCGCTTAGGTAGACGCGGTCGATGGAGATCTGATTGGCAACTTGCTGTTGCCAGTTGGCGTACGACTCGTTCTCGACGTTCGTTCGCTCTGTGTCGGTCAGCGTCATGGAGGGCGACTTTTCCGTTACTTTGTAGATGTAGAAGGAGTTCTGGTACGACAGCGGCTGCGTCGTCTGACCGACGCTCAAGGCGAAGATGGCGTTCTCTATATCGGTTGGGTAGGCGCCCCGCGGGACCCAGCCCAGGTCGCCGCCTTTAGTGTTGCTGGACGTGTCGGTGGAGATTGTGGTGTCGTTGGCAACCGCGGCGAAGTCTTCGCCCTTGGCTAGCCGGTCCTGGACTGTTTGGGCATCCTGCTGGGTCGCGACCTCGATGTCGCTGACGTGCACCTGTTCCGTGCTGTCGGGGATAGAGGCGCGCAGATTCTGGCGGATCTTGTCTTCGAGGAGTTGCGCGGCGATGAGCTCGCGGTACTCGTCCGGGCTGAAGCCGCTCGCCTTGACGAGATTACGATAAGCGTCAGCGTAGGTGGCCTGGTCCACGGAGTCGGAGAGGCCGAGGTTCTGACGGATCTTGGCGTCGACTTCGTCGTCGCTGACGCTGACGCCGACCTGTGGCGCGCCGATGCGGTTGATCTCGTCGCTCTCAAGATCATTGAACGTTTGCAGAAGCGCCTGGTCGTAGTTAGCCATGATGAGAGTGCCGGGAGCGGCGTTCTTGATTACGTAGGTTAGGCGCTTCTCGACGTAGCTCATGTCATAGGTCCGGTCGCCGACTTTGAGAACGGTTTGCTGCTGTGGCCGGTAGCTGGTCTGGAGGTAGCCGAATATTCCAATTCCCAGGACGGCGAGAGCGGCAATAACGACGCCGCCGACGATGAGGAACTGGGCGCGGCGCTGATTGTCGCGCTTCTTGGCTACTCGCGATTTGCCGCGAGCTCCCGCACGCCTTCTATCCTGACGCGATGTTCCCGGACCACCACCGCTTGGGACGCGACCAAAGATACCCATGATAGCTAACGCTCACTTTCCTCCCAAGGACGGGCGAATGTGAAGGGAGAGGTCCTTCGGTCCCACCACTCGAAGAATGGTCAAGCGCGGTTAAGCGATGGACCGGTTGTGCGAAGATGGTCCGCGGTGTAGGGCAGCAACGCCAGGTGCCGGGCCCTTTTCAGGGCGATGGTAAGGCGTCGCTGGTGCCTGGCGCAGGTACCAGTCTTGCGTCGGGGCTCGATCTTGCCGCGGTCGGACAGGTAGCGGCGCAGAGCGTCCACGTCCTTGTAGTCGATGCCGGCCTTCTCGGCGCAGAAGAAGCAGACCTTGCGGCGAGAGGTGTAGCGCGGTCTTCTTCGTTCGGGGCGGGCCGCCGCCTCTGCCGGCCGTTCTTCGTCTGTCGCCGGCGGCGCTTGTTCCGACTGAGGCTCTTCGGCCTCTATTGGATTCTCGACTTGCTCTTCATTCACCAGTCTTGCTCATCCACCTCTCTCAGAATGGTTTCTCCGAATCGGATAGGGACAGTATACTCCTCCGCTGGCTATCGCTGAAGGAGCCGCTATTCGAAGGGCAGATCGTCCGGTTCGACCGCTTCCTGGATCGGCTCTTCCTCAAGCGAGGGCGCCGCCTGGATGCGGTCGAGGAAAAGGACCGTGTTGGCTATGACTTCCGTGCGCCAGCGCTTCTGGCCGTCCTGAGCCTCCCAGGAGCGCGTGCGCAGGCGACCTTCGATGTAGGCGCGACGACCTTTCTGGAGGAACTGGCTGCAGTTCTCGGCCAGGCGGCTCCAGGTGACGATGTTGAACCATTCGGTTTCTTCGCGGCGTTCGCCTTCGGGAGTCGTATAGGTGCGACTGGTAGCGACGCGGAAGGTGGCCACAGGATTCCCGTTGGCGGTATACCTCATCTCTGGATCAGTACCTACGTTGCCGATAATCATCACTTTGTTCAAGCCGCCCGCCATAGCTACGACTCCTTTCGCCGGACGAGTCCTTTCGGCCGGCTAATCCTCGGTCTTCACGAGAAGATGGCGCAGCACTTCCTCGGACAGGTGCAAGGACGCCTCGAGCTCGCCGGTCTGCGAGGGCTCTATGCGGAAGTGCGTGATGACGTAGTTGCCCTCGCGGCGGCTCTTGATGGGGTAGGAGAGTCGACGCTTGCCCCAGGGGTTGACGTCGATCATCTCGCCGCCGCGGGAGGTGACGAATTGCGTCATGCGGTCGACCGCGGCCGAGGCCTGTTCGTCCTCCAGCTCCGGGTCGATGACCAGTACCAGTTCATATTCGCGCAAAAGCCTGGTTCCTCCTGTTCGTTGAGTAAAGAGCAAATAGCCTCGACCCTCCGCTCAGATGGACCGGTCGGGCACAAGGAGCTTTCGGCCTGATGGGTCAAGCGGCGAAATTATAGTGCCAGGAACCGGCGAAGTCAATGGCGAGCAGCGTCTGAGGCGAATCGGTCTTCGCCGGCGTCGAAGGCCCGAGCGGGCGTCAAGCGGGCCAGAGATGTGTCGTCTCTTTGCGCCTTTGGCGCACAGCCGCTCCTGTGCGATAGGCCGCGTCGCTGACGGCGCGCGCCACTGCGCGGGCGACGTGACGGTTGAAGACGCTGGGAACTATGTATTCTTCGTGCAGCTCTCGCTCCGGTACCTGGGCGGCGATTGCCTCGGCGGCGGCGAGCTTCATGTCCTCATTCACGGTCGTTGCGTGCGCGTCGAGGAGTCCGCGGAAGAAGCCGGGGAAGCAAAGCACGTTGTTTATCTGGTTCGGGTAGTCGGAGCGGCCGGTAGCCATCACGCGGACGTAGGGCTCCGCCTCCTCGGGCGATATTTCCGGGTCGGGATTCGCCATGGCAAAGACGATCGGATCGGGCGCCATGGTGCGCACGTGGTCGACGGTCAGCATTCCGGGCCCGGAGAGGCCGATGAAGACGTCGGCGCCCTCGATGGCGGCAGCGAGGTCGCCCTTGATCTGGCGCGGGTTCGTGTTCTCGGCGTACCAGACCTTTTCCGGGTTCATGTTCTCGGTACGTCCTTTGTAGAGCGTTCCGGCGCGGTCCACGCCGATTATGTCCCTGACGCCGGCGGACATGAGGATCTTGCTGCAGGCTACGCCGGCAGCGCCGACGCCTAGAAACGCGACCTTCAAGTCCGCCATCTTCTTGTCCACGACCTGCACAGCGTTGATCAGACCGGCAAGGACGACGACTGCAGTGCCGTGCTGGTCGTCGTGGAAGACGGGTATGTCCAGTTCGTGCTTCAGCCGCTCTTCGATTTCAAAGCAGCGGGGCGCGGCGATGTCTTCGAGGTTGATGCCGCCGAACACGGGGCTGATTGCCTTTACGATCTGCACGATCTCGTCCGTGTCCTTTGTCTGGAGGCAGATGGGCCAGGCATCGACGCCGCCGAACTCTTTGAAAAGGATCGCCTTTCCTTCCATGACAGGGAGGGCAGCCGCCGGGCCGATGTCGCCGAGGCCGAGGACTGCGGTCCCGTCGGTCACGACGGCGACTGCGTTCCCTTTGACGGTGAGGCTCCAGACGGCGACGGGCTCGTGATAAATGGCCTGGCAGATGCGGGCAACGCCGGGCGTGTAGGCGGCGGAGAGGTCGCCGCGGGTGTTCAGGGGGACGCGGCTGTTGACTTCGATTTTTCCGCCGAGGTGGAGCAAGAAGACGGGATCAGAGATGCTGCGAAGGTTTACTTTTCCGACCGATTTGATGGCGTCGGTAATCTGGTGAGCGTGCTGAATGTCGCGGGCGGTAAACGTGATGTCGCGGACCATCGTGTCGCGACTGGACTGGACGATGTCTACGGCGCCGATATCGCCGCCGGCCTGGCCGATCGCCGAAGCTATTCGACCGAGCATGCCAACCTGGTTGGGATAAGCGGTCCGAACTGTGAGAGTGTAGCCTCCGCCCGGTGAGATGTTGCTCTGGACTGCTGTCATTCGCCGTTCCATGGTGCCTCCTTCAGCCGCATTATACGGCGGACTGAACCATAGCCGCCACCGGCTGTAGAAGACATCTGATAGGAACTATGCCTGAAAAGACGGTACTGTTCGCGAGCCAGCGGCTTCGGTGTGTTGATCACAACGCAGGCGGGAGTAGGATTCCCTTATCGGTTTGTCGGTCTGTTTCCATGCAAGGCTGCTGCGATGGGCTTCGGACGTCGCTCGGTCAGACGTCCGAGGGGAGGATGTGATGAAGACGCGGAGAATCTTGTTTTTCGTTGCGGCGGTGGCACTATCGATTCCCATGTTGTCTTGCAACTCGACGAGTGAACAGAGCAGCAGCAAACCGAGCGCGGTCATCGGCGACACTACCGGCGTCACAGATACCGAGATCAAACTGGGCACACTCATGCCGTTGAGCGGTAGCGCAGCAGCTGCCTGGGGGATCGAGATCAGCAAAGGCATGCAGGCTTACTTCGATTACATAAACACGCAGGGCGGCATGTACGGTCGCAAGATCGATCTCATCGTCGGCGATAGCCAATACTCCGGACCTGTCGCCACTGAAGTGGTCCGTACGCTGGTGGAGCAGGACGGCGTCTTTGCCCTCATCGGCAATCTTGGCACCGAGCCCGAAGCCGCTGTCTACGGGTATCTGGAGGACCGGGGTATCCCTGACATGTTCGCACTAAGCGGCTCCAGCGAGTTGACCAACCCGGCGGGCAAGAACCGCTTCACGACCATGGTCGATTACACGATGGAGGGCCGCATATTCGCGACGTATCTGTACAAGAACTACGATGGGAAGAAGCTGGGCATCCTCGCCCAGAACGATGACTACGGAAGAGAAGGTGAACAGGGCACCCGGCAGGGACTCAAAGAGTTGGGCGCCAGGATGGATGTTACCACTGAGTTCTACGACGCAGCGCAGTCGGACGTAACGGCCCAGGTGGAGCGTCTGAAGGCCGCCGGCGTCGAAGTAATCATGTTCTGGGGCTCACCGGTCCAGGCCGCGAACATGATGAAGGCAGCCCGCCAGACTTTGAGCTGGGACGCCCCGATCCTTGTCAACGAAGCCAACGCCTTGGACATCACAGCGCAGCTTGCCGGTTACGACAGCATAGATGGCGTGATAAGCACGACTGTCGCCCATCAGGCGTGGGAGACGAACATCCCCGGTGTCGCCAGCAGGAAGGCCATTATGGCGCAGGTCGCGCTGGATCTGCTATTCGACAACAGTACGCTTATCGGCTACGAGTTGGGGGAGAGCATCGTGGGCCTCTTCAAGCAGGCAGGCAAGAATCTGACCCGTCAGTCCTATTCGGGGCTGCATTTGCACGAGCCGGTATACCCATGCGCCTGTCTGTAGGCGCAGGTATTCTTCGCAAGCATCAAGAGATCTGTAGTGTTGATCGCTCCGTCGTGATTGACGTCAAGAACTGCGTCTTGGATAGGATTGGGCGGAAATACGCCACCCATCCGCTTCGCTAGGATCAGCAGGTCGTCAGTGTTGACCTGGCGGTCACCGTTGACGTCCATCATCTCCAGCCAATCGGGGCAACTGTCGCCGTCGCTGTCGCTGGGATTGGCGCAGCTGGAATAGCCGACGGCCGGATCGCCCGGGTAGACGCACAGGCCGTAAAGGTGTTTGACGCAATCGGGGATGCCGTCGCCGTCGGTGTCGGTGTGATCGGTGCAACCGTGATATGTGGTTGGGGGGCTATCGGCACATGGTGTCCCTTGCGCGTTGTTCGCTGGATTGCTCGCGATCTGGCTCGGCAGGTTAGGTCCAGTGGGCCTTGGTCCTTTGCACCCCATTGATGGGGTTGGCGTGCTGGTTGGAGACGCGCTGTGAGTGGCGGTGGAGGTAGGAGGTCTGGTCGAAGTTGGCGTTGGGCTGGGGGTGCGCGTCGGAGTGGCTGAGGCCGTAGGTGAGGGCGTGACGCCCGGTGAAGCGGGGACGTCGACGTAGTAGGCGTAGGTCTCGATGGCGCACTCGCCGTAGCCGACCTTGAAGTAGCCGTCGCCGTTCCAGGTGCT
>JBEKKV010000046.1:0-16387 GCA_050010555.1 Dehalococcoidia bacterium
AGTTGCGGAATTGCCGCATGAGGACAGAGGCCGATTGCGCGATGCGCCCCTGACGGTAGAGCAAGTGTTAGAGGACATTCTACCTGCAACACAAAGGGGGACATTCTAGCTGCTACCCTACAACGGACGGGATAGCCAGGCGCATTATCGGCCTCAGCGGCAGTCCACCGGCTCGAAGCGCCCCGCCCGCAGCTCCGCGATGAGCTCGGCAAGCGACGATATCTGACGCTCGAAGCGCGTTGCGCAGCGTCCGACCTGACTCGCCTGATGCGCGTCGCTGCCGCCGGTCCCCGCCATCCGGAGCATCTGCCGCAACCGCTCCGAGAACTCGTTCTGCTGCGGCGCCCCCCGACCGTGATGTGTCTCCAACGCCACGCAGTGCTTGTAGGCCGGATTGGCTGCCGCCTGCTCCAGGCTGCGCTTCAGGTCCGACTCGTCCATCTCGTACCACGGCATGTAGCGACGGTACGGATGCGCCGCCACCATAACGCCGCCGTCTTCCTTCACCATCTGCGCCAGTTGCCCGATGCGGTGCATGCCGAACCTGTAGTGCGTCAGGCCGTAGACGAGCATATGGCCGTTCTCCGTGTTCACCTCGATGCCCGGCAGGACGACGAAATCGTGCTTCTTCGCCAGCGCCGCGCACTCGTCGACGTCCCAGAAATAGTCGTGCTCGGTCAGGCACACGCCGTCGAAGCCTGCCGCCTTCGATAGCTCGATCAGCTCGTCCGGCGTGAGGCGGGAGTCCCAGGAAATGGGATTCGTGTGAGAGTGGAGATCGATAAGCATGAGAAGCGATTTCAGTATCTCGATTGTCGCGACATTGTGTCAACGAAGGTCTTATCGGACGCTGACGAAGGCTCTAACCTGGCGGCGTCGTGTTACTATGGCGTCGAGGCGTCATGACGTACGAGATCGGCGTAAAGGTCGACGGCCGCTTTCGAGGTGCCGTTGACGAAGAGCGGCTGCGCGGCTTTGCCGGGCGCGTCCTCGCCGCCGAGGATGTGGCGCCGGCGGAGGTCGGCATCGTCGTAACCGGCGACGCCGTCGTTCGCCGTCTCAACCGTCAGTTCTGCGGAGAGGACGCGCCCACCGACGTCCTCTCCTTCGCCCTGACCGAAGGGAAGGACGAGTTCGCTCTCCCTCCCGGCAAGGCCATTCGACTCGGCGAAGTCGTCATCTCCCTGCCCACCGCGCGTCGACAGGCGAAGCAGGCCGGCCATTCCCTGGAGCGCGAAGTGACGCTGCTCCTCGTCCATGGCCTGCTGCATCTCCTCGGCTACGACCACGCCGTCGAATCGGAGGAGCGTCGCATGCGGTCGCGCGAGCAGGCTCTGCTGGCCGGTCTGGGAGTGATATAATCTCTCTGCATGGCTGCTGAAGTCCTCTACCGGAAATACCGTCCCCAGACCTTCAGCGAGGTTGCCGGCCAGGATCCCATAATGCGCACCCTGCGCAACGCCGTCGTCTCGCACAAGGTATCGCACGCCTATCTCTTCAGCGGCCCGCGCGGCACTGGCAAGACAAGCAGCGGCCGCCTTCTCGCCAAAGCCGCCAACTGCCGCGACCCGCAGGAAGGTGAGCCCTGCAACAAGTGCGACTCCTGCGTCGCTTTCTCGGAGGGACGCGCCCTCGACCTCGTCGAGCTCGACGCCGCCAGCAACCGCGGCATCGACGAGATCCGCAGCCTGCGCGAGAAGGTCGGCTTCGCGCCCGGGAGTGCCGATTTCAAAGTGTACATAATCGACGAAGCGCACATGCTCACGGAGCCCGCCTTCAACGCCCTCCTCAAGACGCTCGAAGAGCCGCCGCCGCACGTCATCTTCGTCCTGGCGACGACCGAGCCGCACAAGATACCGGCCACCATCGGCTCCCGCTGCCAGCGATTCGACTTTCGCCGCGTCCCCCTGGAAGCCGCAATCGACCGGCTGGCTCACATTTGCGACCAGGAGCAGATTGCCTGCCCGCGTGGGGCACTGGAGCTCATAGCGCGCTCCGCCACCGGCAGCATGCGCGACGCCATCAACCTGCTCGAGCAGACGGTCGACTACCACGGCCGCGAGCTCAGCGTCGAGACGGTCCAGAGCGGCCTCGGCCTCAGCGGCGACGCCCGCAGCGCCGACCTGGCGCGCCTGGTCTTGCGCGGCGGTCTCGGCGAAGGCCTGGCGCTCATCGCCGCCGTCCGCGACGACGGCCTCGACTTGCGCCAGTTCCAGCGCGAGGTCGTCGCCTATCTGCGACGGCTCCTGATGATGGCCGCCGGCGCCGAAAGCACCCTCAGCCTGACGAAAGAGCAGGCGCAGGAGATGAAGAAGGTGCTGGATGGCGTCGGCAAAGAGGAGATCGTGCGCGCCCTCCGCGCCTTCGGCCAGGTCGACGTCCGCGCCGATCCACTGTCGTCGCTGCCGCTGGAGATGGCGCTGGCCGAGTGCGTCCTTGCCCGCGAAGCAGCGGAAGCGCGACGGACCGCCGCGCCACCGCCTCTCGAGCGCAGAGAGGCCGCTCCCGCGCGACCGCCGTTCCCTTCGGCGTCCGCCCGCGAAGAGCGGCCCGCTCCCACTGCTCCCCTTCGACGCCGTGCCGCGCCCGCCGCTTCGCCCGCCGCCGTCGAGACCGGCGGCGATTCCGACGAACCCGACGTTGAAGTCGTCCCGCCCGCCGTGCCCGTGCCCGCGGAAGTGTCCGCCCTTCGCGAGAAGTGGCCGGCCATCTACCAGCTTGCCCGCAAGATTAACTTCAAGACCGGCGCCCTGCTCAACAGCGGTTGCACCATCACCGGCGTCGACGACAACACGATCGTATTTGGCTTCCGCCACGGGCCGCTCGCGGAGAAAATGAACGCCGGGGAGGGCGGCGCCTACCTGCAGGCGTTGCGTGAGGCGGTCCAGAAGGTGCTCGGCGCCGTCTACGAGGTGAAATGCGTCTACGACCCGCAGGCCGCGACCGCTCGATCCGGAGGCGGTGGTAGCGGCGGACATCTCGTTCAGGCCGCGCGCGAGCTCGGGGCGCGGGTTATCGGCAGCGATGACGAAGGAGAGACGCCATGAAGATGAACCGCGACATGATGCGCCAGATCCAACAAATGCAGTCGCGCCTGGCGAAGGCCCAGGAAGAGCTTGCCAACCTCACGGCCGAAGGCAGCGCCGGCGGCGGCGCCGTCAAGGCCACGGTCTCCGGCAGCCTGGAGATCCGCTCCCTCAAGATATCGCCCGAAGTCGTCGACCCCGAAGACGTGGAGATGCTGGAAGACCTGGTCATCGCCGCCTTCAATGAGGCCCTTCAGAAAGCGCAGGCGCTCCAGACCGAGCACATGGCTGGCCTCACCTCCGGCCTCAACCTGCCCGGCATGCGCTAGAAGTGAACATAACGAGGATTCGATGACCCAGACGACCGCCGCACTCCCCGTAAGCCGCCTGATCGAAGCCTTCAACAAGCTGCCCGGCATCGGCCCCAAGAGCGCCCAGCGACTCACCTACTACCTCTTGCGCGCCCCCTCAGATGAGGCGCGGGCCCTTGCCGAGGCGATCCTGGAGGTCAAGGAGAAGATCGTCCTCTGCTCCATCTGCCAGAACATCACCGACGCCGACCCCTGCGGCGTCTGCCGCGACGACCAGCGCGACCAGTCGAAGATCTGCGTCGTCGAGGAGCCCCTCGACATCCTGGCCCTCGAGCGCACGGGAAGCTATAAAGGCCTCTACCACGTCCTGCACGGCGTCATCTCGCCGATGGACGGCATCGGCCCCGACGAGCTGAAGGTGCGCGAGCTCCTGGCGCGGCTGAAATCGCCGGCGGAGGTGCGCGAAGTCATCATGGCGACGAACCCGAACCTCGAGGGCGAAGCGACCGCCATGTACCTGACGCGGCTCATCGCGCCGCTCGGCATCAGGGTGACGCGCCTTGCCCGCGGCCTGCCCGTCGGCGCCGACCTTGAGTACGCCGACGACGTCACTCTCACCCGCGCCCTCGAAGGCCGCCAGGAAGTCTAGAAGCGAAGGGAGGCCATTGCATGATGGAGATGCCGGTAACGACGGGTTTTGAGGTGGAAGGATATCAAATCACCAAATACCTTGGCGTAGTGCGAGGGATTACCGTTCGCAGGACGAACTGGGCGCAGACGTTTTTCTCCTGGCTGAGAGGAATATTCGGAGGGCGCATAAAGGCGTGGGTTCAAATGTGTGATGTATCTCGTCAAGAGGCTTTCAACGAGATGGTGGCGCACGCTGGATCCCTGGGAGCCAACGCAATCATCGGCATGAGATACGACTCGGGGGAAGTCGCCGGATTGGCTGAAGTTCTGGCCTACGGGACCGCCGTCATCATTCAGCTTAAAGCTCAGTAGGGGAGGACTTTAGTCCTCCCGCTCATCAAGCCTCCAACTCAAATGCCCGTCCCTCGCGTCTACAAGACCACCGGCATCGTCCTCCGCCAGCGCCGCCTCGGCGAGGCCGACAAGATCGTCACTATCCTCACGGCCAACCTCGGCAAGCTCGACGCCGTCGCCAAGGGCGTACGACGCCCCCGCAGCAAGCTGGCTGGCCACGTCGAGCCGCTCACCTACACGTCCTTCATGCTCGCCCGCGGCCGTGAGTTGGACATCGTCACCCAGGCGCAAACGCTGGAGGTCTTCCCCTCCCTGCGCGAGGACCTGGAGCGCACCGGTCGGGCCCTTTACGCCGCCGAGCTCGTCGAGCGATTCACGCCGGAACGCCAGGAGGGCTATCCCGTCTTCCGCCTCTTCCTGGAGACGCTGCGGCGCCTGTCGACGGAAGAGCGCCTGGACATGACGGTGCGGTTCTTCGAGATGCGACTGCTCGGCCACCTTGGATATCAGCCGCAGACGGAGGAATGCGTGCTCTGCGGCGCGTCGCTGAAGCCCGTCACGAACGGTTGGAGCGCGGAAGCCGGCGGCGTCCTCTGCCCCGCCTGCGCCGTCAAAGCGTCGATGTCGCGACCGCTATCCGTGAACGCGCTGAAAGTGATGCGTCTTCTGCAAAAGGGGAGCTTCGCGGAGGTGATGCGCGTCCGGACTGCTCCCGAACTGGAGGCGGAGTTGGAGCGCCACCTGCGAGAGTACGTTCTCTACGTCCTCGAGCGCGACGTCCGTTCCGCGCGTTTCATCGAAACGCTTCGCCGTACCCCGGCGCCAGTTTCGCCTGACCTGACATAACAACGCAAACGATAAACAGCGTATCCGCCCAGAAATAACGTAGCCGAGGCTTTCCAGCCTCGGCGTCGACAAGAACCGACCGAAGAGGTCTACGCTCGCCGTTCCAGCACGTACTCCGCTATCTCCGCCAGCGACCTCCGCTGTGGCGTCGACGGCAGCCTCGCCAGCGCCGACAGAGCCGCCTCGCCGAAGCCCTTCGCCCGCGCGTGCGCCTGCCTGAGGACGCCGGAGTCGCGTACCATCGCGATTGCCTCGTTAAGATGCTCCGGGCCGCCGCCGTCCTGGAAGAACGTCTTCACCGGGTTCTCCTCCGGGCGCCGTTCGATGAGCAGTAGCGACGGCAGCGTAAGCGTCCCCTGCGACAGGTCGCTTCCGATCGGCTTCCCCATCTCCGCCTCGTCGCCGCTGAAGTCTAGTATGTCGTCGACGATCTGGAACGCCATCCCCAGGTTCTCGCCGTAAACCCGCAGCGACTGCGCGTCTTCCAGCGAGACGCCGTTCGCCAGCGCGCCGCCCTGCGCCGCAATCGCGAACAGCGACGCCGTCTTCCCGCTGATCCGCCGCAGATAGCCGTCCAGCGTCTGGTTGTAGTCGAAGGCCACGCGGTCCTCTTCGAGCTGCGCGCCCGACATCATCACCATCGTCTCGGCGAAGAGTCGGGTGACCTGCGGATTGCCCGTTCGCGCCACCAGGGCCGCCGC
Organism: Dehalococcoidia bacterium; assembly: GCA_050010555.1. Classification (GTDB taxonomy): domain Bacteria; phylum Chloroflexota; class Dehalococcoidia; order DSTF01; family JALHUB01; genus JALHUB01. The sequence continues at coordinate 5,869 of JBEKKV010000046.1, forward strand.
CTGCGCGAAGATATAGTCGCCGAGGATGACCGCCGCGTGGTTATCGAACAGCCTGCCCGCCGTCGGACGGCCGCGCCTGATGCCGGCTTCGTCGATCACGTCGTCGTGGACCAGGCTGGCCGTGTGGAGAAGCTCCAGCGCCGTCGCCAGCGGCACGGAGAGGCTCGAATCGTAGTCGCCGAACTTCCCCGCCAGCAGACAGACCGCCGGCCGCATGCGCTTGCCGCCGTTGAAGAGGACCGCCGCCAGCATCTCCGCGAGCCATGGCGTGTCAACGTTCCCAAGCGAGCACAGGGTCTCCTCGACCCGGCTCATCTCGGTCAGGACCGGTTCATAGAGGCTGGCAGTCCGCGTCATCGCCCCCTCATTTTACCTTACAATCGATAAAGCCGCCGCGCGTTCGCCGCAGTCGCGCTGGCCACTTCATCGACGCTGCTTCCCCGCAGTCCGGCGACGAACTCGACCGTCTGCCGCAGGTGCGCCGGCTCGCACCGCCTGCCGCGCTGGCTCTGCGGCGCCAGGAACGGGCAGTCGGTCTCGATGAGCATGCTCTCAAGCGGCGCCGACGCTGCGGCCGTCTGAAGCTTTTTCGCGTTCGGGTACGTCACATTCCCCGCGATCGATATCATGAAGCCCAGTTCGACGTACGCCTGCGCCAGCGCCGAGTCGCCAGCGAAGCAGTGCAGCACGCCGAATGGCTTCCTCGCCTCCGGCTGACCCTCTGCCCAGTCCCGCACGATCGCGAACGTCTCCTCCTGCGCCTGCCGCGCGTGAATCACGACCGGCAGCTCCACCTCCGACGCCAGCGCGAGCTGCTCCTGAAACGCCTTCCTCTGCAGCACCGGCGCTGATAGGTTGCGATAGAAATCGAGCCCCGTCTCGCCGATAGCGACGACCCGCGGCTCCTTCGTCAGCGTCCGCAGCGCCGCTAGCGCCTCCTCGTCCAGGCAGCTTGCGTCGTGCGGATGCATCCCAACGGTAGCGTAAAGCCCCTCGTGGCGTGAGGCAAGGCCGATCGCCTGGCGGCTGCTCGGCACGTCCATCCCGATTACGACGCCCGCCTCCCACCCCTCCTGCCGCGCCCGCTCCAGCACGTCCTGCAGGTCCGATGCAAAAGCCGGCATTTGCAGATGGCAATGGGAGTCGAACAGCGGCGTCATTCCTCGTCGACCGGCGGCTCCAGCTTCTTGAACAGCGCTTCCGGCTCCCGCAGCGGCTGGCCGGCCGGCACCAGCGTCGTCTGCCACCCTCCCGACGCGACTTCGCCGTCGAAGCCGAGGAAGCCGTGCAGACGCTCGCACGTGAACGGCAGATATGGGTAGAGAGCGACCTTGAGGGCGTCTATCGCGCCAAGCGCCGTATAAAGCGACATCGCTGCCGCCTGCGGGTTGTCGCGGATCGTCTTCCAGGGCGCCTTGTCGTCCAAATAGCGGTTCGTCTCCTGCGCGAAGCCCATCGCCGCTGAAAGGCCCGCGCGAAAGCGGCACAGCGCGATGTTCTCGCCGACCTCAATTAGCGCGGTCTTCGCCTTCGCCAGGAGCGCCTGGCTTTCCGAGTCGAGCTCGCCCGGCGCCGGCACGCGGCCATCGAAGCGGCGATACGTGAATGTGAGCACGCGATGCGCTAGGTTCCCCCAGGTCGCTACTAGCTCGTCGTTGTTGCGACGCAGCAGGTCCGCGTCACTGAACTCGCTATCCGCCGTCTCCGGCATGATCGCCGCCAGGTAGTAGCGCAGCGTGTCGGCGTCGTAGCGCGAGAGGTAGGCCGGCAGGAAGGGCGCCGTACCGCGGCTCGTCGACGCCTTGCCGCCGCCGAAGTTCAGGTACTGGTTCGCCGGAACGTCGTAGGGAAGGTTCAGGCCACCGTAGGCCATGAGCATTGCCGGCCAACTCAGCGTGTGGAACCAAATGTTGTCCTTGCCGATGAAGTAGTAGCCTTTGCATTCCGGGTCTTCCCAGAAGTCGCGCCATGCCTCCGGCGTCCCCCGCCTCTGCGCCCACTCCTTCGCCGCCGACAGATAGCCGATGACGGCCTCGAACCAGACGTAAATGCGCTTCTGCTCGTAGCCCGCCAGCGGTATCTGGATTCCCCATTCGACGTCGCGGGTGATCGCCCGGTCACGTAGCCCCTGCTCCAGCGCCCCCAGCGAAAAGTTGAGAACGTTCTTCCGCCAGTGCTCTTTGTCCTTCGACAGCCAGGCCTTCAGCGGCTCGTTGTAGGCGCTCAGGCGAAGGAAGAAGTGCTCCGACTCCCGCACCTCCGGCGTCGAGCCGTCGAACTTGCAGCGGGCGTCGATCAGCTCCTCCGGGTCCAGCGGGTTGCCGCAGTTGTCGCACTGGTCGCCGCGCGCCGATGCGTAGCCGCAGATCGGGCAGGTCCCTTCGACGTAGCGGTCCAGAAGGAACTTCTGCTCTACTGTGCAGTACGGCAGCCGCATCCTGTCGAGGTAGATGTCGCCCTTCTCGTGCAGGCGCAAGAACATGTCCTGCGTGACAGCGGCGTGGTTCGGCGTGCCCGTCGTCGTGTACAGGTCGAAGCCGATGCCAAGCGCCCGCCACGATTCAAGGAACTCCTGGTGGAATCGCGCCGCCAGCTCTGCCGGGGTGACGCCCTCTTCCTGAGCGCGGACGGTTATCGGCGTGCCGTGCTGGTCGCTGCCCGACACCATGAGGACGGTGTTCCCTTTCAGCCGGTGATAGCGCGCGAAAATGTCCGGCGGCAGGTATGCGCCCGCTATCTGGCCGAGGTGAAGGGAGCCGTTGGCATACGGCCACGCCACGCCGATGAAGATCTTCTCCGGCATTCCGACCTCGCTGGCAGAGTCCAGGTGATTTTATTATACGTGGGGCTTGAGAGGTAGGGCAGATGGAAGCTAGGTGAAGCGCTGCACCTCGAAGCGATACAGCCGCACGGTTTCGTCGTCACCGATGCCCGCCTTCGCGCGCGCAATCCGCACCTGCTCCTCCACGCTGTCGACGCCGGCCAGATCGGGCAGCAGCAGTCCGCGACGCGCCCCGCACTCCACGATGACGCCATACCGGCTCGGGTCCAGCTCCTCCTCGTCGTCGATAGGCTCAGGCTCCGTTAGCACGTCGACGCTGTAGGACAGGTGACACAACTCGTCGTCCATTATCGGGAGAAAACGCGGGTCACGACTGCAGGCGGCGATGGCATTGTGCACGATTTCCATGCTCAGGTTTATCTGCGTCGCTTCGATGGTGCCGATGCAGCCGCGCAGGTCGCCGCGCTTCTTGATCGAGACGAAGACGCCGGCCTGCTGCTCCGCCTCGAACTCCTTCTCGAATTCCTGCGCTAGCTCCTGCGGCCAGAGGAAGCGGCCCGATCGGACGAACCGCTCGACGGTCTCCTTGGCGAGCTGCACGTAGGGGTGCTGCGGCTCCCGCGGCGCTTGTTCGGCGCTCGGCTCGACGTGACTCCTCTCGGCGCCGTCCGCAGCGCCGACGTCGATTGCCGCCACCATGTAGCCGACGCCGAACGGCCCTTCGTACGAGAGGATGCGCGGGCGCACCTCATGCCCACTCAAGAGGCCCATCAGCATCGCGGTTTGCGGCAGCGCGTCCTCTGCCGCGCGGGCCCGAAAGTCGCGCGTCGCCTCCAGCACCCAATCGACATCCCACGTGGCGATGGCGTCCTGATAGGCGGTGTCGAACTCGCGACCCGCCGGATCGTAGCGGCTGGGCGCGCCCGGCAGCAAAGCGTGCGACAGGTCGGCGCTGCAGATGACGGCGACCCGCCTCTGAAGCCGCGCCAGCGCCCGTCCGATCGCTTCGCCGAGCTCAAAGTGGTAGCGTAGCGTCCCGAACGATGGCGCTATCGGGACAAGCCGCGCGCCTTCGAGCCCGGAACGCAGATGGTACAGCGGGACCGTGCAGCCCCAGTCCAGCCCATCGATGGCGCCGTCGTCCCACTGCTCCAACGCCACCAGCGGCAACTGCGCCGCCTCGGCCTCCGCCGCGATGGCAGCCACGACATCGAGGTCGTTCTCGAATTCGAAGCGAAGCTGCGGCGCGTCCCAACGCCCCATGTCCCCTTTGACTTCCGCCGTCGCCAGTATGCCCGCCCCTGCGGGCTGCACCGGCCCGTGAGGGCTTATGACGACGACGGTCTCCGGTCGCAGCGAGGCCAACTCGCCGGCGACTCGCTCCAGCGCGGCGATGGTGCGACGCGTCTCGCCCTCGCGGCCGTGGCCCACCTCGTGGACGATGATCGGCGGATGAGGCGCGATGCAGGCGTAGATGATCCCGTTCATGGCGTCAGGAAGCCGCCGAGACCGGCAGGCGTCGCTGGTAGGCGGCCGTGCGAATGTTCAGGTCGGCGCCGCAGTTGGCGCAATTCCCATCCGCCGTTAGAGCGCGCTTTCGCGTCTGGTAGCCGGCGCGACTAACCACGACCTGATGGCAGCGCGGGCAGCGCGTGCTCTCGCCCGCGTGGCCGAACACGTTGCCCGGGTATACGAACAGCAGACCCTCCTCGCGGCCGATAGCCATCGCCCGGTCCAGCGTCTCGACGGGCGTCGGTGGCAGATGCCCCAGCTTGTAATGCGGCTGAAACGCGGTGATGTGCCAGGGTGTCGCCTCGCCCAGCTCCTCGCGGATCCAGCGAGCGATTGCGCGGAGCTGGGCCTCGTCGTCGTTCATCGTCGGAATGACGTTCGTCACGATTTCGACGTGCATGTCCCAGCGCTCCCGTGCGTACTTCGTCGACTCGAGGACCTGCTGCCAGCGGCTGACCTTCGCGAGGTCGCGATAGAACTCATCGCTGAAACCCTTCACGTCGACGCGATAGGCGTCGAGATACGGCCCGATGAGGTCGAGCGCCTCCGGCGTGCTGAAGCCGTTCGTCACGAAGACGGTATATAGGCCTGCTTCCTTCGCTGGCTTCGCGCAGTCGAGGGCGTACTCCAGCCAGATGCCGGGCTCGTTGTAGGTGAAGGCGATCCCCTGACTGCCTAGGCGCTTCGCCAGCGTGACGGCGTCGGCGGGCGCGAGGTCGTGAGAAAGGCGCTGCGCCTCTTCCGGCGAGGCGAAGGATATTTCCCAGTTCTGACAATGCTTGCAGTGGAAGTTGCAGCCCCAGGAGCCCAGCGACAGGCACGTCGAGCCGGGATGGAAGTGAAAGAGCGGCTTCTTCTCCACCGGGTCGTTGTTTACCGAGGCGACGCCTGGGTAGTTGTACAGTACCATGCGTCCATCGACGGCGCGGCGCATGCGGCAAACGCCGAATGCCCCGTTCGGGATCAGGCAGCGCCAGTGGCAGACGTTGCAGCGCAGCTTGCCGCCGGGCGCTGTCTCCCAGAGCTCTGCCTCGCGTTTTGTGCTAGGACTCGTGATCATTTGGCTTCAATTATAGCACCGGCAACCAGGCGCTGCATGCGAGGGGTGCGACGGTCGAAGAGGCGAACTAGAACCAGTCGAAGCAGAAGGGAGAATGACGGACCGAGAAGATCGCGCTAGCCGCTTCCAACGCCGATTCGTTCTCGACCTGCAGCCGGCCGATGCGCGCGGCTTCTCGCGGCGACAGGTGGCCGTTGAAGATAGGCGCCAGCACCGCCGCGTCGGCAACGAGGTATGCCGGGCCGCCGTCCGCCACTACCTCGAGCCGGCCCCCCTGCGCCTCGATGCGCCAGGCCCCTTCGTTCCAGGGCGCCACGGCGTCGCGCACGCCCAGGACGAAGCGCCGCCCATCCGCCTGAGCCGAGCAGCCTCGCGCCCGCAGAGCCGCCGGCACGTCGACGACGCGCAGCATCAGCGCCGACCACGCTTCGGTGCGCACGCGCTGTGGATCGTCCAGCAGGCCGAGCAGCGGCTCATCCGGCGACGCCAGCCACTCGATCTTCTCGTGTATGTCGTGGGAAAGCAGGTAGTTCACCAGCGCCACATAAGCGTTGCCGTCCTGCGTCGCCAGCTCCCGCACCCAGAGGCGGCTCGACGGCCACGGCCGGTCCGGAAGCTCGGCTCGACGCGTGTAGTAAAGCACGTAGCCGCGCGGCCGGCCTTCGCCGTCCTCCCACAGTGCGGCGTCCGGCGTGTCACGCTCGCGTCCGAACACCCAGTCCCGCCACCACGACTCCGACCGCACGAGCACGCAGTTCCGCTCCACACTGTAGGCTTCGTAGAGGTCGTTCAGCGTCTGCCACTCGTCCGCCATCACCCGGCGAAAGCGGCCCTCGCTTGGAGGAGCGACGAGCGTCTTGACCTCTTTCGGCGCGAACGTGAGGCGGAGGTTCCGCGCCGCTATCTCCCAGCCGTAGCGACGGTAGAGCGGCACGTGCGGCGTGTACAACGCCGAGATCGTCTGACCGCGCTCTCGCATGTCAGCCAGGGCGCGTCTTAGTAGCGCGCCCACGTAGCCGTGACGCCGGTGCTCCGGCAGGGAGGCTACGCCGCCTATCGCCGCCATGGCCAGCGGGGCGCCGTCGATGCGCATCGTCAGCGGCATGATGCGCATTCCCGCCACCAGCCGTCCTTCAGCGAATCCGGCCAGCGACCACTCCAGCGGCACGTACGCCCTCGACCTGGCCACCGCCACAGCCAGCGCATCCGGACGCCGGTCCTGGTTGAAGGCGTAGGCGTTGGCGAAGATGAAGTCCGCCAGCTCTTCGTCGCGGACCGGGCGTATCTCAAGTGTCATGGCCGGTTCCCCCCAGCAGACAGGACTACCAGAAGAGCGCCTTATCGCTTTCGATGACCCAGTTCACGAGGTCGAGCATCGAGCCGATCTCGACGCCGTCCATCATTTCGCTTTCGTTCACGCCGCGCTCCGAGCAGCACACGCGGCAGGCCCGGACCGTCAGCCCTTCGAGGATCGCCGCCCTGAGGAGCGCTTCGCCGTTAGGCATTCGCTCGCTGCCGACAGGCATCTCCGGCGGCGCCTGCCCCTTCTTGCCGGCGTAAACGGCGTCTTCGAGCAGGAAGAGGTTGGCCTTGTGCCCCTCGTGCAGCGCCACCAGCAGGAAGCGCAGGGCTGTGTAGAAGCGTTCCTTACCGTACGGCGCCTCGGAAAGCGCCAGAGTGATGGTTGCCACGGATTGTCCAGGCTCCTTCCTACGATGACAACGTTGGCCGAGGCTTTTCGGCCCCGGCCTTCGACGGTTCTTGCGCTGTGAGGTAGAAAACCGCTAGAAACCGGAAGCCTCTGACGAGCCCGCGTCGCCGCTTTCCGGCGTCACAGATAGCAGGGTCGAAGGGCCGGTAACGGGCTTGGCGCTTCCAGGGTCGCTCGCCACCCTCCGCTTCTTCGCGATGGTTGACGCGCCGATCGCCCGCTCGTGGCCGCAGTAGGCGCAGACCGCCCAGTTGAGGCTGATCGGCTTGCCGCAGGCCTCGCATTCCTCCAGCAATCGCGTGCGACAGTACGGGCAGAAGGCAAAATCGCGCCGGATATGCTTCTGACAGGCGTAGCAAAGCTGCTGGTCGTCCACCTCGTGCAGCATCGCCTCCGTCTCCAGGTTGCGGATGTATGCTTCGGCCAGCGTTTCGTGCGGACGCAGGATGAGGTAGAGGATGAGTCCCGGCAGGTTGAACACGAGCACCAGCACGACCGCGACAGTCTGGGACAGGGAGTCCCCGTCTCGCTCCTTCGTGTCGCGATACGTCCAGATGACGGCGCTGAGCCACAGGATCGCCCAGTACGAGGCCGCAAGCGCAATGAGCAGCTTCACCCAAGTTGTCCAGTCGCCCATACGTCTCTCCTAAGGTGATGACTCCGAACCTGATCGCCTGCTCCCGCGTTCGCCGCGATTATAGCATGCGTTCCGCGCTACTGTCATTGACGGACCTGGGGGCCGCTCAGAGCGTTGAGCGAGGCCGGTGCCGCTGATAGAATAGACCCGCCACGCGAAAAGCAATCGAACGACCCCTTTCCCGCTGGACGACGCAAAGCCAATGGATGTTCTAGAAGGGCTCAATCCGCCTCAACGCGAGGCCGTGCAGACCACCGAAGGCCCGCTCCTCATACTCGCCGGGCCGGGCAGCGGCAAGACGCGCGTCATCGCCCATCGCATAGCCTACCTCGTCGCCGGACAGGGCGTCGACCCGTACCGCGTACTCGCCGTCACTTTCACGAACAAGGCAGCGCGCGAGATGCGGGACCGCGTCTACGGCCTTATCGGTGAGCGGACGCGGGCACTGACGCTGGGTACCTTCCACGCTGTCTGCTCGCGCATGCTGCGAATCGATGGGGAGCGCGCCGGCATCGCCCGCGGCTTCGTCATCTACGACGACGCCGACCAGATGACGCTGATGCGTCGCGTTCTCGCCGACATGGGCGTCGACCCGAAGCGCTACCCGCCGCGCGCCGTCCTCGCCGTCATATCGAAGGCGAAAAGCGAGCTGGCGACGCCGGAGAGCTACGCCAAGACAGTCGCCAGCTACTTCGAGGAGGTCGTCTCGCGCGCCTACGAGCGCTACGAAAAGGCACTGACCGACAACAACGCCCTCGACTTCGACGACCTTCTCCTCAAGACCGCGCTCCTCTTCCGCAACGACGAGGAAGTGCTGCGCAAGTACCAGGAGCGCTATCTCCACGTCCTCATCGACGAGTTCCAGGACACTAACGTCGCGCAGTACGTGCTGGCGCGTCAGCTTGCCGGCCTCCACCGCAACATCTGCGTCGTCGGCGACCCCGACCAGTCGATCTACTCCTGGCGCTCCGCCGACCTCCGCAACATCCTGAACTTCGAGCGCGACTACCCGGACGCCCGTGTCGTCTACCTGGAGCAGAACTACCGCTCGACGCAGAACATCCTCGATTCCGCGCACTCCGTCATCAGCGTCAACCAGCAGCGCAAGGAGAAGAAGCTCTGGACGGAAAAGGGCGCCGGCACGCCTATCGTCGCTTACGAAGCCTATGACGAAGAAGAGGAGGCCGAGTTCGTCGCCGACGAGGCGCAACGGCTGGTGCGCTCCGGTGACCACCATTGGGGCGACATCGCCGTAATGTATCGCACCAACGCGCAGTCGCGGCCGCTGGAAGAAGTGTTCGTACGCGACAACCTGCGCTACCGGCTCGTCGGCGGGACGCGTTTCTACGAGCGCCGCGAGGTGAAGGACATCATCGCCTACCTGCGTCTCATCCACAACCCTTTCGACAGTCTGAGCCTGATGCGCGTCATCAACGTCCCGGCGCGGGGCATCGGCCAGCGCACGCTGGAGGAGCTGGCGCGCTGGTCGGCGGAGATGAGCGTGCCGGCCTACGCCGCGCTCCAGCTCGTCGCCGAGGAGGAGCAGGCCGACGAAGGCAAGCGCACGCATGCCTTTGCGGCGCGGACGGTCAAGGCGCTGCTGTCGTTCCTCGAGATCCTGAACGAGCTTATCGGGGAGGCTCCTTCGCTCACCGTCTCCGACCTCCTGGCGCAGTTGCTGGAGCGCATCGACTACCGCCACTACTTGCTGGCGGAGTTCGAGGACGGCGAGGAGCGCTGGGACAACGTCGAGGAGCTGCAAACCGTCGCCGCCCAGTACGACGCTCTCGCACCGGACGCGGCGCTGCCCACGTTCTTGGAAGAAGCCGCCCTCATGACCGACACCGACGAGTACGACGAGAAGGTGGACGCCGTCACGCTTATCACCCTGCACGCGGCGAAGGGGCTGGAGTTTCCCGTCGTGTTCATCGTCGGCCTCGAGGAGGGCTTGCTGCCGCACATCCGCTCCTTCGACGAGCCCGCGCAAATGGAGGAGGAGCGCCGGCTGGCCTACGTCGGCATCACGCGCGCGAAGGAACGCTTATACCTCGTTCGGGTGTTTCGACGCCATCATATGGGCATGGCAACGCACAACCCGTCCTCGCGCTTCCTGAAGGACATACCGGAGGAGCTACTGGCCGTGGCGGAGCCAGCGGGACGCCCCACCGCGATGACTCAGCGCACGCACCTGCGCGCCTTCCATCGACCGCTTTCGTCGGACGAGGAGCCGCTGGCGCCGCAGTTCGAGCCCGCCTTCGCCCCAGGCGACCACGTGCGGCACGCGCGCTTCGGGGATGGTATCGTCATAAGCTGCGACATCGAAGGCGCGGACCAGAAGGTGACGGTGGCGTTCAAGGGCGAGGCCGGCATCAAGAAGTTGTTGCTATCGTTCGCGCCGCTCGAGAAGGTCGACGCGTAACAGGCGTCTGTCGGTCAAGCTGCGTGGGACGTCTTCGCGCGAAAAAACGTCCGGTGTTCCCACCCGCCCGCCCGCATCGCGCCTCGACCCATCATCGTCGTCCCCGCCGCCCCGCGTCGACGTAGCCGTCCGACGCGCTGCCGAGTAGAATAGGCCGCATGAACGCCGCCTTTGCCACCCTCCTCTTTGCCCACGTCACCGGCGACCGCGTTGGCGACTGGCTCATCACCCACGGGCTGAAGATCGTCGTTATCCTTGCCGTCGTCCTCGCCGTTTTCGTCTTTCTTCGCATCGCCGTCCCGCCCGTCATCGACGCCGCCGTGCGACGACAAATGCTCGGACGTCCCGCCGAAGAGACCTCCAAGCGTTCCGCCACCCTCGTCAACGCCTTCCTGCGT
>JBEKKV010000047.1:0-16095 GCA_050010555.1 Dehalococcoidia bacterium
TGCATGCGCAAACTGCTCACGATCTTGAATGCCATGCTGCGGGATGGCACGGCCTGGCAGCAGGTTCCGGCTTCTCATGCTATTCCCGCTTGAGTATCAAGACAGTTGCTCTGCACTCTCCCGGAGGAGCCGCCAAGCAACGGCGATTGACGGTCGGCAAGGCCAAGCCTAGAATGCCAGCCTGAGGAGGTGGGAAGTGTTCAACGGAAGGAACCGTCGCCGCTATCGCTTAGTCATTGGGGTTGTTCTTGCCGGTGTCGTACCTCTACTTCTGTCCGGCTGCCTGACGTGGCGCACCGCGAAGATCGCCTTCGCGAGCGATCAGAGCGGCAACTTCCAGATCTACGTAATGAACGCGGACGGCAGCGGTCAGACACGGCTCACCAACAACGCCGCGGAGGATTACACGCCATCCTGGTCACCGGACAGGAAGCACATCGCCTTCGTGAGCACTCAGAGCGGCCACATGCAGATCTACGTGATGAACGCCGACGGCAGCACTCAGACACGCCTCACCAACAACGCCGCGGAAGATGCTACGCCGGCCTGGTCGCCCGACGGCTCAAAGATCGCCTTCACCAGCACCCGGGATGGCAACTACGAGATCTACGTAATGAACGCCGACGGCAGTGGTCAGACGCGGCTTACGAACAACCTAGCAACCGATCAGAAGCCCACCTGGTCCCCCGACGGCTCCAAGATTGCCTTCACTTCCAGCCGGGACCTCTTCAACGACGAGATTTACGTGATGAACGCCGACGGCAGCGGCCAGACGAATCTCACCAACCACGCCGGGGAGGATTCATTCCCTTCATGGTCGCCCGACGGCTCCAAAATTGCCTTCACCAGCAACCGGGATGGCAACCAGCACATCTACGTGATGAACGCCGACGGCAGCGGCCAGACCCGCCTCACCAACAACCCAGGAAGCGACGTCTATCCTGCCTGGTCGCCCGATGGCGTGAAGATCGCCTTCGCGAGCGAGCCGGAAGGCAACTTCGACAGCGATATCTACATCGGGAACGCCGATGGCAGCAGTCAGACGAGGTTGACGCACAGCGCGCTAAATCTTGCTCCTGCCTGGTAGCCGACGGCAGAGACGGGCATGGCAAGGCCTCCCGACACGGCGCGAAGGGCTAAGCCGCTTGTCGCTGCAATCCTACAGTAGAACCTCGGACTTCAGCGTTGAGAGGGCGGGTTCGAGGGCGGCGAGGAGATCAGTCCCCTATACTGTCATTGTACTGTTTGACCCACGCGGTGCCGCGCGCGTCAAACTCGTTGGCTTCGCCTATCCATTCTGATTCTGGCTGAACGGCCACGTCTGTCATGAGTCTCGTTATGCTGGTCGCCTTTAGGGACAGCAGGAAGAGGAATGGGTAGGCCACCCTGCTAAACCATGCGGCGTCGTAGTGCCCGCCAAGGCGTAGGTATGGGCCGGTTTCACGCTCTTCTGCGATCTGCCAAACGCCCATTCTGCCAGGGTGGGCAAACTCATCCAGTGTCCCCAAGATGCCCTTTAGGTTTGCCTTCTTGTCTGTTGTGACGGCCTCCACTTGCTTCGCCCTGCTTGGCCGAGTCAAGCTTTGATCCATCCATTTGCTTGCCTGGTGGGGTCTTGCTTGAACGTAGTTCTCGGCAATCCAATCTTCGAAAGCGGAGCGAAGTAGCACAAGAGGCTGCACGTAGTATCCCATGCGCAGTAGGCGGTAAGCGCAGTTGCCGGTGTTGAAGCAACGAACCAGCAATGTTGCGCGGAGAATCTGTGGCCCACTGCTGTACTTGCCTTTCCGCGAAAGCTGGCCCAGACCATGCATTGTGGTGAGCAAGCCCATCTCGATAAGGGATAAGTCGTCTTGGAGTTCCAAGCGAATGCGGTTCAGCACTCGCGCATCGGCAGCTTCGAGTGAGTCCGAGGTCGTATCCGTCGACATTGGCAGCCTAGATGACGCCTTCTACCTTCAGGGCTTGTAGGGCGGGTTCGAGGGCGGCGAGGGTCTGGTCGATGTCCTTCTCGTCGTGAACGGCGGAGGTCAGGCCACCGGTCCGCATGAAGTCGCCGGCGCCGCTGTTCAGCATCGCTTGCTTGAAGGCGGCCATGACGCGCGGCGGCGTCTGAGGGACATTCGCGCCCGGCCCGCCTTCCCATACCCACTCCCAGCCGCCGGCCGGCTCCGGGCAATCGACGCCTATCGACATGTGGAACATGGACGATACGGTGTAGGCGCAGCCCTTGACGCCGAGCTTCCGGAAGACGTGGTTGGCGCCGCGGCAGAGTCGCTTCGCCATCTCCTCGGCGTGGGCCTGGGCCTTGCCGTCGCTGATGGCTTCGAGCATGGCGACGCCGGCGGCAGCGGAAAGCGGGTTGGCGTTGAAGGTGCCCTGGTGAGCGACGCGCTCGTGGGCGTTGTAGTCGGGGTCGCGGCGGAACTCGATGCAGTCGAGGATGTCGGCGCGACCGGCGACCGCAGCGCCCGGAAGGCCGCCGGCGCATATCTTCGCGAGGGTGGTCAGGTCAGGCTTGATGCCGAAGCGCTCCTGGGCGCCACCGGGGGCGACGCGGAAGCCGGTGACGACTTCGTCGAAGATGAGGACGACGCCGTAGCGCTCGGTGCGGGCGCGAAGGAAGGCGAGGAACTCCGGGTCGATGGGCACGGTGCTGGCGGAGGCGCCGGTGGGCTCGATGATGACGGCGGCGACGTCCTTCTCGTCGGCGAGGGTGCGGGCGATGTCCGAGATGCTGTTCTGGGGCAGGACGATCTGCTCGCCGAGGTAGGCTGGAGGCAGGCCGCGCGAGTGGGGGAGCGTCTCTTCGGGCCCGACGTAGCCGACGACGCTGTCGTTCCAGCCGTGGAAGTTGAGGGCGAAGCGGACGAGCTTGTTGCGTCCGGTGTGGGCGCGGGCGAGCCGAATGGCCATCATCGTCGCTTCGGTGCCGGAGGAGTGGAAGCGGACGCGCTGGGCGGAGGGCACGAGCTTGCGGATCCAGCCGGCCCATTCCATTTCGAGCTCGCTGGAGGCGCCGTAGTGGGTGCCGTTGGCGATCTGTCGGGTGACGGCGCGGACGAGCGTCGGGTGGGCGTGGCCGAGGAGGAGGGCGCCGTGGCCCATGACGTAATCGATGATTTCGTTGCCGTCGACGTCCCATTTGCGGGCGCCGAGGGCGTGGTCGACGTAGATGGGGAAGGGGGAGAAGTAGCGGATGTCGTGGGTGACGCCGTTAGGGAAGATGCGCTCGGCCTGCTTGTGCAGGGCGGCGGATCGCTGGTGGAGGGCGCGAAAGCGCTCGAGGATTGTGGTCACGATGGTCTCCGATCTGGGGTATGTGTCGTCGTCGCCGGGTGCGCTCCTTCGGTTGGGCGATGGGGCTTCCAGGCTCAATTGTAGGGCGATGGGGCCAAGGGTCAACCTGCGGGACGGGGCGTCGGACCGGAAGGCATGCGGTTTCGACTCGGACGCATCGTTGGGCTCGGTAGGGGAGACTTTACATAACGTTACGAGCTTGTGTCCGAAAGGAGGAGCGTCGCCTAGTTGCTGCGGGTTACGCCGGGCAGACCGACGACGCGGCCGGGGGCGGGCGTGGGACTGGGGGCGGCCCCGCCGGCGATGAAGGTCCAGTTGTCTTCGTAGGCGCCGTCGCTCTTGCTGTCGCGGGCGCGGACGTGGAAGCAATAGTGGCCGACCTGAGGGATGGGGACGGTGGCGCTGGTGGCGGCGGCGAAGCTGGACCAGGCAGGCCGCCTGTCAGCGGTGAGGCCGGAGTAGTAGGTCTCGACATCGGTGTCGAGGTTGGGGTACCAGCCTTCAAGATAGTAGGCGAAGTTGGGGGTGCCGTCGGGCGATTTCCAGGCGAAGGTGACGGAAGGGTCGTCGACGTTGTTGGAAGCGGGGAAGGTTGTTAGCTGCGCTGACGGCTTGATGATGGCGATGTTGGCGACGCCCTGGGCAACGCTCTGTCGGATGCCGGGAAGGTAGGCGTAGAGGTACTGGCCGGGACAGGCGGTCTGGTTGACGTCGCGGTGGCCACAGATATTGGGGATGCCGGTACGCCAGACCCAGTCGACCTGGAGGAAATCGGCGGCGCCGTTCGGCCAGACGTAGTGACGGCGGGAGGCCCAGGTCAGGAACTGAACGAGGGTGCCGACCAGGTTGGTCTGCTCGTTGGCGCTGAGCTGGTTGACGTCGTAGTTTCCGAAGCAGGAGACGCCGAGCGCGCCTTCGTTCCACTGGAGGGCGTGGCCGCCGACGACATCAGGGCTGATGATTTCGCGGCCACTGCCGTTGAGGCTGCTGTCGCGACCGCGGCGGCCCTCGAAGACACGGCCAAAGCGGTCGATGAGGGCGTTGTAGCCGATGTCGCCCCAGCCGAGGGAGATGGCGTGGTAGTAGTAGATGGACTGGATATCCTGGAGAACCTGGTCGGCGGTATAGGAGGGATAGGGGTAGTTGGGGTCCTGAGGGTTGTCGTTGGTGAGTGTGGCGGTGTGATGGACGATCATCTTTTTCGTCGGGATGTACATGCGCTGCCATATTTCGCTGCCGTCCGGGTTGTAGCGGTAGCTTTCGGGCGCGCCCCAGGCTTCGCGACTTATTAGCTGCCCGGCGGCGAAGGGCGGCGGCAGGGCGGCGGCATTGTTCGTGGGCGCTGGCGTCACGGGCACCGGCGTCTTGGTCTTGCCCGGCGTGGGCGTTTTGGTGGCCTTGGCGGCCTGCAAGACGGCCGGCGCGGCGGCGCTGAGAGCGGTAATGGTGACGTTTCGGAGGGCAGGGTGCTCAGGGGCGTCGGCGGGGAAGGTGGCGCGATACTGGACATAAGACGCGCCCGGGGCCCAGACGAGGGTGGCGAAGCGTTCGCGGCGCGGGTTCTGCTCCGGCTCGGCCTCGATGGGGAGGCGCCGCCAGGAGGACCAGGTGTCGCCGTCGCTGGAGGTGCGCAGGTCGAAGTCGATCCGGTCCCAGCCGACGCCGTCGCCGAGCCAGTGAAGGCCGACATGAGTGACAGGGAAGCTGGTCTTGACGATGGTCGAGGTAAGGACGCCACCGTAGGCGCCGGCGGCATGCAGCAGAGGCGCGCCGGCGGTATCCCACTCGAGGCCCTGGAACTGGCCGGCGGAAAGCTCGGATGCGCCGTGACGAATGTCTTCAGCGATTACGGGTCCGGTCTGGGCCTGAGCCGGGAAGGAGCGACCAAGGAAGCGTCGGGGCAGGATGAGGGCGGCGCCACCGCCGGCGACGGCAAGCGAGGTGGCCCCGAGCAGCCGGCGTCGAGACAACCGCTTCTGCCAGAAGCTCTGCTCCATGCTTCTAGCCCTCCCCACCTTTCGCTGGCATTCCTATCCGGCTGGTCGGGGGTAAAGATAGTCGGTTGGGCAGGATGTGTCAACCTGGGCCGAAGTTGGACGGCGCCCTAGGCTGGGGGACGTAGGCGCGAGGAGCGAAGCGACGAGCGCAACCTGAACGCGATCATCGCAGTCGACAGGAGGAATCGCGCTCCTCATGGAGTTCGGACGTCCGGCGGAATCAGCGGCTGGGAGGCTAGGGATCGCCGTAGGCGGCGATCAGCAGGTCGGCGAGGACGCGGTAGCCGGCGTCGTTAGGATGGAAGTCGCTGGAGGGGCCGCTCACGGCCGTGAGCTGGTCGCCTTTGCCCTTGAAGGCATCGTAGGCGTCGGCGACCTTCGCATCGACGTCGGGGAGAGCGGCGACGGCGGCGATCTTCTGATTCAGGAGCGTCACGAGCATGTCCTGCGTCGCTTCGATGGGCAGGCCGGTGCCGGAATAGGAATTGAAGCAGTTGAGGACGAAGATCTTGACGTCCGGGCCGGCGGCGACGCGCACGGCATGGAGGATGGCGGTCAAGTTGTCCCCCGCCTCGTTGACCGTGGCGTTCGCGGCGGAAACGCAGCCCGGGTCGTTGGGCGCAATCGGCGGGGCGCAGGGCTGGCCGGCACGCACAAGGGTGTCGACGTCGTTGATGCCGAGGTCGAGGGTAATGACGGTCACGTCATTCGTCGGGTCTGTGTCCTGATTGCGAAATCGCAGCTCGGCGAGGGCTTTGCCAAGCTGGCCGGTGGCAATGGCGCTCGCGGTCGTCTCGCCCACAACCGCCTCGGAGACAAGCGTCATATCCTTCTTGGTCGTGTCATGCAGAAATGAGTAAAAAAGCGGCACATAGCCGAGGTTAGACTTGGAGGCGCCGAGCCCGGTGGCAAAGGAGTCGCCCATGACAAGATAGGTCGGCTTCTCGCTGCCGCTGCAGGCTGAAGCGGGCAGGAGGCAAACCAGAACGGCAAGAAGGCAAAGTCGACGCTTCATCGGACCCAAGCGAATTGACAACCGCAGCGCGCCTCGTATCATATAAGGAAGGGCGCGCTAATCTCTTAACACACTCGGCGACTGGAGGACAAGAGCATGGCTGACAAAATGAGCATCGATATCGAGTACTGCGTGGCTTGAAACTATACGCTGAGAGCCGCCTGGACGGCGGCTGAGCTGCTGACAGAACTTGGGAGTCGCGTGGAGGCGCTACGCCTGGTGCCGTCCGGCGCGGGGCGGTTTGAGGTGACGGTGAACGGGAAGGTAGTGTACTCAAAGGCGGCGACGGGCCGCTTCCCGGAGCTTTCGGAGGTGCAGCAGGCGGTTAGGGGAATGTTGACATAACTACGCACTACCCCGTGTCGCGTCGTCGTCGCGCTTGGATTTGTTGCGGTCGTTGGGTGCCCCTGCTTTATCGCCGGTCTGGTGGTGGCTGAAACCTTCGCAGGCGTGCCGCGTTATAGTAAGTACCTGCGAGCTTCGACGACGAATCGGAGAGGCGAGTCATGGAAGAACGCGACTACTACGAGGTGCTGCAGCTTCACCCAGATGCCGGTCCTACGATGATCGCGCAGTCGTACTGGTGCCTGGCACGGAAGTACAAGGCGGCCATGGACGTGGACGCCTTTGCGGAACATCGTCTCGCGGAGCTCAACCGCGCGTTCGAGGCGCTAGGGTCGCCGGATTTGCGGGCCGCCTACGATTGTGAAAGAGCCGCCGCGGCGCAGATGCCGCCGGAGGAGCCGAAGGTTACGAGACGAGTATCGATCGAGGTCTCGTTCTGGAGTCTGCCGGCCTGGCAGGGAGTCCTTTCGGCGGCGGCATGCCTGGGGATCGCGATAATGGCGCTGGCCTCCGGTGCGGCGCCCTGGGCTGTGTTGCCGCTGGCAGCCATCGCTGTAGCCGCATCTCTGGTCACTCTGCCGAGCCATTTCGCTTCATCGACAGAGGCGCGTCACCATCTGGGCCCGCGACACTGGCGGCGCGACTTGCGCGTCGTCGAGCGACTGGACCGCAACCTCGCTCGCGGTCAGCTTGCGTTCACGCCGCGGCGTCGCTAGACCCAGCGAACCAGCGGTCCACCTCCAATCTCCTCAGAAGTACCCTTCGTCAATCCTGTTCGTATGATCGCACTATGGTAGTTATGTAGGCTTGAATCGCCGGAGAGGCGGTCAAGCGGGCGGAAGCGGCGACCGATAATCCATAGAGAGCGAGCGTTCGTTCTACAGGTGCTGGATAAGAGCAAACCGGTCGAAAGGCTGGGGCGCAAAGCGACGGGCCTAAGGTCCGCCTCCCGACGGACTATGGCAGCCGGGCTACCGAAGGCGCTGCCTTGTGACACTTAAGCCATTCACCACGGCGACCGCGCGCATCCCACGTTATGTCGATTTCGCTGGCATTGGCCGACGCTGCCCGAAAAGCGCAGAGGCGAGATGACGGAAGGCGCGTCCGTGACTGCCGCCGAGGGCGCGGAAGAGGCAGAATTCGGACAGGAGCGCATGGAATCGGCTCGGGCGGGCTGGTATTTCCGCGCCGCCGGCGTCGTTGTGTTCGGCTCGCTTCTCGTTTGGTCGCTCGTCGGGCGCTGGGTGCTGACGACGCCGGCGTACGGGCTCTCGGAGACGGGCCTTGTCGGTCTCGTGGCGGTATACGCGTTGCTGCTGGCGAGGCAGGCCGGGCGGGCAAACGTGAAGCTCGAGCGGTCATACTCGGAGCACCTGGAGCAATTGAGCGAGAGTCTTCGCCACCTGGCCTATCACGACAATCTGACCGGCCTGTACAATCACCGCTACTTCCATGACCAGCTTCGGTCCGAGTTCGAGCGGGCGCGGCGCTATGGCCGGAATCTGAGCGTCATAATGCTGGACGTCAATCGCTTCAAGGAGGTGAACGACCGCTACGGTCACCTGGCCGGCGACGAGTTGCTGAGCTTCCTGGGGCGCCTGCTCGCGGAGAATGTACGGACCAGCGACATAGCAGCGCGGTACGGCGGCGACGAGTTCGCCCTCATCCTGCCCGAGACGGACGCTATGGCTGCCAGGGCGATGGCGACGAAGATACGCGAGATCGTCTCTAGACGTCGCGACTGGGGCGCGGGGCTGCTGGTCGACGTGGCGCTGGAGGTATCCACGGGCGTCGCTACTTACCCCGATGAGGCGGCTTCCGGCGAGGAGCTGCTGGCGCAGGCAGATAGAGCGCTGTATGCGTCTCGCGAGCGCCGGAGGGCCAGCGGGGGTCGCAACCCGCCGGCGCGTTGGGCAGGTTAGATCGCCGGCTCGAAGACGCGCGGCGCTGGCGTCGCGGGGCCGATATGCAGTTATGTCAACCGTTTCTCTTCTGAATCGCCAGGTCGTGAAATTGCGGGCGCGGTCGCTTGATGCTAGACTGACTTCGCGCAGTCGCCGAGACTGAGATTGGAAAGACGTGCCTTCGAGCGCGTCAGTGCGGCTCAGCAGCCGGCGCAATCACTAAGGAGCGACGAGAATGTCGAGAGCGGCTAAATGGGCAGTAGCGGGCGCCCTGGTGGTCATGCTGGCGGCTGTCACCTTCGGGCTGGGGGTAACGTTCGAGAGGAACCGCGACGGCTCGGAGGCGAGCACCGGCTCAGGCTCACCCGATTTCGACACGCTATACGAGATCTACGGCTACTTGCAGAGAGATTATGTCGACCAATCGTTGATCGATCCCAAGGCGCTGACGGAGGCCGCGATCAACGGCATGGTGAAGTCGCTGGCGGACACCGGGACGTATTATGTCGACCCGACGACCTACGCCGTGAGCGTAACCCCTTCGGGCGTGTTCGAAGGCATCGGCGCGAACGTGACGCAGCAGAATGGGAAGATAGTGATCCTGTCGCCGATCAAGGGGTCGCCGGCGGAAGCGGCGGGCGTCCAGGCGGGCGATATCATCCTGGAGGTCGACGGCGAGTCGACGGACGGCTGGAATATCGATCAGGCTGTGACGAAGATTCGCGGGCCGAAGGGGAGCCAGGTGCAACTGAAGCTGCAGCACCCCAACGGCGATGTGGTCGATCTGACGATAACGCGGGACGCCATACAGGTGGACAGCGTTTCGAATCAGCCGCCGGGCGGCACTCTCAAGGACGCGAACGGCAACGACGTTACGGACCTGGCGTACATCCAGATACGGGAGTTCTCGGCGCTTACGGAGTCACAGCTCAAGCCGCAGCTCGACGCGGTCGCCAAAGGCGACTACAAGGGACTGATACTCGACCTGCGGGGCAATCCCGGCGGGCTTCTGGATACGGTGGTGCAGGTCGCCGACGAGTTTCTGGACAAGGGCACGATCCTGATTGAGGTGGACCGCGATCAGAGCGAGAAGGTGTACAGCGCAACGAGCGGCGGCGCGGCTACGACGATCCCCATCGCGATACTGGTCAACCAGTACAGCGCGAGCGGCTCCGAGGTGCTGTCGGCGGCGCTGCACGACAATGGCCGCGCGACGATCATCGGTCAGAAGACGTTCGGCAAGGGGACGGTGAATCGCTCGGAGCCACCGTTGAGCAACGATCAGGGCGTCCTGTTCGTCACCGTCGCGAAGTGGCTCACGCCGAACCACGTCGGCATCGACAAGACGGGCATCACACCGGACATCCAGGTCACCAACAGCGACCAGGACGTCGCGGCCGGGCGCGACACGCAGCTTCAACGGGCTATCGACTTCCTCCACACAGGGCAGTAGCTGGAACTCAAGCGTTGGAGGGAACCGTGGCGGAGAAAGTCGTCGCCGTCAATCGCAAGGCGCTCCACGATTACCACATTCTGGAGACCGTAGAGGCGGGTCTTGTCCTCACGGGAACGGAGATAAAGTCGATCCGCGAGGGCCGGGTGAGCCTGCGGGAGGCGTTCGCGCGGCCGGAGGACGGGGAGCTGTGGCTCCAGAGCGCGCACATAGCGCAGTACCCGGCGGCGGGCCGCGACAATCACGAGCCGACGCGAAAGCGGAAGCTGCTGCTCCACAAGTCGGAGATGGCGGAGCTGAGCGCGGCGCTGGAGGAGAAGGGGCTGACGCTGATCCCGCTTCGCATGTATTTGAAGAACGGTCGCGCGAAGCTGGAGCTGGCGCTGGCGCGGGGGCGTCGGAGCCACGATAAGCGCGAGGCGATCGCGAAGCGGGAGGCGGAGCGTCAGATGCAGCGGGCGATCCGGCGCTAGGCAAGGGTCTCTGGAAGCGATATAATGCTGTGGGGACGAAAGGGCTCGACAGGGAACGACGGGTCTGAGTTGCAAGCCGAGGTGCCATCACCCTCGAAAATCAGGTGGCAAAAAACAACTGGCGAACGACAGTTTGCCCTAGCCGCCTAAACACGGTGGCTACGTCGCTCTTGGCCTCGCTCCGGTGGGCTGGGAAGCGGCGACGCAATGCCGGAGTGCAGCGGCCCGGACGTCGATAAGGGTAGCTAAAGACTCATCGACTGGTGGGGCGGTATCCGGTCGGCAGGAGCCCGTCTCGCGACAACAAATAGCCGGCTAAGCTTGTAGGAGACTCAGGACGTTCTTCTTCTGGACGGGGAGTTCAATTCTCCCCCGTCTCCACCATGTCCACACGTCCAGCCGTTCCGCTTCCTCCCAAGGAATCAGCAGGGGTGAGGCGGAGCGGCTTGGCGATGTCGCCGAACACGATCTTCCCCCGGTGTGAGTCACCGGGGGAAGTTGACGGGTGCTTCGCGGCTCGAGCCACGCCTGTTGGCGGAGGTTACGCCATCGCCGCACGCGATCTCCTGTCCCGCCGAAAGCGGTCCAACTTCTTGTGTCGTGCCGCTCCTTCGCGCAGCCAGCGTTCGGAAGCGGTCGGCGCAACTCCCTAGTGAGGGGTACACTTCTTCCCTAACTGCCGTGCCACTATGAGAAGATCGGTAACATTGATAGTCCCGTCCTTGTTCATGTCGAAGTCGGCGTTGTAGGGGAATTGGTGTCCAACCGCTTTGGCGACGATGAGCAGGTCGGTTGTATTGACCCAATAGTCGCCGTTCACGTCGGCAATCTCGATGTTGTCGTCGCAGCCGTTAAAGTTACTGTCTTTGAGGATGGGGGAGGTGCCCCAGCCTTTGATCTCGACCCCGTCGAGGATACCATCGCCGTCCGTGTCAGGGTTGTGCGGGTCGGAACCGAAGAGCACCTCGATGTTGTCGGGAACGCCGTCATGGTCGCTATCGATCACCGAAGTCGACGGCTTGCTATGCGGGTTGTTGGGGTCGCTCCCTACCAGGCATTCGTAGCCGTCCAGCACCGTGTCGCCGTCCGTGTCCGCCAGCTTCGGGTTCGTCGGTCCGGAGCCGCAGCCCACGTCTTCTCCCGGTATCCCCAGCGTCGGGTTCGTGCCCGTGTTCAGCATGTAGTCGTTGTCGATGTCCGAGTCACAGGCGTCGCCGAGCCGGTCGGAATTGGGGACGCTCACGTCGATGCCAGGAGAGGCCGGACTAATGTTGTATGGCTTAGCGTCGGTGTTGAGCTGGTCCGGGTTGTAGACGGTTGGGCAGTTGTCGAACCGGTCTGGAACGCCATCGCAGTCGCTATCACCCGGACACACCGTCGGCGTGACTGTCTGGGTCGGTGTCGGTGTGTTGCTCGGCGTAGGCGTATGCGTGCTGGTTGGCGTGGGCGTGAACGTCTCGGTCGGTCCTGACGCCTCAGTCGAAACTGGCGTGAAGGTCTCGGTTGGTATGAGCGTCTCAGTTGGTGTGGGTGTGTAGGTCGCGGTTGGTACCAGCGTCTCAGTTGGTGCGGGCGTGTAGGTCTCGGTTGGTACCAGCGTCTCAGTTGGCGTCGGCGTGTAGGTCGCGGTCGGTACCAACGTCTCAGTTGGCGTCGGCGTGTAGGTCGCGGTCGGTACCAACGTCTCAGTTGGCGTCGGCGTAGGCGTATTGACAACCCCGCCCGTGCACTCATCCGGTCCCGTGAGCCACCATTCGAACAGCACGTTGCAACTTATCTTGTCGCCGCTTCCGGTGGCGGTGTTGCACGACTCGCCGTCGTTGGCAGGGCCGCCGGGCGCGTCGCCCCACCAGTTGTTGATTGCGTCGACAACATTGCCGGTCATGTTGTCGATTCCGTACGTACCGTTTCCGGTGATCGAGTTGCAGCGGAACACGAGGCCGCTAGGCTCGACATTGTAGGGCATCACGATGACGCCCTCGGCCGCGTTGTCGACGATGTCGTTGCTGGTGAAGGTGTCGTTGTGCGAGTCGCCGTCCACGACGACCCCGTAATCGTTGTCACTGATGTTGTTGTCGTCCGTGGAAATGTCACTGGAGTCGGCGAGCCAGAGGCCGACATAGGGGCCCGCGATCGCGTTGTCCGAGACCTCGGAGCTGTCCACCAGAAGCAAATAGACGCCGGTGTCGCTGGAATTCGTCACCGTGTTCCCGGATATCACCATGTTCTTCATCGTGGGCGTCGAGTAGTTCACGATGAAGAGGCCCTCCATGCTGTCGTGGACGTTATTGCCGGTAACGACCACGCCGTCTGCCGCCTGGGTCACAAGAATGCCCGCGGCGGCCCAGGTGCTGGGTGTGTAGTCGTAGAGACTCACGTCGTTGTCCGTGATGCTCCCGCCGGCGCCGTCGCTGAGCTGGATACCGTTCTGTGCGATCTTGTCAGTCGGCCCCCAACCAACAACGGTGTTGCCGGAAATGGTCGCGGTCATGCCGGAACCAAGGGCGGTGATCCCATTCTTCTGTACATCGTGCACACTGTTGTCGCTAATAGTCACGTTGGCGCCGCCGCCGCCGCCACCCTCGGCGAAGATGCCAATCGCCCCCTGGCAGCCCTCAAGGCCGCTCCCCCACTCGATGTTCCGGACCTCGCTGTTCTCAATCGTCCCCGAGGCGTTTCGCCAGTACACGCCCATCAGTGCCGGCGGATCGCAGGCGGTCAGAGCGTTGCCCGCGCCGTCCACCGTGAGGTCGCGTATCGTCACGCCGGTCGTGCTGTCGACGACAATAATGCCCGCTACTGCTGAGCCGCCCACCCGCGTCGTGTTGACTGCTATCGGCGAGGGGGCTATGACGGTCGCGCCTTCTCCGGCGCCTTCGAGGATGAGCGGCTGGTTAATGATCACCTGCTCATTGTAGGTTCCCGGCAGGACCTGCACCGTATCGCCGGGCTGGGCCTTGTTTACGGCGTAGCGCTGGATGGAGCTGTAGATTCCACGAACATCGATGAAGCTGCCGGAGGTCCACGGCTGAGCATCGCCTCCGGGCGTCCAGGTGACCGCCGCCTCGTCAAAGGTATTGTTCGCGACAATGGATTGCCAGTCGGGGTTGGCGTAGCCGGGCCCGCCGAGGTACTGACCCCAGGCGACCACGTGCCGTTTGGCAGATCGACTGAAGCTGTTGCCGGTAATCGTGGCAGCGCCGACGGGGTAGACATCCCAACCTTCGGCGCCGGGCCCGACGAAAGCGATAGCGTCGCAGTTGTTGTCTAAGGTGTTGTCCTTGATCACGCGGTTGCTGACGTTCCCGCTCCAGCCGGGGCCGCTGGAGATTCGGATGCCGGTCACACTCGGCGCCGGATCGCCAACGTCACCGCCGTCGATTAAGTTTCCTTCGATGTCATAGGACTGGACGTGCGATGTCATCGTCCCCGCATTGAAGTGGCGGTCGTCGAAGTAGAGGCTTGAGGTGGTGTCAAGGGCGTGCAAGGCGCAGTCCTTGAGCGTGAAGGCGTCGCCCACCACCTCGAGTGTCTTGTTGTCCCAGTAGTCGTCGTCTTGCTCCCCTGTAATATCCAGACCGGTGATCGTGACGCCGTCGGCCTGGACGAAGATCGTCGATGCCCCGAAGGTCGGCAGCCTGCGCTTTGCGCTGACGAAGGCGGCCACGTTGTGATAGTCGGTGATCGGAACGCCTGACGCGTTGACACCCTGAATGGTCAACGACTTGCCGACGAATATGTTGAAGTTATTGCTGCCCGCCCCGCCCGTGTCCGGGTTGCGGAGGTTGGCCTGGTCCTGGTTGTAGGTTCCGGGGCAAACATTAATGATGTCGCCCGAAGCGGCCGCGTCGATTGCCGCCTGGATGGTGGTATAGGCAACGTCGCCGGCGTTGCAGTTGCTGGCGCTTCCATGCCCGTCAACGTCCACAACCAGCGTAGTGGGGGTCGCGCTGGCGGGCTGAGATAGCGAGCCCAAGGCCAAGAAGCTAACAACCAGGACCGCCACCGCCATTGCACTCCAACGCGTCATGGTTCTCATCTCGATCCTCCTAACCAAGACTTACCGGACCAGCGTCCGACTCAGACGACTACAGCGGGGATTCAGACAGGGACTATCGAAATCGATCATGCAGCGGCGCCTCTCAAACTGTCCCGCACGAGCAACACAAGCCACATCCTGGCCAAGCTGACGCGCGGTCAAAGGCAACCTTAGATGTCAAGGCGGGGGGATAACTATGCCGGACCGCGGGCTATGTTCAACACAACCTGCTGCACTCAGCATAGCCCGTGGTAGGACATAACCGGCATCCCTTGCCAGACTGCTTGTCGTGGGTACCTCGCACCTGTTTTCGGGGCGGAGGTGCCAATCCGTGACGCAAACATAGGCCCCGAGGACAGAGGATGTCAAGGATCCAACCGGCCTGAAGATGAACGATGAGACAAATGTCTCAAACATACGTTGAAGGCTGTCAGTCACAAACGGAGCGGTCTGCAGGAGCCCGAACTTCTTCCTCTCATATGCGCTGGACTACAATCCCCAGGATGGCAGGCCTGCCGCGGTACATGATCTGGCCCGCGCTAGCTATCATTGCGTCCTTCTCTTGCCCATCCTTGCAGAGGATTCTGATCGCATAGCTTGTGGGAGCTGGTTCACCCTGCATTCTCAGTTCATAGTGCTTGGTCGTAGTGCTCTTGGATCCCGGAGCCATCAGCTCCACGAAGGGCATCCCCACCATTTCGTTAGGTTCATACCCGTGGATCCCCTCCAGGACCCTATTGGCGAACTTCACGAGTCGATCTTGTAGGATTACCACGCCGTCCGTGGCTTGCTGCAGCACGCGAAGCAGGGATTGAGTCTCTCTTTCCTGAACGAGCAGAGCGATGGCGCTTCTGGTGCTTTCTGCTCCCGTCTTGATCAAGATCTTCTTAATGCAGTTCTGAACGCGTGCTCTGGATAGGAAGACCTCTGCACAGATAGCCGCGTTGCATTTCCCTTCCACCAGAAGCTCAGCGACTCGCCGCTCGCGGGGGTCGAGCTCGTCCCACTTCCAGTCGCTCTTCACGTCGCCTCCGATGAACGCAAATCGGTGCCGCGCCGGATTGACGATGGGACGGGGGCAACGACACGCATAACACAACCTCCCTGTTAGCGGAGGCCAATTAGGAGGGTAATCAGTAACGAGCCACCAATGCGGCGATTATAGCACTGCCGGTGCCGGTGTCAAGGTCTCGCCACTGACGGCATCACGATGTCCGGATCGTGTGCGTCCCGATGGCCTATCTTCCAACTGCTAGAACGAAAAGGCCCAGAACGCAAAGGAGAGGGAGGGCATAATCTCCCCCCTCTCCTCCGGTCTATAAAGGCCCTATTGTGGCAGCTCGGCAGGCACCGCTAATTCATTGTTCCAGTCTATACCTGGACGTCGGGCGTCCTCTGTTCGCCTAGGGGTCTATTGGCGGAACAGGAACAGCCTGGTCGTTAGGTATAGGGTTGTCGCAGGTGCTGTAGTTGCGACCGAAGACGAACTGCAGGTCCTTGATATCGATGTCGCCGTCAGACGACGCCGGCTCCAGGTCGTACCACTGGTCGTAGAGCTGCAGGCCGGTG
>JBEKKV010000048.1:0-15732 GCA_050010555.1 Dehalococcoidia bacterium
GGGCGGCGGAGGAGCGGCCGGCGCCCTGGGACGAGGTGTGCTTGTGCCTGCTCTGCCGGCACTGCGACGAGCGGGACGTCGAATCGCTGGTGCATCGCCTCGCGCTACCGCGTCGACACGAGCGCGCTCTGGCCGACCTCGTGCGCCTGGGCGATGTGCATGCTGAGCTCGGCGCTCCGGACGCTCCACCGAGCCGCCTGACCGAGCTGTTGGAGCCGTTCAGCCTCGCGTCGGTGTGGGCGCTAGCGCTGCACACCGACGAAGGAGTCGTCGCGGAGAGGGCGCTTTTGTTTCTGCGCGGCTGGCGTTATGTTAAGCCCTTCCTCGGCGCGAGCGCGCTGCGACGCCTCGGCGTTCCGGCGGGTCGCGAGCTGGGCGCGGTGTTGCGAAGGCTGCGGGCGGCGCGCCTCGACGGGGTGACGAGCAACCGGGAGGACGAGATCGAGCTGGTGGGCCGGATGCGCGAGTAGGTTCCGCCTAGGTCCGTCGCTTGCCGGCCAGCCAGGCGGCGGTCGCGGGGCCGAGCTCGCGCAGCGGCAGGTCTTCGACGGTGCAGGGCGGCACGGAACGCAGGAAGGACGACCCGTAGGCCTTGCTCCGGAGCCTTCGGTCCATCACCACCACAACGCCCCGGTCGGTCTTGCGACGGATCAGCCGTCCGAACCCCTGCTTGAAACGGATGACAGCCTGCGGGAGAGCGTACTCGTTGAACGGGTCTTCGTGGAGTTCGGAGCGGGCCACGAACACTGGGTCTGTCGGCACGGCGAAGGGCAAGCGGGCAATGACGAGCAACGATAGCGCCTCGCCGGCAACGTCGACGCCTTCCCAGAAGCTGCTGGTGCCCAGGATCACGGTACGGTGGTTCTCGCGCAGGGCGTTCAGGAGCGACTTCGGCGGGCCATCCATCCCCTGGCCCAGCACAAGAATCCCTTCATGCTCCAGCGGTCGCCTGATGGCGCCGTAGGTCGCGCCGAGCGAGCCGTAGGACGTGAAGAGAACGAGGGTGCGCCCTTCGGCGGCGCGGCAGAGGTCGACGAGGGCGTGATCGAACTCCTCCTGATAGTCGTTGTGATTAGGCTCCGGCATGTCGCTGGGGATGAGCATGAGGGTCGAGCGCGCGTAGTCGAAGGGCGAGCCGAGCAGGAGCTGGCGCGGCTCCTCCAGACCGAGCGCTTCGCAGATGTAGTCGAAGCGGCCGGCGACGCTGAGTGTGGCTCCGGTGAGCACCGCCGACTCCCTATCGGCGAAGAGGCGCGCGCGCAACGCCTCCGCGACCTGCAGCGGCGCGGCGCAAAGCGTCACGCTGCCGCTCTGGCGCGCGTAGGCCAGCCAGGCGATCGTGTCCGGGTCGTCGCGCGCCAGCACCGAGGTGATGCCGAAGCGTAATCGCTGCGCCTCCTGCAGGACGCCGGAAATCTCCGTCAACAGCTCGTCAGCCTCGCCGGAGCCATCGGCGGCGACGCTCTCATTCAGGCGCGCCAGGAGGCCAGCCAGCCCGCCCAGCGAGGCGTCAAGGTTCGACCACGCCACCTCGACGTTCGACCAGTCGGGCTGCACACGCATGGCGCGGCTGAGGAGCAAACGCGGGCCGAAGTCACCCTGCTCGGCGGCGCGGTCGAAGAGGAAGGACGTCAACAGGTCGAAGAGGACCGGCAAAGCCCGGCGGGCGGCCTCTGCGGCGGAGGTGAGCTCGCCGGCTGACACGTCCAGGTCGACCGCAGCGTCGGCTCGGCCGGCGCGGTGCTGGGCACGCAGGCTCTCGACGAGGCCGCCAGCGCGACCGCGGGCCAGACGGTGGTGGACGCGGTCGAGAAGGGCGCGAACGTCGCCGTCGCTGGCCTGGAAGCCGAACTGCTGCGTCGCCTCGTCCTCCAGGTTGTGCGCCTCGTCGACGATGAGATGGCGGTACTCGGGCAGCACGTGGCCGCCGGTCGCGATATCGGACAGCAGCAGCGCGTGGTTCACGACGACGATGTGGGACCCTTCGGCGCGTCGCCTCGCTCGCTGGAGGAAGCAGGCGCCGTGGCGCGCGTAGTGGCAGGCGAAAGAGACGCAGGACTCGCTGTCGGCGCTGAGGCTTTGCCAGACGGTGTCTTCCTGCGGCGAAAGGCTCAGCTCCGCGCGGTCGCCGGTCTCGGTGCGTCGCAGCCAGACGAGGATGCGGGCGAGCAGCCGCGCCTCCGACTGGCTGAGGGATGAAGATCGTCGGAGAGCGGCGAAGCGCAGCATGCAGAGATAGTTGCGACGGCCTTTGAGCTGGGCAAATCGCAGCCGGTCAGCGGTGTCCTTCGCAGCCGGCGACGACTGGAGAAGACGACGGAGCAGCGGGATGTCTTTGCCCATGAGCTGCTCCTGGAGGTTGATCGTGTCGGTGGAGACGATGACGCGGGCGTCGTTCTCCAACGCGTATCGCGCGGCCGACGCCAGATAGGCTAGCGACTTGCCGGTGCCGGTCCCTGCTTCGACGATCAGCGGCTGGCCGGAGTTCAGCGCCTCCGTCACCTCGCGCACCATGGCAAGCTGTTCCGCCCGCGTTTCGAACTCCGGGAAAAGGTCCGGCGAAGCTTCGGGCGCGCGAAGAATCGACTCGACTTCGTCGGCGGCCACCGGCCGGAGTGGCGAGCGAGCGACGAGCGGCGTTCCGAGCTCGACCGGCAGCGGCATCGCTTCCGCCGGCAGGGAGGGCTCCGAGAGCAGCGGCGCCTCCTCCAGCAGCTCGGCGAAGAGGCGGCGCAGCGGCCAGTCAACGGAAACCGCGATGTTTTGCAACTCGGTCAGCGTGCCGACCGGCAGCTCCGACAGGTGTTCGCGCAGGCGGAGAAAGACAGCGCGCGCGGCCTGGGCGTCGGCGAGGGCGCGATGGCGGACCGGGAATTCGACGCCGAAGTGGCG
Organism: Dehalococcoidia bacterium; assembly: GCA_050010555.1. GTDB lineage: Bacteria > Chloroflexota > Dehalococcoidia > DSTF01 > JALHUB01 > JALHUB01. The sequence goes on from JBEKKV010000048.1 coordinate 2,893, forward strand.
CGCCAGGGAACGGAGATTGTACTCGGGCAGGCCGGGCAAGAGGAGCGTCGCCAGCTCATGCGTGTCGAACGACCCACCGGGCGGCTGGATGCCCTGCGCGGCGAGAAAGCCGAGGTCGAACGCGACGTTCTGGCCGACTACGGCATGGCCGGCGATGAAGTCCTCCAAGTCGGAGGCGACCTCGGCGAAGAGCGGGGCGTCGCGGACGTCCTCGGGCCGGATGCCGGTGAGGCGCTGTATAAAGTAGGGCAAGGCGCTGACCGGCTTGACCGGCGTGTGGAAGGTGGCGATCTCGCCCTCCGGCGTGAACTTGACCGCGCCGACTTCAATGATCTCGCAGTTGTCGGCGCTGAGGCCGGTGGTCTCCAGGTCGAGGGCGACGTAGGTGGGCATGCTTGTCCTTGGGAAAAACCCATCTCATTCTAGCGGTCGGGACGGCCGAAGCGGTAGGGGCTAGAAGTCGGCGGGCAGGGTGAAGGGCTGCATGTCACCCTGGAGAAGGCCGTTGGCCGGGTAGAAGCGGCCGGCGTGCAGCTCGCAAAGAAGGTCAGCTTCCGATTCCAGCGTTCGCTCGAAGACCGTCGTGTGGATGCCGATGCCCTGGTGGGAGTGCGCGTCCGAGCCGGCGACGCCCGGCTTCCCGAGGACGTCGGCGACTTGAAGGGCGAGGACGTTTTCCTCCAGGTTATTGCCGCCGTTCAGCACCTCGATGGCGTCCACCAGGTTTAGCAGCGGCAGGCGCGACGCCTCCTCCGGCGTGAGGACGCGCGGCTCCAGCCCCTGCCGCTCCCACTCGACGCGGTTGAACTGATGCCGGAACGGGTGCGCGGCGATCATGTAGCCGCCGGCGTCGCTGACGATACGTCGCAGCTCCCGAGCGAAGCGCATCGCCGGCAGGTAGGCGTGGATTCCGAGCACGAGTACGTGGCCGAGGTCGGTGGAGACCTCCATGCCGTTTATGAGCAGTAGAGAGCGCTCCTCGCGGAAGCGGGCGACCTCCAGCGGGTCCCACAGCCGGTCGTGCTCGGTGACGACGACGGCGGACAGGCCGAGGCGGCGGGCCGCGCGGGCAAGCTCCACGGGGCGCAGGCTGCTGTCGCTCGCGCCGCGAGTGGTGTGAATGTGCATATCGATGACGCTTGTCATGCGCGTCGCCTCGAATGGGCTGTTGTCAGCATCGCACCTTCAGCTTACGCGAGTTGCGGCGTAGTGGGCGAGCCATGGCGTGGCCCAGCCGAAGAGCGCGACGTAGGTAAAGGCGAGGAAGAGGGCCAGCCGGCGCGCCGATGGGATAAGCGCGTAGAACGGGGGAAAGATGATGACGGTGGTGAGGAGGATGAACAACGTGTACAGCAGATTGGGGCTGCCCAGGCCATGATTGGGATGCGAGTTCTCGGCGGCGAGGAGCACCATCCCGTATATGAGGCCCAGGCCGGTCCAGAGCAGGGAGAAGAAGGACGATATCGGGACGGAAAGGAGGGTGATGGACATGCCCGGCGGAACGGCGTTGCGAATGAAGGGCACCCGGTCGCGGGCGCGCACCACCCAGAGGGCGAACGGCGGCGTGGCGATGATCGACAGCGCGAAGCCGCAAACGAAGCCGGAGAACACCTCGGCCATGGGCGGCTACAGCTCCTCCCAGGCCGTCGATTCGGCGGCAGTGAGCGTCGTCGTGTAGAATAGCTCGGCGCCGGCGCGGAGGAGGCGCTCCTTCACGTCCTCGCGCGGCGGCGAGAGGAAGAAGAGGGCGGGGCCGCTGCCGGCGAGATGCGGGCAGGCGCCCAGCTCCGCGCACTGGTCGGCCAGCACGGCCGCGAGCGGCATGGACTCGAAGAGGACGGCACTGAAGACGTTAAAGACGACCTCGTCGGAGAGGACGGTGCCCGATTTCAGCTCCTCGACCAGGCGCTCGGTGCCCGCGCCGGAGGTGTAGTGCTCGGGACGGAGTCGACCGTACATGAGGGCAGTCTTCTGCGACAGCCGGTCGCGCGGGACGGCGATGAGCAAGGCCATGGTCGGAACGTCCGAAAGGCCGGCGACTTCGTCGCCGCGGCCGCCGGCCACGGCTGTGCCGCCCGTCAGAAAGAACGGAACGTCGCTGCCGAGCGAGGCGGCGATGTGGACCAAGCGCGTCGCGTCGAAGTCCAGGCGCCAGAGTCGGTTCAGGCCGCGCAGCACGGCGGCGGCGTCGCTGCTACCTCCGCCCAGGCCGGCGGCCGCGGGCACAACCTTCTCGACTTCGATCCGCGCCCCGAGCGAGGGATCGCCCGCTTCGTCGCGCAGGGCCTGCGCCGCCCGGTAGGCCAGATCGTCTTTGGGTGACCAGTCGTGCCACGGCGGCGGCGCGCCCGTCAGTCGCAGCTCGAGCGCGTCGGCCGACGAGAGAACGATGGTGTCGTGCACGGCGATCGTCTGGAAGATCGTGCGGATCTCATGATAGCCGTCGTCGCGGCGGCCGAGCGCCTCCAGTGTCCAGTTGATCTTCGCGGCGGCGATGAGGCGCAGCTTCATTCGGTCTCCCGTCGCAGAGATTCGCAGAGCGCCGCCCATTGCTCAAGGCTAAGCGCCTGCGCACGAAACGTGGGGTCGACGCCGGCGCGGCGCATCGTTTCTTCGACAACGGCAGGGTCGAGGCCGAGGGCGTGGCTGAGGGAGTTGCGTAGCTGTTTCCGCGGCGCGCTGAAGCCGGCCCGCACGATTCGGAAGAAGGCGTCGACGTCGTCAAGCGGAACGGCCTGGCCGTCGCGCACGTCCAGTCGCAGGACGGCCGATTCGACTTTAGGCGGCGGACGGAAGGCGGACGGCGGCACGCTGAAGAGGAGTCGCGGGACGGCGTAGAGCTGGGTCGCGAGCGCCAGCAGGCCCATTCGCCCGGGGCCGGCGACGATGCTTTCCGCCACCTCCTTCTGCAGCATGACGATCATTCGCTGCGGCCGCGAGGACGCTTCGAGGAAGTGGCGCAGCACGGCGGCGGCGATGTTGTACGGCAGGTTGCCGGCAACGACGTACGGTGGACGGGCGCCGGCGGAACGCAGCAGCTCTTCCGGCGCCAGCGAGAGGACGTCGGCGCAGACGAGGGATAGGTTCGGAACGCCTTCGAAGCGACTGCGCAGGTGGCGGCAGAGCGCCTCGTCGACCTCAACGGCCACAACCTTGCCGGCCCGTTTCGCAAGCTGCGCCGTCAGGACGCCGAGGCCGGCACCGACTTCGACGACGGTGTCTTCGGGAGTCAGCTTCGCGGCGTTGACGATGCGTCGGAGAACGCGGCGGTCGGTCAGGAAGTGCTGGCCAAGGCTCTTGCGGGCGGGAAGACCGGCGAGCACGAGATCACGGGGAAGAGCGCTATTCGGTCGAGAGCGGTGGGCAGCGGCAGTATTGCGGCGCGGCGTTTTGGGACTCGTTAGCCAAGAATGTAGATGTCGACCCAGTGAGGAGACCAATCGACGGGGTAGTCATCGGGATAGCCTAGATCGATCATGTTCCCTTTGACGCCGCCGCCGCAGTCGGCCGCGACAGCGAAGCCGTAGCCGGGGATGAACATCTTCGTTCCATATGGTATCACCGTCGGATCGACGGCGACAATGCCCCGCGTGACCTGGACGCCGGTGCTCGTGAAGCCGTAGCCGGGCGAAGAACGTGGCTTGCCCGCGGACTCGGGATCGTACCAGGTGGCATAGACGTGCTTAACTTCGACGACCTGCGTGCCGTCGGGGACGCCGGCGCTGGAATCGGAGGCGCTGGAATAGTAGACGACGGCGTCTTGCGGCTCCTGCTCGACCCAGTCGCGGACGAGGACTCGGCCGGTCTCCTGACCGTCCTCGTAGGTGACCTGGTATTCCGACGCGTGGACGCCCGTCTGCCCCTCGACGCGGCGCGAGTCGCCCCAGGCGAGGTCAGGATCGCCGCGAAAGACCGTCTGGAAGGGGATGTCGTCGCGTTCCACCACGTCGCCCACGGTGACGCGCACCACTTCGACCTGCATATCGCGCGACAGCGGCTCATCACGGCCGGGCGATACCTTGTCGAGAGGCGTCAGACCAATGCCGGCGGCTTCCAGCGCGGCGCCTACCGTCTTTTCGTGACTGTAGACGACGCTGGTTCCCTCGGGCAGGATGATCGTCAGCCTGGCGGCGTGGTCGACTTCGGCGCTGAGGCCGGAGGTGAGTGGCGTTTCGGGATCGGGGCTAACGAGGTCGGCCGGGCCGAGGACAATGTCGTTCTCCTCAAGCGCCAGCGCCAGCGTCGGCTCGGTCGAGCGCAGGCTCAGGCTGTGCCCGTCCTCCACCACGGTGAAAGGAAGGGCGCGCTTCACCGCGACAGACAGCGGGTGGTCGTCGGAGGGCACCAACGTTGGGAGACGCATGAGGCTGAGAGCGCTGGCAACCATTCGCGGCGCAAGCGGCAGCAGCGGGTCGCGCGGCGAAGTGAGGACGCCGTTAACCAGCACCTGGTCGCCGTCGTCGAGGGTAACGCCGATTTCGGAGAGGGCGCCGCCCAGCGTCTTCGCCTGTGTGCGCCAGTAGACGAAGCGACCGGACACTTCGGCGACGATTGGCGTGGCTCTCGAGACCTGCAACTGCGGCTCGCCGCGACGATCGGTCTCGTGCAACACGCGGTCGCCCGATTCCAGCGTGACGTCGGCGCGATGGAGTATCGCGGCGTCAGACTGGTCTCGACTGTAGACAAGGCGGCTGACGCCGTCGGCGACCACAGTTATGCGCCGCGCAGGGAAGATGACGAAGGTGAGGAGGGCGATGAAAGCGAGGGCGACGAGGAAGGCGAGGCCAGAGCGGCTGATGGGGAAGCCGGTTTGCGGGCCCGAATTGGCCTCAAACAGCCGCTTCCTCAGCGCTCCTAGGACTCGTGCTCCGTTTTGTCGAGCGGGCAAAAGCTCTCTCTTTACTACCGCGGAGCGGCAAGGGATTAATTACGGTCGTGCACCCGTTGTCGACCCGGCCCGCGGGCTTAACGCCGTCCGCTTGCTCAGGCCCGGTTGCCCTACGGCACCCGAAGACCACTACTTACCGCTGCTTCCTTCCGGATCTGACGGGGTTCATAGGGTTTCGCCGCGTAGGACCAGGCCTTCTACGCCGCGCGACGGCACCAGTTCCCCGGTGCCTAAGACCTCGAACGGGAATTCAACCCCGCTATAGCGGATTGCGGGTTCAGGGCACCGCTAGCTCCCCGTCTAGCACGACCGCGACATCCTACCATGGGGTTATTGTCTAAAGTCAACCCCTGAGGACTCGATGGCGCCCACCGTTGCGAGGCTTTCCAAAGCCTGAAGCGTTTCCCTCGTTGGGAAAAGCGGGACTAAGTAAGCACTATACCAGAGGGCGGCAGCCCTGGCAAACCGGACGCATCACCGAAGCTGGATTGCTCCTCCTTACGGCTTAGAGTAGCCATACCCCCTCCGCGTCGACGACGCGCCTAGACGTCGCCTTGCCTGCGCAGCGCGACGCGTCGTAGAATCGCTTGCAGAAACTCTCCACCTTCGAACGAACGGAGACAAGGATGCGCGTTCGCAAAGGTCTTATCCTCGCCGCCGGCTACGGCACCCGCATGCTCCCCGTCACCAAGGCGAGCCCGAAAGAGATGCTGCCTCTCGTCGACAAGCCGGTCATCCACTACGTCGTCGAAGAGGCGGTCGCTTCCGGCATCGAGCAGATCATTCTGGTCACCTCCGGGGGCAAACGCGCCGTCGAGAACTACTTCGACTACGCGCCGGCGCTGGAGCGCGCCCTCGAAGAGAAGGGCGACCTAGCGCGACGGGACGAGCTACGGGGAATCGCGGAGATGGTGGAGATGGTCTTCGTGCGCCAGAAGGAGCAAAAGGGCATCGGGCACGCCGTGCTGGCGGCCGAGTCGATCATTGGCGACGAGCCGTTCGTGCTGTACTTTCCCGACGACATCATCGTCGCCGAGCCGCCGGCCACGCGACAGCTCATCGACGTCTACGATCGGCATGACGGCTGCGTGCTGGCCGTCGAGCAGGTGCCGCACGAGGAGATAAGCCACTACGGCTCGATGGCGGTGGAGCCGCTGGAGGACGACGTCTTTCGCGTCAAGGCGCTGGTCGAGAAGCCGAAGCCGGAAGATGCGCCGTCGGACCTGGGCGTCGTGGGGCGCTACGTGCTCACGCCGGACGTCTTCGCCGCGCTGCACGAGACGAAGCCGGGCATCGGCGGCGAGATCCAGATCACCGACGGCCTGGCGCTGCTGCTGAAGACGCATCCTATCTTCGCCTATCGCTTCCAGGGCAAGCGCTACGACACCGGCCGGCCGCTTGGGCTGCTGCAGGCGTCGCTGGAGCTGATGCTGCGGCGTCCGGACCTGGGCCCGCATCTACGAGAGTACCTCAAGTCGCTGGATTTGAGTTGATAGAATGCTGAAACAGATGCGTAGGTCAGGCTTTCTAGCCTGGCCGTAGGTCCGCCGCCGAGGCTGGAAAGCCTCGGCTACGGTGGTTATTCGGACGCTCCTCACCCCGTCTGCCGATAGACAGACGACCGCCATCTCAGCAACAAGGAGGCATTGCTTTGACTAAGGAAAGTCAGGAGTGGGCGCTCATCCTCGGCGCCTCCAGCGGCTTCGGCGCGGCGACGGCTGTCGAGCTGGCGCGCAGCGGCATGAACGTCTTCGGCGTCCACCTGGACCTGCGCTCGACGCTGCCAAACGCGCAGCGTGTCGTCGCGGAGGTCGAGTCGCTGGGACGGCGGGCGGTCTTCTTCAACACGAACGCCGCCGACGCCGACAAGCGCGCCGCCGTGCTGTCGTCGATCCAGGAGACGCTGCGCAGCCGGCCCGACGCGTACGTGCGCGTGTTCATGCACTCGCTGGCGTTCGGGACGCTGGTACCGTACATCGCCGAAGGGCCGAAGCAGCGGGTGAGCCAGCGCCAGATGGAGATGACGCTCGACGTGATGGCGAACAGCCTGGTGTACTGGGTGCAGGACCTGATGGCTCTGAAGCTGATGCGCCGGGGGAGCCGCGTGTTTGCGATGACCAGCTCCGGCTCGACGCGGGTGATCCAGAACTACGGGCCGGTATCGGCGGCGAAGGCGGCGCTGGAGTCGCACGTGCGGCAGCTTGCTGTCGAGCTGGGGCCGTCAGGCATCGCCGTCAACTCCATTCGCGCAGGCATCACGGACACGCCGGCGATGCGGAAGATAGCGGGCGCGCTGGCGCTGTACGAGCGGTCGGCGGCGCAGAACCCGAGCGGCCGGGCGACGACGGTGGAGGACGTGGCTAAAGCGATTGCGGCGCTGTGTGACGAGCGGCTGTACTGGATGACGGGGAACGTCATCGGCGTAGACGGCGGCGAGGAGATTACGGCGTAGGATTTGTCGATGTTATCCCTCGGTGGTTTCATCACGCACCCGGTCGTGCTGACGGTGTTGGCCATTGTCGCGGTCCTTGCATGCGCAGCGGCAATCTGGACCGTTCTGCGTTCCCCCACCAAGGCCGACACCGATGCCCTGTCGCAGCAGATCAAGGACTTGGAGGGCAAGGTCACGCAACCGCCCACGTACGTTGACGGCCTGCCAGAGGCGCTCAATAAGACGCTTAGGGCCGCATACCAAGAAGCCCGTGTCCTCCAGCTTGAGGGGTACAAGGCGCAGAGCGCCGAAAAGCACAAGGAGGCCATCGACCGCTTCACGAGGGCGCTGGCCTTGGCCGAGAACGACTCCCAGCGCGCCGCTCTCCATATCCTACGTGGCAATAGCTATCTGTCTGTTAGCTGCTACGACAATGCTCAGGCTGACTGCGAGGTGACGCTGCGCCTCGCCGACAGCATTCCCGATGCCAAGGACGCAGCCGCGGCGCGCGCCGTCGCGCTCGGCACCTTGGGCGTCATCTATGGGGACCGCGGCGAGCTGGAGAAGTCGCAGGAGCACCACATGCACGCCTTGCGGATAGACCGCCAAATCGGCAACCGCCTGGGCGAGGCCCAAGGCCTCGCTGGCCTGGGGTTGGTCCATGTCGGCCGCAGCGAGTTGCGCAAGGCCGAGGAATATCACCAGCGAGCCCTGAATATTCATAGGGAGATGGGCGACCGTCTAGGCGAGGCGCGTCAACTGAGCAACCTGGGCCTCGTCTACCACCAGCGCGGCGAGCTGGAGAGGGCGGAGGATTACCTCAAGCGGGCCCTAGATATTCACACCGAAATCGGTGATCGCCTCGGCGAGGCACGCGAATTGAGCAACCTAGGCCTCGTCTGCCGGAGGCGCGGCGAGTTGGCACGGGCGGAGGAATACTTCAGGAAAGCGGTAGAGATACTCAGGGGGATAGGGAATCGCCTGGGCGAGGCTACAGTGCTTGGCAACCTGGGCCTCGTCTATGAAGAAGGTGGCGACCTCGACAGGGCGGAGGAAGACCACATGAGGGCCCTAATACACAAGGAGATCGGTGACCGCCTCGGCGAGGCGCGCCAGTTGAGCAACCTGGGCCTCGTCTACCGGAGGCGCGGCGAATTGGCAAGGGCGGAGGAGTACTTCGGGAGGGCATTGGAGATACTCAGGGGGATCGGCAACCGCCTGGGCGAGGCGAACCAGCTCGGGAACCTGGGCCTCGTCTACGCCGACCGAGGCCAGACAGATGATCTGGACATGGCAGAGAAACAGTTCCAGCGAGCGTTAGCGATTCATAGGGAGGTCGGCAGCCAGCTCGGCGAGGCCACTTCCCTGGAGAACTTGGGCATCGTCTACCTCCAGCGGGGCGACACGGAGCAGGCCAAGGGGCACCTCCAGCAGGCGACCACTATCTTCCAAAAGGTGGGCGCCGGCGGCGAAGGGCCAGAGGTCGCGCGGCAGGCGCTTGAGCGCGTCGAGGAGGCGGAGCGGCAGCAGCGGGGAGGTGGGGAAGCGGGGGAAGGCGAACAGCGGGAGGACTAAAGCCCCTGCCTACCGGCGGGCAGGCTCCCTACGCTTCTTGCAGAGGAAACGGACGGTGGCCGCGGTCAGATCCTCTCGTGTGTAGCCTTTCGCGGCGAGCTCCGCTTCGATGGCCGGCGTCAGCAGGCCAATCCCCTGAAAGGTCAACGCTTCGTCAATCACGTCGACGCCCTCGGCGAAGATGCGACGGTAGTCGGCCAGGCGCAGCTTGTTGAGGTACGCGTTTGCTGGGAACCTGTTGTCGCGCAGGTGGTCCCAGGGCGGCACCTTGTGAGAGGGCGAATCGTCCGGGTGATGCCATGCCAGGTTGTGGCCGCCGGAAAGGCTCGGGAAGAGGTGGGCGTTAATCCAGGCGACGCCGGAGGACCTCAGCACGCGGTTCACTTCCCGAACCGCTGCCGCCACGTCGGCGATGTGCTCGAAGACCCACGCCGAGAACACGAAGTCGAAGGAATCGTCCGCGAAAGAGAGCTCCGTCGCATCCATAATGCGCACGTCGAGGCGGTCGAACGACAACTTGCCGCCATACGGCGCCAACAGCTCGCGGAAGAAGCGCCCGTCGAACAGCCGGTGCCTCAAGAGCGACTTGGCGGCCCGCTCGATGCCGTTAGTCTTTGCGACCCTGACTAGCGTGCCAAGACCCATCGAATAGGTTGGGATTTCAACGTCCACGCCCACAACGTCGGCGCCGTCCGCCTGGAAAAGCACTGTCTGCGTGGCGGTCTGGCCGCAGCCGAGGTCGAGAACTCTCGATCCTTTGACGGGCCTGTGAAGATACGCAGTCGCGATGTCGCACAGCTCCCGGTGAAAGGCGAGCGCGGACCGGGCATCGCCGAAAGCGCCGGACCGGTAGGAGCGGAAGATCGCTAATCCCGACTGCAGCCTGCTCGCAATCGGGATTCTCTGAGCAGCCATCGCGGATTTCATCGAAGGCTTCTCCTCGCCACAATCGTTATCAAGTGTAGCGCCTGCTGTTCAGCGGCTCTATCGGCGAAGTCCCTAACCAGGGGGAAGTAACATTGTGTCTGTGACGACAACGACGCGATTCTCCCGCGGGGGCGAGCAGCGGAAGGGCAGGGAAGAGAAAGTGTAGGGGAAGGCTTAAGCCTTCCCGCAACGGTTGTTAATCAGAGAGAGGCACGGGAGGACTGAAGTCCTCCCCTACGTTTCTTGGCACCTGGGCTGAGCCCCGAACCTACTTTTCTAGCTTGAGGACGGCCATGAAGGCCTCCTGCGGTATCTCCACCTGTCCCACCATCCGCATCCGCTTCTTGCCCGCTTTCTGCTTCTCCAGCAGCTTGCGCTTCCGCGTCACGTCGCCGCCGTAGCACTTGGCCAGCACGTTCTTCCGCATCGCGCGGATCGTCTCGCGGGCGATGATGTGGCCGCCGATGGCCGCCTGCACCGGCACGTCGAACATCTGGCGCGGGATGAGGCGTCGCAGCCGCTCGACGAGGGCGCGGCCGTTGTACTGCGCTTTCTCCGCCGGCGTTATCAGCGAGAGGGCGTCGACGGGCAGGCCGTTCACCAGGATGTCCAGCTTCACCAGCTTCGACGGCGCGTAGTGGGAGAACGAGTAGTCAAGGCTGGCGTAGCCCTGCGTGCGCGACTTCAGCGGGTCGTAGAAGTCGATAAGCATCTCCGAGAGCGGTAGGCGGTACTCCAGCACCACGCGCCCTTCGGCAGCGGCCGACTGCGCGGCCTCCTCGCGGTGGCCCAGGTACTCCATGCGCCGGAACTCGCCGCGACGGCCCGTCACCAGCTCCATGACGGCGCCGATGTAGCGGTCGGGCGCGATGATCGAGATGTTCATCCACGGCTCGCGGATGACCGCGATCTCCGTCGGCTCCGGCAGGTCGGAGGGATTGTCGACGATGAGCTCCGTGCCGTTGGTCGTCGTCACCTCGTACTCGACGCCGGGCGCGGTGATGAGCAGCGTCAGACCATACTCGCGCTCCAGGCGCTCCTGGACGATCTCCATGTGGAGCAGGCCGAGGAAGCCGCAGCGGAAGCCGAAGCCGAGGGCGCCGCTGGACTCCGGCTCATAGGTAAGGGCGGCGTCGTTGAGCTTGAGCTTGTCGAGGGCGTCGCGGAGGAGGCCGTAGTCGTTCGCGGCGGCGGGATAGAGGCCGGCGAAGACCATCGGCTTGGCGGGCTGATAGCCGGGCAGCGGGTCCGCGCGGCGGTCTTCTTCCGTAATCGTGTCGCCGACGTGGCAATCCTTGACGTTCTTGAGGCCGGTCGCAACGTAGCCGACCTCGCCGGTCGTGAGGCTGTCGGTGGGCGCCATCTCGGGCCGGAAGGCGCCGGCCTCGAGCGGCTCGAGCGGGCGCTGGACGGCGGCGAGCCAGAGGCGCTGGTCCTGGCGCAGCGAACCGTCGACGATGCGGACGTAGGCGATGACGCCCTTGTAGGGGTCGTACTTGGAGTCGAAGATGAGCGCGCGCAGGGGGGCGTCGACGCGGCCGTGCGGCGCGCGGATGCGCTTGATGACGGCCTCCAACACATCGCGGGCGCCGGTGCCTTCCTTGGCCGACGTGTAGAGCATCTCGTCCTCGTCGAAGCCGATGACCGTCGATAGCTCGCGCGCCACCCCGGCGGGGTCCGCGTTCGGCAGGTCGATCTTGTTGATGACGGGCACCACCGTGAGGTTGTGGTCGAGGGCCAGGTACGTGTGAGCGAGCGTCTGCGCCTGGATTCCCTGCGCCGCGTCGACGACGAGCAGCGCGCCCTCGCAGGCGGCCAGCGCGCGGGAGACCTCGTACGTGAAGTCGACGTGGCCCGGCGTGTCGATGAGGTTGAGCTCGTACTGGAGGCCGTCGTCGGCATCGTACTGCATGCGGACGGCCTTCGCCTTGATGGTGACGCCCTTCTCGCGCTCCAGATCCATCGTGTCGAGCACCTGCTCCTGCATGGCGCGCGGTGAGATCGTGCCGGTGAGCTCGAGCAGGCGGTCGGCGAGCGTGGACTTGCCGTGGTCGATGTGCGCGATTATGGAGAAGTTGCGTATCTGGGACTGCTCCATGGCAGGTCGATGGTAGCATAGGGAATACCGCGGTTCAATTTGGCGAAAGAAGGGAGAGGCGCTTTATGGCTGCAGACTACGTGATAACCGATGCATCGGAGGGCGATGCTGAGCTGCTGGCCTCGCTCATCCGCGGGGCGTTTGCCGACGTTGCCACGCGCTTCGCGCTGACGCCGGAGAACTCCCCAACGCACCCATCGAACTGCGAGCCGGATTGGATTCAAACGGCCTTCGCCAGGGGCGTCAAGTACTACCTGCTGCGGACCTCGGGCCAACCGGCGGGCTGCGCCGCGCTGGAACGCGTCAGCGACGACGTGTGCTACATGGAGCGCCTAGCGGTGCTGCCGGCGCTCCGTCGCAGCGGCTTCGGCGAGGCGCTGGTGAATCACATCGTCGCACGGGCGCGGGAGATGGGGTTGCGGGCCATCGAGATCGGGACGATTGCCGCGCAGACCGAGCTGCGGCGGTGGTATGAACGTCAAGGATTCGAAGCGACCGGCACGCGTCACTTCGAGAGCCTGCCCTTCGACGTGACGTTCATGCGCAGGGAACTGGCGGACGAGGCGGCGCCCTGTGATGAGGCGAATCAGGCGGGCGAGGGCGATATTCGGCCTTGCGGCAGCGTCTAGGCGCGCCAGCAAGCCACCCAGTGCCCGGGCGACTTCGCGCGCCACTCCGGGACGTGCTCGCGGCACTCGTCGACGGCGATCGGGCAGCGGGTGTGGAAGACGCAGCCGGACGGCGGCGACATCGGGCTGGGCACGTCGCCGTGGAGGATGATGCGCTCCCGCGTCGCTTCGACCTTCGGGTCCGGGATCGGCACCGCGGACAGCAGCGCCTTCGTGTAGGGGTGCAGCGGGCTCTCGTACAGCTCCAGGCGGTCCGCCATCTCCATCAGCTTCCCCAGGTACATCACCGCCA
>JBEKKV010000049.1:0-14428 GCA_050010555.1 Dehalococcoidia bacterium
TTGCATGCGCAAACTGCTCACGATCTTGAATGCCATGCTGCGGGATGGCACGGCCTGGCAGCAGGTTCCGGCTTCTCATGCTATTCCCGCTTGAGTATCAAGACAGTTGCTCTGCACTCTCCGCAGTCCACCTGCGTGCGATGACCGGGCCAGGGCACTTCTTGTGCGGTGGGAGTTGACACCGTAGGACGGGTGTTCTATTTTGGTCATGAGCAACGATGGGCGCGCATCGTACTACCTGACGCGGAAAGCGAGGCCATCTAGTGAGACCAGCCATAGCGATTCGACTTGGGGCCATCCGGCACCGGCAGGATGAGATTCAGTCTAGAAGCGTGGCATTCTTGTCACAGCACGGGCACCTAGAGGGGATCGACAATTGGCTTCAGATTCTCCTCGATTGTCACACGTTTGCGCTGGATCGGCGGCGATGGAAGCGTCGGGGTCCAAGGGAGTATCTAGAGGCCTATTCGGCCGTGACTGCGGTTGCCTTCTCGAATGCGGAATCGGCTCGACTCATGCTTCTGAGGGGATTCTATGGAAATGTGCTGAACAATATAAGAGCGCTTGTCATGGCTAACGACGTTGTTGTCGACTTGACGTTGAATAGGGAGTCGGCCGCAAAGTGGCTGCAGCTCCGCGCTCTCCAACCGAGTGCCAATGATGGGGAAGCTAAGATCCTGAGAAAGTACTTCAAGGATTTCTCGGTTCGACAAAGGGTCGCTGGAAGGGGAGAATATAGCCTCTCCCAAGATATCTACGGCGTTGCAAGCGAATCAGTTCACTTCACCCCTTGGGGCACGCAGTACTTCTCAGCAGAGGACCTTGCCCATCCTGGTGAGTACTATCTCCAGTACAAGCCGCAATATCATCCGTTCCGCACGATGTTCTTTGCGATCCTGCTAGAGAATACTCTACCTCATTTGGCCGGCTACTTCCTGATGGCTTGTAAGAAGATGTGGCGGACACGAAGCGCCTCAGTGATCGATCTCGGTTCGCGTTATCAGACCCTGCTTGAGGGCTTTGAACGAGAGGGACCGAAGAGAAGAGCCGTGCTGCAGGCGTACAAGAAAGCAGAAGATCGAGTGCGGGCCGGCGAGGATTTTGACTTGGTCTTCTCGGGTCATTGAGGGGCCAAGCTCCAATTAGAGAGGCGGGAGAGGGCTTCTTCGAGACGGGCGCCGGGGACGGTGAGGGAGAGGCGGGCCACTCCCGTAGTGTTATCGCCAGTGTCCGCGTTGAGATATGGATGAAAAATGGAGACCATTGCTCTTGACAAACGCGCAGCGGAGTGTATAATCGGTTCACTGGTGGCATAGTTGCACATCCTTGCCCAGCGGTTCCCCGCCGTTTGGAGGTGATTTGGTTCAGAAACCAGATCGCCGGTCTCGGTTGATACGCGGACCGATGTCGATTCGTTAGTAGTTGAGAGGTCACTTCAGAGTCCAGCGCCAGGCCGAGCGGCAGCAGAAGAGGGGGACGCAAGTGAGAATCAGGAATCGCGATTTGAAACACGTTCGCAGGCTGACGGGATTCCGGCTCGGCGCGGCGCTTGCGCTGGTGGTCGGTTGTGGTGTGGTTGCCGGCATGCTGGCCGGGGCTCCATCGGCACTCGCGGATACGCCCACGGCCACGCCCACGCCCACAATACTTCACGGGATCAGCTTCCTCAAGGGGTGCAATAGCCCCACGATTGTGGGAGATCCATACATTTGCACATTCCAGGCCTTAAATGTGGTCGACCAGGCACATGACACCTTGACCATCACGTCGTTGGTGGATGTCGTGCACGCCGGGAGTGGTGACGTTACCTCTACCAATTTGCTGCCCACCCCGACTGTTCTCACATTGGCCGGGGGCGCAACCTGCAATGTTGGCCAGACGCTCTGTACCCTCCCGTTTGGCTCTTCCGTCACCCTCACTGCTAGCTACTACAATGTTCATCCGAACGATCCGAACCCGCTAACCGACACCGCGACACTGACGTGGCAGGACACTTGCTCAGGCGGCACTCCCACTCCGAACTGTCCGGCGGGTCAAACCTTGCATACTAATGCTGGTTCCGAGTCCGAGGTGCAGACGCCCACGCCAACGCCCACTAATACATTCACGCCCACGCCCACGCCAACCAACACGGCGACGCCTACGGCGACTCCGACGCATCCGCCCACGGGCGTCGGCGGCATGATTGAGCTCCCGCCTGCCGCTTTGGCCGCCGCGTCTGGTACGACGGCGAGCGACTCCGGCTGGACAGTTTGGGCTTATGCGGCCCTGGCTGCGGGCATTGTAGCGGCAGCCTTCGCTGTTGCCGCCAGCGGATGGTACACGAGGAGGCGCTGGCTGAGGTAGCTGCCGCCGAGGCAGATATCTCTTGACAAGACGACGGGAAGGCAGCCCCCTTCCTACACCAGATGAAACAAGCGGGCCCTGTCACGACAAAGGCGGGGCCCGTCGTTTTGGCCTTTTGATGATTCATGGCAGCTTGGCCGTCCAAGGGTCGCTCGCCGCGCTTGGGGAGTGTAGACTAAGGTCGCTCCACCAGAGGATGGTGTCAGTATGAAGGTTCTTTCATTATGGGTGGCCCTGGGATTGGCGGCGCTGCTGTTCGTCGCGTGCAGCGGCAGTAAGAAGACAGGATCGACGCCACAACCGTCGACGGCGGGCCAGGCAACCCTCGCGGCGCCTGCGACGGCCGCACCGACCGGGGGGCCAGCCGCTGCCTCAACCGAGCCGCCGGCAGTCTCCGACCAGACGCAGGTTGGCGACCTTCTCCTAACGGTCAACGGGGCCAGCCTCTACACAGATGACGCCTTCCCCGCTGCCGTGGGCACCCACTACGTTGCCGTCGACGTCAGCGTTAAGAACACCGGTAACAAGGACTACCCGCTGAACGTCCTGGACTTCCATCTGAAGGATAGCGACGGTCATTCGCACGATCCGGCCATAACCAAGGGCCCGGAGCCGCAGATTAGCTCCTACGACAGCGTGCCTGCCGGTCAGGTGGTGCGCGCCTTCATTGTCTTCCCGCTTGCCGATGGCAGTGACCCGGCTGAGCTTGAATACGCACCGTCCAGCGGGAGCACGGGCACGATGGCGGTCCCGAAGCCGTCGTCTTGACGTAAGGGGCACTGCTATGGCGTCGGCGCGTGCCCCATCCCCCGCGGCTGCCGCTGCTGGTGATATTGGCGCTTTTCTTCCCACCCCTCCTGAGGCGGGCCTTCGGCCTCCCGCCCTGGGAGTGTTATTGGGACCCGTTGAACCCCGGCAGGAAGGACTTTGCCCTCCCTGCACTCTCCCGGTCCGGCCTTCGCGGAATGTCGAGCATCAGGGTTCCGCTCTTGCGTGGCCGTAAGCAACGTATTTTCGCGAGGTTTCGGTAATTAGAGGTTCCAGTTCGCCAGGCGGTGGAGGGCTTCTTCGAGGCGGGCGTCGGGGACGGTGAGAGAGAGGCGGACGTAGCCTTCGCCGGCTGCGCCGTAGCCGGTTCCGGGCGTGACGACTATCGACAGGTCGTCCAGCAGGCGCTCGGCGAACGATGCTGAGGTGAAGCCGGACGGGACATGCGCCCAGACGTAGAGGCTCGCTTTCGGCACGCGCACTCGCAGCCCCATCGATTGCAGCGCCGGGACGAGGCGGTCGCGGCGGCGCTGGTAGACGGCGTTGTGCTCGTCGATCACGTCCTGCGGACCCTCTAGCGCCGCAATCGCCATGCGCTGAATCGCCTGGGGGATGCCAGAGTCGAGGTTCGATTTGACGCGGCGGAGGGCGTCGATCAGGCGGGCGTTGCCGACGGCCATGCCGACGCGCCAGCCGGTCATGTTGTAGGTCTTCGAGAGCGAGTTGAACTCGATGCCGACGTCGCGGGCGCCTTCGGACTGAAGGAAACTGACCGGTCGGTATGCGTCGAAGGTGACGTCGCTGTAGGGGCCGTCGTGGCAGACGGCGATGTCATGCTTGCGGGCGAAGGCGACGGCCTCGTCGAAGAAATCCGGCCCGGCAACGGCGGCGGTCGGGTTGTTCGGGTAGTTCAGCCAGAGCATTTTCGCGGCGACGGCAACGTCGGGCGGGACGGCGCTGAAGTCGGGCAGGAAGTCGTTCTCCTCGCGCAGGGGGAGGAAGTGGCAGCGGCCGCCGGCGAACATGGTGGCGACGGAGTAGACGGGATAGCCCGGGTCCGGCACGAGGGCGACGTCGCCGGGCTCGATGAGGCAGAGCGGGACGTGGGCGATGCCGTCCTTGGAGCCGATGAGAGGCAGAACCTCGGTGTCGGGGTCGAAGGTAAGGCCGAAGCGACGCTCGTACCAGCCGGCGATGGCGCATCGTAGCTCCGGCAGGCCTTCGGATTCGGGATAGCGGTGGTTCGCGGGGTCGCGCGCGGCGTCGACGAGGGCATCGATGACGTGCGGTGGCGTCGGCAGGTCGGGGTCGCCGATGGCGAAGGTGATGATGTCGGCGCCGGCGGCGCGCTTGGCGGCCATCTTGCGCGAGATCTCGGCGAAGAGGTACGGCGGCAGGTTTTCGATGCGAGGCGCCAGGTCCATCAGCCGTCCCCATCGTCCGGCCAGTTGCCCTCGAAGACCGAGACGGCGGGGCCGGTCATGAAGACTTCGCCGGAGCCGTCCCATTGGAGGGTGAGCGTACCGCCGGGTAGAGTTATGTCTACTTCGTCGTCGACGAGGCGCTGGAGATGCGCGGCGACCATCACGGCGGAGGCGCCGGTGCCGCAGGCGAGCGTCGGGCCGGCGCCGCGCTCCCAGACACGCGCTTCGATGTGGGAGCGGTCGACGATGCGCGCGACCTCAAAGTTGACGCCGCGTGGAAAGAGCGGGTGATTGACGACGCGCGGGCCGACTTCGGCGAGCGGGAAGCCAGCAATAGGGCGCTCAGGGAAGAGCACGGCATGGGGGTTTCCCATGGAGACGGCGGTCAGGGGCAGGATACCGCGCGAGTCGCCGTGCTCAAGTTCGACGGGGATGTTGACGAGCGGCGGGTCGGCGTTCACCAGCACCGGTATCTCCTCGGCCGCCAAGCGGGGCACGCCCATTCCGACACGGACGCGCTCAACGGCGTCCCCCCGGCGCTCGACCTGGAGGGTGAGCACGCCGGCGGCGGTCTCGACGTCGAAGCGGTTGTCTTTCGGCTCAACGAGGCCGCGCTCGACGGCGTACTTCGCCAGGCAGCGGATGCCATTGCCGCACATCTCGGGCTCCGAGCCGTCGGGGTTGATGACGCGCATGCGGACGGCTGCGCGGTCGGATGGCAGGACAAGCAGGATGCCGTCGGCGCCGACGCCGAAGTGACGGTCGCAGATAGCTACGGCGAGTCGCGGCCAGTCGCGCTCGTCGCCCTTTGCCTCGACGAGGACGAAGTCGTTGCCGGCGCCGTGCATCTTGACGAAGCGCATGTCAGGCGCTCCTCAGCGCGAGGTCGCGGGTGAGTTGAAGGTGGCCGAGATGAAGGGCCGCGTGCTCGACAACGTGGAAAAGCGCCTCGCGAACGGAGATCTCGTACGGCTGGCCCTCGCCCCAGTACTTCGGCAAGGGCACGAGGCGTCGGTCCAAGTCCGACGGGGTGAGCGACGCAAGGGCGGACTCTATTTGTTGCGACAGGTCCCTCGCTTCGTCGACGAGGGCGGCGGCGTCAGGGCCGGACGCCAGGAACTCTGCAGGCCGGTCGCGTTCGACGTCCTGAGCGCAGGCTATGCCCAGCACCCAGGCACGGGCGTTTCCGAGTGTGTGGACAGCGATAACGTAGGCGCTGTTCGCGCCGGCGATAGGCGGTCGCCAGTTGAGCTGGTCTTCGTTCAGCCCTTGCACGGCCTCGGCGACGTGTCCCAGGAGGGAACGAATCTGGCGGCTCAGCGTCTCGACCTCTGTGTTCATCGGGCAAGCCTTTCCTTGACGAGCTCCGACGCCTGTTCGAACGGGTCGGCAGCGGCGTCCAGCCAGTGGATGCGCGGGTCGTCGCGGCGGAACCAAGCGCTCTGCATGCGCGCCACGCGATGCGTCTCCGTCTTCATCGTCGCCGCGACCTCCGCGAGCGACATCTCGCCCTGAAGGTAGCGGACGACCTGTCGGTAGCCGATGCCGGACATGGGCGGCAGGCCAGCGTCGTAGCCCCGCGCCAGGAGCGAGCGCACCTCTTCGACGAGACCGGCTCCAAGCATGCGGTCCACGCGCTCGTCGATGCGCCGATAAAGCTCGGCGCGCGGCCGGTCAATGGCAAGGATAAGCGGCTGGAACTCCGGCTGCAACTTCTCGCGCGACGCCACGCCGGCGGACCGTCGCTGGAGCTCGATGGCGCGGACGAGGCGGCGGACGTTGCGGGCGTCGACGCGGGCGGCGGCGGTCGAATTCAGGGCGAGCAGTTCACGGTAGAGGGCGTCGGCGCCCTCGCGTTCGGCACGCTCTTCCAACGAGCGGCGCAAGCCGACGTCGGGGGCGACGCGAGGCACCTGCCAGCCTTCGAGGAGGGCCCAAACGTACTGGCCGCTGCCGCCGACGAGAAACGGCGTCCGGCGGCGGTACCAGATGTCCGCCAGCGCATCACGCGCCAGATCGAGGTAGTGGGTCAAGCTGAACTCGGCGTCGGGGTTGACTACGTCGATGAGCCAGTGGCGAACGGCGGCGCGCTCCTCCGGCGTCGGCTTGGCGGTGCCGACGTCCATGAAGCGGTAGACCTGGCGGGAGTCGGCGGAGACGATTTCGCCGTCGAAGGCGAGCGCGAGGCGGAGGGCGATCTCGCTCTTGCCGCTCGCGGTGGGCCCGACAACGGCGATGAGAGCGGGTCGGGTGGCTGCGTCGACCGCGGGCGTCAGATCCGCCGCCGAGGCTGGAAAGCCTCGGCTACGGGGATTAATTGAGGGGCCCGAAAGGTCTGCTGGAGTTTCGGCCATCGCCTACTTGGTCGCGGAGATGCGGGCGGACTCGTCGACGATGCGGGCGAAGGAGTCGGCTTTAAGACAGGCGCCGCCGACGAGCGCGCCGTCGATATCGGGCTGGGCGATGAACTCGGCGATGTTGTCGGGGGTGACGCTGCCGCCGTAGAGGATGCGCAGGGAGTCGCCGCGGGCGACGTCGAACAGGGCGGTGACTTCGGAGCGGATGAGGGCGATCGCCTCGTTCGCCATGTCGCCGGTGGCCGCCTTGCCGGTGCCGATGGCCCAGACGGGCTCGTAGGCGATGGCGAAGCCGGCCGGCAGGTCGACGCCTGCGAGAGCGCCGCGGGTCTGACGGACGAGGACTTCGGCGGTCTGGCCGTCTTCACGCTGCTGCTCCATTTCGCCGACGCAGAGGATGGGGCGCAGATTCGCGGCGAGCGCGGCCTTAACCTTCTTGTTCACCGTCTCGTCGGTGTCGCAGAAGTAGGCGCGGCGCTCTGAGTGGCCGATGATGACGAAATCGACGAGACCCTGGAGCATCGGTGGGCTAACTTCGCCGGTGAAGGCGCCCTGCGGCTCCCAGTGCAGGTTCTGCGCGCCGACTCTAACGCTGCTGCCCTTCAGAGCGCCGGCGACCGTCATGAGAAAAGGGAACGGCGGGCAAACGACCTTCTCGACGCCTCCGGTGCGATCCACGAGGTCGCGGACGGCGGTGGCGAGGGCGAGAGCACTCTCGGCGGTGGTATGCATCTTCCAGTTGCCAGCGATGATGGGAGTGCGTTTCACGGTCAGGCTCCATATTTCATGAGGCGTTGCGCATTAGCGAGAGCCAGTGGCAGGACGGATGTTGCGGGCATGAGGCCGAGGCCGCCAGCGCGGCAGGTCTTCTCGTCGAACGCTTCGGTCCTGTCGGGGCGGCACCAGCGGGCGGCGATGACAAAGGGCACGGGATGCCAGCTATGGCCGGCCAGCAGGGACGGCGTCGAGTGGTCGCCGCCGACCATCATGACGTCCGGGTTCAGACGGCGTAGCGATGGGATGATGCCGTCGACCTCCTCCAGGGCGGCGACTTTGCCCTCATAGTTGCCGTCTTCGCCGCGGGAATCGGTCGCCTTGTAGTGGATGAAGAAGAAGTCGAAGTCCTGCCAGTGCTCTTCCAGTGTGGCGACTTCGTCTTCGATTGCCGTGCCGGTGGGCAGGACCGTCATGCCGACGAGCTTGGCGAGGCCGCGGTACATGGGGTAGACGGCGACGGCAGCAGCGTTGAGGCCGAAGACGTCGCCCATTTGCGGAACGTCCGGCCATCTGGAAAAGCCGCGCAGGAGGAGCCCGTTGGCAGGATGCTTGTCGGCGAGGACTTTGGTGGCCTTAGCGATGAAGTCGTTCACAAGCCTGGCTGACGCCTCCGCTTCGGGGCGCTCCGCTTTCGCCGGAAGGGGCGCCAGGCCGAGGCGCTGCGGATCGGTGTCAGCGATGCCGTCGTCCAGGCCTTTGCCGCGCAGGACGAGAAGGAAGCGGTGCTCGCGGACCGGAAGTACGAACACCTCGACGCCGGGCAGCGAGATGTTGCGCAGGTCTTCGCAGAGGGCGGTGCAGGTCTCGGTGTTGATGCGCCCGGCGCGCCGATCGGTGATGCGGCCGTCGGAGCCGAGGGTGCAGAAGTTGCCACGAGCGGCCAGATCTTCGCGGCGAAGGTCGAAATCGATTCCGAGCGCTTCGAGGACGCCGCGGCCAACCTTGTATTTCAGCGGGTCGTAGCCGAAGAGCGCCAGGTGGCCGGGGCCGCTGCCGGGCGTGATGCCGGTGCCGACGGGCACGGTGAGGCCGCAAAGGCCGTCAGCAGCGAGGCGGTCGAGGTGGATGGTGTTCGCCTCTTCGAGCTCGGAGCGGCCGGTTTCGGGACGGGGCAGACCGCCGAGGCCATCGATGACGAGCAGGATGATTTTGGTGTCGTTCTTTACGACGAGCTCACGAATGACTTCGAGGTCCATGGCGTCTCCGGTTCGCTGCCGAGACTGGAAAGTCTCGGCTACACGTGGTTTAGGCAAATCGCAAGATCATTTCTTGTCCATGAGGGCGGCGACGCCCGGGAGCGTCTTCCCTTCCAGGAACTCCAACGTGGCGCCGCCACCGGTGGAGACGTGAGTGAACTTGTCGGTGAGACCAGCTTCGTCGATGAGCGCGACCGTCTCGCCACCGCCGACGATGGTCGTGGCGTTCTTGAGCCCGGCGAGGGCTTCGGCCAACGCGAGCGAGCCCTTCGCGAAGGCTGGATACTCGGCGACGCCGACGGGGCCGTTCCAGAGGACCGTCATGCAGTCTTCGAGGGCTTCGGTGAAGCTGGAGACGGTGGCCGGGCCGATGTCGACGATGCGCAATTCGCCGGGGATGTCTTCGACGGACACCGTCTCGGAGAGGGCGTCGTCAGCGATGCGGTCGGCGACAACGACGTCCTCAGGCAGGAAGATCGGCACGCCCTTGTCGTCAGCCTGGCTCATCAGGTCGCGGGCCGTGTCGAGCTGCTCGTCTTCGACCAGCGACTGGCCGACTTCGAGGCCGTTGGCTTTCAGGAGCGTCGAGGCCATGCCGCCGCCGATGAGCAGACAGTCGATGCGCGACAGGAGGTTGCGGAGGACGCCGATCTTGGTGCTGATCTTGGCGCCACCGATGATGGCCGCAAAGGGTCGGGACGGATTGTTGAGCGCCTTTTCCAGGTAGTCGATCTCTTTCTCCATGAGGAGGCCAGCGACTGCGGGCAGGTAGGCGGCGACGCCGACGGTGGAGGCGTGGGCGCGGTGAGCCGTGCCAAAGGCGTCGTTGACGAAGACGTCGGCGAGTTCCGCCAGGGCGTGGGACATCTTGGGGTCGTTTGCCTCTTCTTCGGGGAAGAAGCGGACGTTTTCCAGAAGGACAACGTCGCCGGGCTTCATCGCCTTCGTGACTTCGACGGCTTTGGGGCCGATAACGTGGTAAAGCGTATGGACGGGCACGCCCAGCAACTCGCTGAGGCGGTCGCCGATGCCGACGCGGGACATGCGCAGCTCTTCGACGACCTTGCCGTCGGGCCGGCCGAGGTGGGAGCAGAGGATGACGGCGGCGCCGTGGTCGCGCAGGTACTGGATGGTCGGCAGGGCGGCGCGCAGGCGGCTGTCGTCGAGGATGCGGCCGGTTTCCTTGTCGAACGGAACGTTGAAGTCGACGCGAACGAGGACGCGTTTGCCCTGAACGTCGATGTCACGGACCGTCATCTTGTTCATCGGTTCCCTCCGTTGGGGCGCCCCGCTGCAAGCCGCTGCGGGTGGGGTCCTCTGGCCTGCCCTCAGCCTAAAGGTTGAGGCACGGGAGTGCAAGATTCGAGTTTTCACCACCGCGCCCTGAAGGACGCGGCATCGGATCAGGTTCCACGGAAGTCAAGTCTGGCGGTTGACGAAATAGCGCGCGAGGCGGTCGAGGTCGCGACGGCGCGCGGGGACGAGGTCAAGCGTGTCGAGGAGGCGGAGGGCGTCGGCGGCGAAGCGTTCGGCGGTCTCCTGGGAGCGCGCGCGGGCGTCGCAACGCTCGAGGATGGCGATGGCCTGGACGATGTCGTCGTCGGTCAGCGTTTCTTTCGCGTAGATGGCGCGCAGGCTGGCACGGTCGGATGGCGGCGCGTTTTCCAGCGCGTAGACGGCGGGGAAGGACTTCTTGCGCGCGCGGACGTCGTCGCCGGTGGGCTTGCCGGTGTCGGCGCTGGCGCCCCAGACGCCGAGGATGTCGTCGCGGACCTGGAAAGCGAGGCCAAGCTTCTCGCCGAACTGCTCGAAGGCGCTGACTACGGGCGGCGAGGCTTCGCCGACGAGGGCGCCGCTTGCCGCCGATGCGGCGATGAGCGCGGCCGTCTTGCCGGAGACCATCGTCAGGTAGTCGGCGGCGGTCACGTCGAGGCGCTCTTCGAGCGCGAGGTCGAGGTGCTGGCCTTCGCAGAGACGGAGGGAAGCCGAGTCGAGGAGGCGGCAGACCGCGGTGAAGCGCGGGGCGTCGACGCTAGCGTCCAGCAGGCGGTGCAGCGCGACGTGGGCGAGGGCGAACATGCCGTCGCCGGCGTTAACGGCGAGCGGGACGCCGAAGGCGCGCCAGAGGGTGTCGCGGCCGTGGCGACGCGGGCTCTGGTCTTCGATGTCGTCGTGGATCAGGCTGAAGTTGTGCAGGAGCTCCAGCGCGGCCGCCAGGGAAAGCGCCGTCTCGACGTCGCCGCCGACGGCCTCGCAGGCGCAGATGCAGAGCAGAGGGCGGACGAACTTGCCGCGGAGGGCGCCGTCGCCGGAGGCATCCTGCCAGCCGAGGTGATAGCGCATGAGATCGTAATGCGGCAGGTCGCGGCCTTCGAAGATGCGTCGGAGCTCGGCCTCGATGCGGGGGGCGAGACGGTCAAGCAGGGGCTGGAGCGAAGCGTCCCTATTTGTAGCCGTCATGTGAAAGCGACGCGTCCTTCCTCGAACGAGCTAGGCTTCGCCGCGCTGCGCCTCCAGCGCCTCGAGCTTCGCCAGGCGGCGGGCGTGGCGTCCGCCCTCGAACTCAGCGGCGAGAAAAGCGTCGAGCACGTCGCGGGCAACGCCTTCGCCGATGCACCAGGCGCCGAGGCAGAGCACGTTGGCGTTCGTGTGCTGGCGGGCGCGTCGGGCGGCGAAGGTGTCGTGGCAGAGGCCAGCGCGGATGCCGCGGACCTTGTTGGCGCAAACCGTCATGCCGACGCCATTGCTGCAGATGAGGATGCCGAGGTCGGCTTCAGCGCCGGCGACGGCGTGGGAGAGCGGGATGGCGACGTCCGTGTAATCGACGGGGGCCTCGCTCATGCAACCGAAGTCCGCGACCACGTGGCCAGCGGCGGCGAGGTGCTGCATGAGGGCCACCTTCAAGCGGAAGCCGCGGTGGTCGCAGCCGATGGCGATGCGCATTCTAGTTGCCTCCCGGTTCGAAGCTGACGCCCGCGGCCGCCTCCAGGTCGCGACGCGACAGGGCGCCTTGGCGCAGGATGCGCGGCGGGTCGACTGTCAGGTCCAGCACCGTCGATTCTACGCCGAGGGGCGCGGCGCCGGCGTCGATGATTATGTCGACTTCGTCGGCGAGCTGACGCGCGACTTCGTCGGCGGTGTGCGGCGGAGGGTCGCCCGAGCGGTTAGCGCTGGTGCCGGTGAGAGGCCTCTCCAGCAGGCCGATGAGCGCCAGCGGGACGGCATGATCGGGCGCGCGGAGGGCCACAGTGTCGCCGCCGCCGAGGGCGAGGGAGTGGAACGCCGCGCCGCGCTTCAGGACGAGGGTGAGCGGGCCCGGCCAGCAGCAAGAAGCTAACCTTAGCGCTAATTCCGGCATCTCTTGCGTTAGCGCACTCGCCTGGTCGACGCCATCCACCAGAATCGGCAGAGGGGCGTCGAGCGGGCGTCTTTTGGCTTTATATAGCCAGCGCACGGCTTCGTCGTTCGTCGCGTCGACGCCGAGGCCGTAGAGCGTGTCGGTTGGAAATGCCACCAGCTTTCCCTGCCTGAGAGAGTCGACGGCGGCAGTCAAGGCCGCGTCGGGGGAGTCGCCCCAATTGAAAATGCGCATAGACGAAAAGAGGAAAGGGTGAGTTCCCTTTCTTGACGGCAGTATAGCACGCTGGTATGGTGAAGTCGATGATGTTGGTCCGACGGGCCGAGGCTGGAAAGCCTCGGCTGCGATCAGAATAGATTCCCCCGGCAGATGAGCGAATTAGACAGCAGCTACCGCGTTCCCACCAGCGACGACATCGAGGTGTCGACGTATCTAGAGATCGCGCGGGAGAAGGGCGGCGAGCAGCCCGTCCTCAGCGAAGAGCCAGCCGGCGCCGGCCCAGAGACGGTCATCGTCATCGACTTCGGGTCGCAGTACAGCATGCTTATCGCCCGGCGCATCCGCGAGTGCAACGTCTACTGCGAAATCGTGCCGCATACGGCGTCGTGGCAGGACATTTCGCGGCTCAACGTGAAGGGGTTCGTGCTCTCCGGCGGCCCGGCCAGCGTCTACATCGACAAGGCCCCGCTGGCGCCGCCGTTCATCTTCGAGAAGGGCTTTCCCGTGCTCGGCATCTGCTACGGGATGCAACTGCTGGCGCACCAGCTCGGCGGGCGCGTGACGCCGAGCGACAAGCACGAGTACGGGCACACGATCATCCACCAGTCGGAGCCGTCGGAGCTGTTCGCCGACCTGCCGCCGGCTATCCCCGTCTGGATGAGCCACGGCGACCGCATCGCGCAGATGCCATCGGGCTTCCATTCGCTTGCCTACACCGACAACTCGCCGGTGGCCGTGATGGGCAACGAGCACGGCATGCTTGGGTTGCAGTTCCACCCGGAAGTGGTGCACACGCCGCAGGGCAAGCAGATCATCCGCAACTTCCTCTATCGAATCTGCGGCTGCCGCGGCGACTGGACGCCTTCGAACTTCGTGGCGGAGAGCATGGAGCGCATCCGCGAGCAGGTCGGCGATGGGCGCGTCATCTGCGCGCTCTCCGGCGGCGTCGACTCGGCGGTAGCGGCGACGCTGGTGCACCAGGCGGTCGGCGACCAGCTCACGTGCATCTTCGTCAACAACGGCCTGCTGCGTCGCGAGGAGCCGGAGCGCGTGCTGGACACGTTCCGGCGCAATCTGAAGATGAACCTTATCGACGTCGACGCGACGGAGCGATTTCTCGCGACCCTGGCCGGCGTCGTCGACCCGGAGACGAAGCGCCACCGCGTCGGCGAGGAGTTCATCCGCGTGTTCGAGGAGGAGGCCGGCAAGCTGGGCCGCGTCGACTTCATGGTCCAGGGCACGACGTACCCGGACGTCATCGAGAGCGCGACTTCGCCGACGGGCGACGGGGCAGCGGCGAAGATCAAGACGCATCATAACGTCGGCGGGCTGCCCAGCCACATGACGCTAAGACTCATCGAGCCGCTACGGCATCTGTTCAAAGACGAGGTGCGTCAGGTGGGGCTGGCGGTCGAGCTGCCGGAGGAGATGGTGTTCCGCCAGCCGTTCCCGGGCCCGGGCCTTTCGATTCGCATTATCGGCGACGTGACGCCGGAGAAGCTGGAGACGCTGCGGGCCTGCGATTGGGTGGTGATGAACGAGATCAAGAAGGCGGGGCTTTATCGCGACCTGTGGCAAGCGTTTGCGGTGCTGACGGATAGTCGCAGCGTGGGCGTGATGGGAGACTTCCGCACGTACGGGCACGTGGTGGCGCTGCGGCTGGTAACGGCGGAGGACGCGATGACGGCGGACTGGGCGCGGCTGCCGTACGACCTGCTGGCGCGGATTTCCACTCGAATCGTGAACGAGGTGCCGACGGTGAACCGGGTGGTGTACGACATCACGTCGAAGCCGCCGGGAACCATCGAGTGGGAGTAAGGTAATTCAGGGGGACACCCCCTGAAACCCCCGGCAGAGGGAAACCCTTGTATCTTTACGGTCGTTGTATTCTTTGTGGGGATCGGGAGGCATGCCTCCCGATCCGGAGTGCGATAGACCGATTGCCCTCTGGTCCACCAGAGACCGTTGCAGAGCGGGGGTCAT
>JBEKKV010000050.1:0-15230 GCA_050010555.1 Dehalococcoidia bacterium
TGCTTGAACGGATCGATGAGCCGGCGGCGCTGCGGGGGCTGTCGCAGCAGGAGCTGGACGAGCTTGCCCGAGAAGTCCGCGACCTGCTTATCGGCACCGTCTCCGAGAACGGTGGTCATCTGGCCTCCAACCTGGGCGTCGTGGAGCTCACCATCGCATTGCACCGCGTCTTCGAGACGCCGCAAGACAAGCTCATCTGGGACGTGAGCCACCAGTGCTACGTCCACAAGCTGCTGACGGGGCGACGGGAGCGTTTCGCGACCCTGCGTCAGTACGGCGGCCTCTCCGGCTTCACCTCCCGTGCAGAGAGCCCGCACGACCCCTTCGGCACCGGCCACGCCAGCACCTCGATATCGGCGGCCTTGGGCATGGCGCTGGCGCGGGACCTGGCGGGGGAGCGCCACCACGTCGTCGCGGTAATCGGCGACGGCGCCCTTAGCGGCGGCATGGCGCTGGAGGCCCTCAACCACGCCAGCCACCTGGACACCAAAGTCATCGTCGTCCTGAACGACAACGGCATGGCGATCTCGCCCAACATCGGCGCCATCTCCAAGTTCCTCAACCTGCTGAACCGGGCACCGCGCTACGAGCACGTCAAGGCGGACACCAAGCGCACGCTGGCGCGCCTTCCCGGCGGCGGCCCCATCCTGAAGCTAGTCACCTGGCTGAAGGGGAGACTCAAGGGCGCGCTCGTGCCCAGCGCCTTCTGGGAGAAGCTGGGCTTCGACTACATCGGGCCGATAGACGGGCATAGCATCCGCGACCTGGAGGCGGCGCTCAGCCGCGCCCGCGACGCCAAGAGAAAGACGACGATCGTCCACGTCCTGACCGAGAAGGGGAAGGGCTACCCGCCGGCGGAGGAGGACTCCGCGCGTTTCCACGGCCTCTCGCCCAACGGCCACGGCGGCAACGGCCAGAAGCCGGCGCCCTCCTACAGCGACGTCTTTGGCCAGACCGTGCTGCAACTGATGCGCCAGGACGAACGCATCGTCGCCGTCACAGCGGCGATGTGCGAGGCGACGGGACTGGGCCCGGCGGCGCGCGCCTTCCCGGAGCGGGTCTTCGACGTCGGCATCTGCGAGGAGCACGGCGTGACCATGGCGGCGGGCCTGGCCTCGCGCGGCTTCCGGCCCATCGTCGCCATCTACTCCACCTTCCTCCAGCGCGCCTTCGACCAGATAATCCACGACGTCTGCATCCAGGGCTTGCCCGTCACCTTCGCCATCGACCGGGCGGGGATAGTGGGCGAGGACGGCCGCACCCACCAGGGCGCCTTCGACCTCTCCTACCTGCGCCTTCTCCCGAACATGACCGTCGCTGCGGCCAAGGACGAGGAGGAGCTAAGGCATCTCCTCTATACCGCGACGCGCTTGGGTGGACCGATGGCGGTGCGCTACCCGCGGGGCGAGGGCGTGGGCCTGCCGCTGACCGGCCCGCTTCAGCTCCTGCCGCTCGGCGTGAGCGAGCTACTACGCTCCGGCGCTGACCTGACTATTGCGACGGTTGGGCCGGCGGCCTGGGCGGCCCTGGCGGCGGCGGAAGAGCTTTCGGCCTGCGGCATCGAGTGCGCCGTCGTCAACGCCCGCTTCATAAGGCCGCTGGACCACGAGACGATACTTACTCTCGCCTCTGGCAGCGGCCGGCTCGTGACCATCGAGGAGAACGCGCTGGCCGGCGGCTTCGGCAGCGCGGTACTGGAGGCGATGGACCAGGCGGGTGTGATAAACGTCCGCGTGGAGCGCATCGGCCTGCCGGACCGCTTCATCGAGCATGGGCCACAGGAGCTCTTCCGCGCGATGTTCGACCTCGATGCGGAGGGGATCGTCAGACGGGTGCGCGCAGCCTTCCCGGAACTCGCCCTTCGCCACTGATAAGGAGCGCAGATGCAGCGGCTGATGCAGCGTCCTAGCGTGCTCGGGCGCTACCGGGAAGAGGTCGACGCGGAGTTGCGCGCCGCCTTCGACGGCTGCTGTTCGCCGCTGTACGACATGCTCCGCTACCACCTGGGCTGGCAGACGGCGGACGGCCGGCCTATCGAAGGCCCAGCGGGCAAGGGACTGCGCTCCACGCTCTGCCTGCTGGCCTGCGAAGCCCTCGGCGGCGATGCCAGCACGGCGTTACCCGCGGCAGCCGCGGTCGATCTCGTCCATAACTACTCGCTGATTCACGACGACATCCAGGACCGCGACCTCGAACGCCGGCACCAGCCCACGGTCTGGGCGGTCTGGGGCGAGGCGCAGGCGATAAACGCCGGCTCGGCGATGCGGCAGCTCGCCGGCCTGACGCTGCGCAAGCTGGTACCACGCGGCGTGAGCCCCGAAAGGGCCTTGCGGGCCGCGGCGCTGGTCGACGAGACGTGTCTTCGACTGCTGGAAGGCCAGTGGCTGGACATCAGCTTTGAGGGGCGGCTGGACGTCGGCCTTCCCGACTATCTCGACATGATTTCGCTGAAGACGGGCGCTCTTCTTGGCTGCGCCGCCGACCTGGGCGCGCTCGTCGCATTCGAGGATGACGCGACGGCTGCCTTCCAGCGCTTCGGCCGCAACCTGGGGCTCGCGTTCCAGATCCGCGACGACGCGCTCGGCATCTGGGGCGACGGCGACGAGACGGGCAAGCCGGCGGGCAGCGACATTCGCCGCAAGAAGAAGTCGTTCCCCGTAATCTGCGCCCTCCAGGATTCGTCGCCGGCGGCGCAAGAGCTGCGGCGGATCTACTCGCAGCCGCAAATCGACGAAGAGCAAGTCGCGACCGTCCTCGACCTGCTGGACTCGCTCGGCGTTCGCGAGGCGACGCGACGGGCGGCGGAGACCTACCGCGACCGGGCGCTGGCAGAGATAGCGCCGCTCTCGCTGCGGGCCGCCGCGCGAAACGACCTGGAAGAGCTGGCGCACTTCCTGGTAGACCGCTCGCACTGAAAGACTATGATAGAGACGGAGAAGGTCAGCACGAACAGCCGGCGCAAAGAAGAGCACCTGCGGATCGCTCTGAACGAGGATGTCGCCTTCAAGGGCGTCAGCACCGGCTTCGAGGAGTACTATCTCCTGCACCAGGCGCTCCCCGAGCTCGACCTGCACGACATCGACGTTTCGACGGCGTTCCTAGGCCGCAGGCTGCGGGCGCCGCTCGTCATCTCGCCGATGGTCGGCGGCGTCGACGAGGCGGCGCGCATCAACCGGAACCTGGCGCAGGCGGCGCAGGCAGCGGGGATAGCGATGAGCGTCGGCTCGCTGCGCTGCGCCATAGAGGACCCGGCGCTTGCCGCCACCTACCGTGTCCGCGACGTCGCGCCCGACGTGCTGCTGTTCGCCAATCTCGGCGCCGTGCAGTTGAATCGAGGCTACGGGCCGCGCGAGTGCCGCGCCGCGATGGATATGATCGAGGCCGACGCCCTGACGCTCCACCTGAACCCGCTGCAGGAGGCGCTGCAGTCCGGCGGCGACACCGACTTCGCGGGGCTCACCAGCCGCATCGCCGCAGTCTGCGCGGCCCTGGAAGCGCCGGTCTTCGTGAAAGAGGTTGGCTGGGGCATCTCCGACGCCGTGGCCCGTCGGCTCATCGAGGCGGGCGTTGCGGGAATCGACGTAGCGGGCGCCGGCGGCACCTGTTGGAGCGAAGTCGAGCGGCTGCGGGCGGAGGACGAGACGCGGGCGAATGTCGCGGGCGCGTTCACAGGCTGGGGCATCCCGACAGCGGAGTCGATTCGACTCGTTCGGCAGGTTGCGCCCGAGCTCCCACTCATAGCCAGCGGCGGCATCAGGACCGGCATCGACGTGGCGAAGGCGCTGGCGCTGGGCGCCGACGTCGCGGGAATCGCGGCGCCGCTGCTGAAGGCGGCAAACGTTTCGGCGGAACGCGCGCTCAGCTTCGTCGACGAAGTCGTCGAGGAACTGCGCATCGCTATGTTCTGCGCCGGAATCGGCAGCATCGACGCGCTCAAGCGCACGCCAAGCCTGAAACGGAGAGGAATGGAATGATCTTTCCCTGGCAGCTAACGACGCGCCTTTCCGGATACCTCGCCAATAACAAGCTGCGCGGCCGGCGGCGCTTCCCCTACGTCCTCATGCTGGAGCCGCTGTTTCGCTGCAACCTCAGTTGCGCCGGCTGCGGTCGCATTCGCGAGTTCGGCGATTCAGTGGACCTCACGCTTTCCCGCGAAGAGTGCCTCGCCTCCGTCATGGAGTCGGGCGCACCCGTGGTGTCCATCACTGGCGGCGAACCGCTCATTCATCCCGACATCGGCGGCATCGTCTCCGACATCGGCGCGCGCCATCGCTTCGTCTACCTCTGCACCAACGGGACGCTGCTGGAGCGCTCGCTGCCCAAGTTCCGCCCCGGTCCTTATCTAAGCTTCGTCGTCCATCTCGACGGGCAGGCGGCGATCCACGATCGCAACGCCGGTCGCGACGGCGTGTTCGAGAAGGCGATAGCCGGCATTCGCGCCGCGAAGGCGGCCGGCTTCCAGGTGCGCACAAATACCACCGTCTACAGCAACAGCGACCTCGACGACGTGTCGCAACTCTTCCAAACGCTGGCCGACTGCGGCGTCGACGGCGTCATGGTATCGCCGGCGTTCAGCTTCGATGCGGTCGACAACGACATCTTCCTGACCCGCACCGAAGCGCACACCATCTTTCGCAAGCTGGCGCCGCACGCCAAACGCTTCCGCTACTGCAACACGCCCGTCTACTGGGACTTCCTCTCCGGCCGGCGGGCCCTCGACTGCACGCCCTGGAGCAACCCTACGCGCAATCCCATCGGCTGGAAGCGCCCCTGCTATCTCATCACCGACGGCCACGTCTCGACGTTCCGGGAGTTGATGGAGGAGACGGACTGGGAGGCGTACGGAACTGGCAACGACGCCCGCTGCGCCAACTGCATGCTACACAGCGGCTACGAGGCCAGCGCCATCGAGGCGGCGGGCGGCAGCCCTCGAGACCTCTGGCGGATGGCGAAGTGGACGCTCAGCGCTTGAGGCCACCAATGATCGGCCTCTTCGCGGCGACAGGGATGGAAGTAACCAATCTGCGCCGGCGCCTCAACGTGAGGGAGTCGTCGCGAGAAGAAGGATGTCGCATCCAGCACGGACGTTACGCGGATTGGGACGTTCTTCTGGTCCAATTCGGCATGGGGAGGGCCAGAGCGGAAGCGGCCGGGAAGAGCCTCCTGCCCCGCTACCCGCTTTCGGCCGTCCTGTCGCTCGGGTTCGCGGGGGCGCTCGTCGGCGGGCTGTCGGCGGGGGACGTCGTCGTTTGCTCGGCGGTCCGCCACGGACGGAAAGAGACGGTTGAATGCGATTCGAACCTGCTCTTTCGCGCGGCGATGGCGTCGCAGCCGTTCGCCGTCACTAACGCCGTCGCCGTCTCCAGCGAGACGTTTGTCTCCAGTCCCGTCGCCAAACGGGGGCTGGCAGTGAGTTCGGGAGCATCGGTCGTCGATATGGAGAGCTACTGGATCGGCAGGGAAGCGCAGCATCTCGGGCTGCCCTTCCTCTCCGTGCGAGCGATAAGCGATCCGCTGACGGCGCACCTGCCGCCCATCGAGCGCTTCATTAGCGCGGACGGAGGCTGGTGCCCGGGAGGAATCGCCTTGCACTGCCTGGCGAGTCCGCAGTCGCTCATACGGCTGCTGTCCTTCGGCAGAGCGACGCGGCGCGCGGCGTCGAATCTGGCGCTGGCCATGGACGGCATCCTCGCCCGCCTGTGTGAGGGCGCGGCGATTGCGGGGTAGGGACGATATGAAGCGCGCGACCATGCAACCGGCCATCGAAGGCAACGGCGTCCAGGCCGACGACCTCGACCGCGCTATAGCGTCGTCGCAGGCGTATCTGCTGGCGTTGCAGCACGCCAGCGGCTACTGGGCCGGCGAACTGGAGGCCGACGCGTCCGTGACGGCGGGCTACCTGCCGCTAATGCACTGGCTCGGCCGGGACGTCGCTCCGGAGCGCAAGCGGAAGGCGCTCAACTACGTCCTCGGCGAGCAGAACGCCGACGGCTCCTGGCCGATGTTTCGCGGTGGCGCCGGCGACCTGAGCGTGACGGTGCAGGTCTACTTTTCGCTGAAGCTCTCCGGCCTCAGCGCCGACGAGGAGCTGATGCGCAAGGCGCGCGATTTCGTGCTAGCGAACGGCGGCGTGATGAAGGCCAATATCATCACCAAGGCCTGGCTGTCGCTATTCGGCGAATTCGATTGGCGCGGCGTGCCGGTTATCCCGCCGGAGATCATATTCTTCCCGCGCTGGGCGCCGTTCAACATCTACGAGCTGTCGAGCTGGGCGCGGGCGACGATCATGGCGCTGTCGATTCTGTCTGCGACGCGGCCCATCCACGCCGTCCCGCCGGCAGCGCGCATCGAGGAGCTGTACATCGAGCCGCCGGCGCAGCGCAACTATCGCCAGTGGCGCGCGCCGCGGCGGTTGAGCTGGGCCGGCTTCTTCATCGCCCTGGACCGCCTGTTCGCGCTTTACGAGAGGTCGCCGGTCAAGCCCGGTCGCGGCCTGGCGCTGCGACGCGTCGAGCGCTGGCTGCGCGACCACCAGGACACCGACGGCAGTTGGGGCGGCATAATGCTGCCCTGGATCTACGCCATCTTCGCCCTGAAAAGCCTCGGCCGGCGCGACGACGACCCGGCGATAGCGGGCGGCATCGCCGGCCTAGAGCGCTTCGTCGTGGAGGACGCCGACAGCATGCGGCTGCAACCCTCCGTTTCGGTGGTCTGGGACACCGCGTGGGCGATCCTTGCGCTCCGACGCTCGGGGTTGCCGGCCTCCCATCCGGCGCTCGTCAAGGCGGCGGAATGGCTGCTGGGCAAGGAGACGCGCCTCCCCGGCGACTGGGCGGTGAAGGGACTGAAGGACGGCGTGTCCGACGCGGGTTGCTGGTCGTTCGAGTTCGAGAACCGCTGGTACCCGGACATCGACGATACGGCGCTGGTGGCGCGGGCTCTGAACATGGTGCAGCTCTCGGAGGAGGCCGAGCCGGCGAAGAAAGCGGCCATCGAGCGGGCAAAACGCTGGATCGTCGGCATGCAGAGCGATGATGGCGGCTGGGCTGCGTTCGACCGCAACAACAACCGCTCCTACCTCGAACACGTCCCCTTCGCCGACTTCATCACGCCGCTCGACCCGACGAGCCCGGACATCACGAACCACGGCCTCGACCTGCTCAGTGACCTCGGCGACCGCGGCCCGGCCGCTTCCGCCGGCGTCGACTATCTGAAGCGACGCCAGGAGGCGGACGGCTCGTGGTTTGGCCGCTGGGGCGTGAACCATATCTACGGCACGGGCCTCGTCCTCCCCAGCCTCGTCGCGGCGGACGACAGCGGCGCTCACGCTCACATCAGGCGGGCCGCCGGCTGGCTGACGCGCTTCCAGCACGACGACGGCGGCTGGGGCGAAACCTGCGCCACGTACCACGACCCGTCGCTGAAGGGCAAGGGGCCGAGCACGGCGTCGCAGACAGCCTGGGCACTGCTCGGGCTTGCCGCCGCCGGCGAATGCGACGCGCCCTGCGTGCGGGCGGGCGTCGACTATCTTCTGCGCAACCAGGTAGTCGATGGCGGCTGGCCGGAGCGCGATTTCACGGGCACGGGCTTTCCGCGGGCCTTCTATCTGCGCTACGGGCTGTACTCCACGTACTTCCCCCTGCTAGCGCTTTCGATGGTCCGCTCGAGCTGGAAGGAGGCAAGGAATGCAGGCGATTGACAGGCGACACAGTTTCGCGGACGTGGAGCCCGAGGAGCGAATCCTATTGTTGCCGCACTGCCTCCGTCCCAGCGAAGGCTGCCGCGGCAAGCACACCCGCTCGGGCATGGAGTGTCCCGACGACTGCGAGCTGCCCTGCGCCATCCGCAACCTGCGCGAGGCGGCATTGACGGCCGGCTACAAGGGCGTCTGCATAGCGCCCGGCGGACGTCTCGCTCTTCGTTATGTCGAGGAGAAGCGCCCGCGGGCCATCGTCGCCGTTGCCTGCGACAAGGAGCTCGCGGCGGGAGTCGCCGGCGTCAAAGAGGTCTCGGGGAAGGGCATGCCGCTTCCCTCAATGGTTGTCATCCCCCTGGTCCGCGACGGCTGCGTCGACTGCGAGGTCGACGAAGAAGAAGCGATCCGCATGATCCGCCTCGGCTGCGGCGACTGCGAGATGCCGCGGCGACGGAGTCGCGCCGGCTAGCGTCCGCGCCTTCCTCAGCCCGCCCACCTCCAGCCTACGCCGCGCGTCCATTCCTCCGGCGCCGTCCCTCCCGTACGTAACATAAGTTGCGTCGCCTGCGTTTCTTGCTTAGACTACTCTCCATCAGTCCAACGTCTGTGCGCGACCACGGGCTGCCGGCTGCCAGCCCACAAAGACCGGTTCACGGGCAGAGGAGACCAGCCACGAGCGAGGAAGAAACGGTGGCGGAGGCGCACCCGGAGCATGGGCTCCGGCTTCGGCGGATTATCCGTCTTGCCCGACCACGTGCGCCATCACCTCCGGACAACGAACAAGTCCCCCGTACTGCCTCTCAGGTGAGCCGTTCCCGCCTCCCATTCCTGAGCCGGCGGTTCGTCGCGGTTTACATTGGTCTTGCCGTTAGCGCCCTTCTCCTCGGCGCCCATTGGTGGAGCGCCGGCGGCGCTCAAACGCACGTCCAGATCGAGGCGAGTGACGGCATCTACACCGTCTACGTCGACGGTACGCAGCAGGTCAAGGCATATTGTGACCAGTACCGCAGCGGTGGCGTTGTCGTCAAGATGCCCGCAAACGACGTGGCGGCCGCTCTGCCGCACCCGCGCGGACTCCAACGTTTAATAGTTACGGACGCAAGCTCACACGCCGTGCTCCTCGACCTCGATTCTGCGGCTCTCGCACAGTCGTTTTGGACGAGAACGTATGACGGCTGGCTGGTACTCTACGTTGGAGACCACTCCTGGACGAATTACACCGTTGACGCTTACATCGACAATGCGACCCAGGGCGCGATCTTCGTGGACTCGTCCTCCATGGACAGCGGCATCGCCTATTCCTTCCGGCCATACCGTCATCTGGATAACGGCCTGGACTTCGTTCAGGGCGGGAAGGCGCAGCAATGCCCCATCGCCCAGCCGGGTAACGTAGCGCCCGTTGGCACCGTCCTCGCCAAGGGAATGGAGTTGTCCAAGACGCAGACGCTGAAGTCCATCGTCGCCATGATCGTGCGCCCGCTACCGCTACTTTTCGGTGCGGCGCTGATAATGCTGCTGACAGTTGTCTTGCTGCAACTCGCGGGCATAGGCAGGCTTTTGCGGCCGCTTGGGAAGTTCCGCTGGGGGACCGGAAACTTCGTGTTCTTGGTCGCCTCCGCGGCTTTTAGCGTCCTTGTATACATCAGCCGCGACGTGAACGGCGGGATTCCCCACGTCCCCGATGAGGTGTCGTACGTCTTCCAGGCCAAGCTTCTGGCCTCATTCCACCTGACGGCGCCCATCCCTTCTCCCAAGACGGCCTTTGATTTCTTCTATCCGAGTCTCCTGGTTGATTCGGGCGGCCGCTGGGCCAGCATCTACCCCTTCGGACACCCATTAATGCTATCGATTGGCGAGCTCGTCGGGGCGGTTTGGCTTATTCCGCCTCTGCTTGGTGCCCTTTCAATCCTGCTTATCTACCGCGTAGGCAAGCGAATCCATGGACCGCATGTCGGCGTCGTCGCCGCCCTGTTGCTGGCGTTCTCGCCGTTCTTCCAGATGACCGCGAGCAACCTCATGTCCCATAACACCGCCATGTTTTATCTCCTGGTGTCTCTCTTCTTCATTACGGCCGGCTGGAAACGCAGATCGCTGGCCTACGGGCTCGGTGGCGTCTTCTTCGGGCTGCTGCTTAACACGCGGCCTTTGACGGCGGCGGCGCTGGTGCCACCCTTTGCCTTCCTCTTCGTTTCGGACTTCGCCCTTGAACGCGGGCAGCGTGTGGCCGTCATTCGAAGGAGTTGCGCGTTTGCAGCAGGTGTCCTCCTGATGGTCGGCGCAATGTGCCTGTATAACCTGGGCACGACTGGCTCGTTGAGCAGCGGCTATGGGAACAATTCGTCTCTAGAAACTGTGATCGGCTTTGGCAACAGAAACTCGTTAGCGCGGGGGCTGGAGAACGATCAGGCCCAGCTCTCGGCGTTGCTGCCGTCCCTGAATGGATGGCCGCTTTTCATCGGGCTGGCCCTCGTGCCACTGCCGTTCTTGCTCGGAAGCCGCAGTCGCTGGGATGTCTTCCTGCTGCTGGCGGCGCTGTTCGCGATGGGAGTGTGGACGCTTTACGAATCAAGCGGGCTCATGCACGGTCCACGCTACTGGTTTGAGGCAGTCCCCTTCCTCATGCTTCTTTCGGCACGCGGCCTCACGCTCCTCCAGGAACGGCTGGCCCACTGGAGCCGGCTGATCCTTGGAAGGCTGCGCCCAACCGAAGAGCCCATCGCCGTCGCCCGCGTCACAGGATATGCTGCGCTGGGAGTCTTGCTAGCGATAAGCGTTCACGGGTGGATGCTGGGGAAGCACTTCGACATCGAGCGCACTGATTTCATGCCGCGCACGATTTCCGAGTTGAAGGGCTTCAACGGCGCAGACGGGCGCCTCTTGCAGGCAGCCGACAAGATGCACATCCACAACGCTCTGATACTCGTCGCGCCTTGCGGCAATTGGCAATGCTATGGAACGGTCTTTTGGAAGAACTCGCCCGACTTTAACGGCGACATCATCTGGGCAAAGGATGTTCCCGAAATGCGCTACGCGGCCACGTTAGACAAATACGCGGGCCGCAAGATCTATCTGGCCGACTACGGCGCGGGCACAATCATCCCTTATGAACCGCCGCCGGCCTACGACTTTCCGCCCGGCTAGACAGAATGGCCTCTTGGCCGAGTTGTCTGATCGCTATTGAAAAGGTAACGTTTAGCCTAAGAAACCGGCGAGAACTGGAGAGCACGAATGACCCCGAACCCTGCCGAAAACTCGTCTCCGAGAGTGGACGGCGCGCCAACGACCGAGAAGGAAGGTAGCGCTCTCTCTGTCGGTCTCGTCGACGTTTCCGTCGTTCTGCCCTGCTTGAACGAGGAGCAGACCGTCGCGAACTGCGTGCGAAAGGCCCGAGACTGGTTCGAGGCCGCAGGACTACGCGGAGAAGTGCTCGTCGTTGACAACGGCTCGACGGACCGTTCATGCCAGGAGGCTACGGCCGCCGGCGCCCGCGTCGTCGAAGAGTCGCAGCGCGGATACGGCGCGGCGCACCGACGCGGCTTCGCTGAGTCGCGGGGCAGCGTCATCATCATGGCCGACGCCGACGACACATACGACCTGTCTGACCTGACCGCCCTCGTCGCCCCGCTGAGCGAGGGCTTCGACATGGTCGTCGGCAACCGCCTGAAGACGCTTTCCCCCGGGGCCATGACCTGGAGCCACCGCTTCATCGGCACGCCGACGCTGACCGCTCTCCTCTCGTTCTTCTCCGGCGCTCGCCTGGGTGACAGCCAGTGCGGCCTGCGCGCCTTCACCCGCGAAGCGTACGAGCGGATGCAACTGAAGTCGGCCGGGATGGAGCTTGCGTCAGAGATGATACTGAAGAGTGCCCGCCGCGGACTACGCATAGCTGAAGTGCCGATCCCGTATCATCCGCGGCAGACGGAAAGCAAGCTGAACACCTTCCGCGACGGCTGGCGGCACCTGCGCTATCTCATCCTGGCCAGCCCGAGCTATCTGTACACCGTCCCGGGTCTCTTCCTGCTCACGCTGGGCGTCCTGACGCTTGCGCTGGCCCTGCCGTCATCCCACGGCATCGACATCGGGCCGTTGCGCTGGCAGCCGATATTCGCCGGAACGATATTCCTCGTCGTCGGCATGAACGCCGTCCTCCTTGGCTTGGCCTCGCGCATCTACACGACGGCCCGCGGCGACACGGAGCCGGACTGGCTGCTGCGCTTCTACCGGAAGTATCTCGGCTTGGAGGGCCTTTTTCTTTTCGGCCTCTTCCTGATGGCCTGCGGTGTCGGCGTCGACCTCTTCATACTCGTCAGGGCGCCAAGCGGCACCGCGCTCAACTGGGTCGACATGGCGGCCGTGGCGCAGAGCCTGATAGTAATCGGCGCCAATCTCTTCTTCGTCGGGGTGCTCACCGGTGTGCTCGAAACCGAATAGCCGGACCGCAACCTCGTTTTCGCCGGGCCAGATCAGATGAACGTTCCAGAAGCAGATCACGAAGCGGGCGCATCGGCTGAGCCGCCGGCAACGACCGTGATTGTGCTCGGCTTCAACGGGCGTCACTATCTCGATGGCTGCTTCCGCTCGCTCCGAGACCAGGACGTGCCGCGCGACACCTACGAGTTGCTCTACCTGGACAACGGCTCCAGCGACGGCTCCGCCTCGTACGTCGAAGAGCGGTTCGAGGACGTCCGGGTCGTCCGGCTGGACCGCAACTACGGCTATGCGGACGGGAACAACATCGGCTTCCGCTACAGCCGAGGACGCGTCATCGTCTTCCTCAACCAGGACACCATCGTCGGCCGGATATGGCTGCGGGAGCTGCTCGAAGGGCTGGAGACGTCGCCGGACATCGGCGCGGCGCACGCCAACATCATCCAGCCCTGGTACCCGGAGTTCGCGAAGGCGGAGCGGCGGGAGAACCCGGGCGCGGCCTACACGGCGGAGGTGTCGCGGCTGGGATACGTGCGCTACCGACGGCTCCCGCCCGGCGACCAGCCCGTCGATACGCTCTTCCTGCACGGCGTCTGCATCGCCATCCGCCGCGAAGTCATCGATCAGTTGGACTATATCTTCGATCCGGAGTTCTTCTCCTACGCGGAGGACCTGGACTTGGGCCTGCGGCTGCACGCCCTGGGCTACCGGACTGTCATCGTGCCGCGGGCAGTGGTCTGCCACTTGCACACGCTCCGGACGAAGCTGACGCCGGCCACGTTCACGCACACCGTCCGGATCGTCAGAAACCGCTTCCTGTCGTTCTACAAGGTCATGCCGCTTCCGGAGTTCCTCCTGGCGGCTCCCCTCATCGCCCTGGGCGGCCCCTGCAATGTGAGCGAGTTCGGGCTGTCCGGCCGGCGAAAGCTGCTCTACGGCCTCTTTCTCATTCCTGTTACGATAGCTGCGGTATTCGTCACCATCTGGCAGCTTCGCCTCTTCGCCGAGAAGCGACGGCGCGTGCTGGACCGCCGGTCCGGCTTCCGCTGCCTGCCGGAGATGTGGCGTTCGCGACCGGGGACGTGGGTCAGCGCCCAGGAGGGTTGATGAAAAAGACGTGGCTTCAGGTCGGCGTGGGCGTGGCGCTGCTGGCGCTGCTGCTCGCGCGGGCACGCGTCTGGGACCTCGGCGACGAGCTGGGAGACTTCAGCGCCTGGGCCGCCCTTTATGTGCTCCTGCTGAATCTGCCGGCTGTCGGCCTGCTCGCCGTTCGCACTCACTTCGTGCTGCGACGGCTCGGCTACAGCGTCTCGCCGCTGGCGCTGGCGCCGGTGTCGGCGCTCGGCAACGTCGCGGCAGTGGTGACGCCGGGCGCCGCAGGCGACATAATCCGGGCGCCGTTCCTCAAGGGCCATCACGCTGTTCAGTACTCCGACAGCTTCGCGACGATAGTTTACGAGCGAACGTACTCATTCTGCATCCTCTGTCTCTCGACGTTGCTGGTCGTCGCCTGGAACTTCGCGCCGAACGCCCTCAGGATCGCCATCCCAATCGTCGGATTGCTCGTGCTGGCCGCACCGGCGCTGGCCGCGATCCCGCTTCTGTCGCTGAGCGCGTGGGCGGCCGAGACGCGGTCGACCAGGCTGTGGCTGCGGCCGCTGCTGCACGCGCTGAACCTCGGCGAAGGCCGCTGGGCTCAGTCGCTGGCGTCGCTGCTGCGTGACCTGCGACTGTCGCTTATCTTCGTCGTCCTGACCATCGCTATCTTCGCCATAATGGTGCTCCAGGTCTGGATTATCTCAGCGCAGGTGGCGGTGCGACTATCCGCGGGCCAGGCGTGCGTCGCGCTGGGCGCTTCGGTGGCGGCAGGCATCGCGTCGTTCTTGCCGCTGGGTCTCGGCGTGCTCGACTGGACGATGACGGCTATAGTACAGCAGGCTGGCGCAACCGCCGCTTCGGCGACCTCGGTGGCGATCCTCTACCGCGCGACGAACTCGCTCCCGGCGGGACTGCTGGGGCTAATCGGTTACGCCTATCTCGTCATCCGGCTGCGGCGAGTCGAGAGCGGGCCATCACCGGAGAGCGCCGCCGCCGGCGCAACCGACTCAACGTAGGTATTGCGAAGGAATCGAATGATGGCAAAGATGTCACGTCTCGCAGCGATTTTCGCGGCGATGGTGGTCCTGGCCGGGACCTGCCTCCAGTTCACGGCTTGCGGTAGCGAGCAGAAGGCAGAACCTCCCCAGTCGACGATATCGCCCGCGTCAGCCGGGACGCAAACGCCGGATTCCCGCCGTGCCTGGAGCTTTCACGGTCAGCGCGGCATAACCGCTGCCTTCACGCCCACCGACCTTGCACTCTACCGCTTGCTCCTGCCACAGGTGTTCGACATGCCGCAGTCTCCGCTCGTCGTCGTCGCGGTCGTCTACTACTACGACGTTGCGTCGCCGCTGGTCCCCTACCACGAGGGCTACGTCCTCCTCCAATGCCAGTATCAGGGTCAGACCGGCTGGTACGTGCTCACAATGCCCGTGGACGACCAGACCGCGAACGCCGGCGGACGCGCCCTGGGCTTCCCGAAGTACATCGCCGAAGAGATCGATCTATCGGAGAAGGACGACGGCTGGACCGGCGACGTCACCTTCCAGGGGCAGAGCGTCATGCACGTCACTTTCACGCCCGGCGCTACGCCCCCGACGGCCGCGAGCAGCGCGGACCCGGGTCTGCCTGTCTTTCTTCTCCTGCCGCCGGCTGAAGGCCCGCAGGTCAACGAAGTGGACACAGACCTGGCGGGAGAGCGCCAAACGGTGACCACCTCCGGCACGGCGACGATCGAAGCCGACCCGGACGACCCATGGGCAGGCCTGCTTCCGGCACCGGGAACCTTGGTCTGGGGACAGCTACAGGACATGACGGGCGATTGGGTGCTGACGGCGAAGCAGCGTTAGCCGGAGCCGTCAGAAGTCTCGGTGATCGGCGTCGTTAGGGCGAGTTCCGGGAAGGCTGCGCGCACCCGTCTGACGATCCCCTCCGCATCGAGGTCGAACATCGCGCGGAAGAGCTCCTGTGGCCCATGCTCGATGAAGCGGTCCGGCAGGCCGATGCG
>JBEKKV010000051.1:0-13443 GCA_050010555.1 Dehalococcoidia bacterium
CGACGCCGACTGATACCGCGACCCCGACGCCGACCGATACTGCTACGGCGACGCCGACTGATACCGCGACCCCGACGCCGACCGATACTGCTACGGCGACGCCGACTGATACCGCGACCCTGACGCCGACCGATACCGCGACCCTGACGCCGACCGATACTGCTACGGCGGCGCCGACTGATACCGCGACCCCGACGCCGACCGATACTGCTACGGCGGCGCCGACTGATACCGCTACGCCGGTGGTAGCGACTCCTTCGCCAACGTCGGTAGTCCATGAACGCACACGGACGCGGACGCCTTCACCTACAACGGCGGGATCGACATCGACGCCGGAAGCGACGCCACGACCGCCGCGTGCACCTACGAACGCGCCTTCGCCGACCACCCCGGCAGGCCCTTATTTCCCCCCGAACACCGGCGATCCTCCCCCGCAGGGAGGTCTCCCCTGGCTCCCGCTGCTGCTTGGCTTGGCTCTGAGCAGCCTCGCCGCTACCGCATTTGTCCTGAGCCGCCGGGGGCAGCGTCCCGGTGCGCAGCGGACGGGCCGCTAGCGCGTCGTCGCAAGAGGAGGGGGAATGGCGAACTCGAATCGGCGGCATGTGGATCGGAAGGACGCTGGCAGGAGAGCGCTGACCTCAGCCGGCACTGTCCGCGACGTCACGGAGGACAAGCAGGCGGAGGAGGCGCTGCGGGAATCAGAAGCGCGGTACAACGCGCTGTTCGCAGGCGCGCTACAGGGAATGCTCGTGGCCGACCTGGAAACGCAACAATTCCGCCATGCCAACGCAGCGATGTGCAGGATGTTCGGATACTCAGAAGAAGAGTTCTTGCGGCTGGGCGTGGCGGACCTTCACCCAGAGGAGTCCCTGAGCTACGTGCTGGCCGAGTTCGAGGCCCTTGCGCAGGGTAAGAAGCCATCAACTGACCTTCCATGCCAGCGCAAGGACGGCAGCCTGTTCTACGCTGGCGTCAACGCCATCATGGTGGCCTTAGGCGGCCGCAGGTGCAATGTGGCCTTTTTCACCGACGTCAGCGAGCGCAAGAACGCGGAGGAGGCGCTGCGGGAATCAGAAGCGCGGTACAAGGCGCTGTTCGCAGGCGCCCCAGAGGGAATGCTGGTGGCCGACCTGCAAACGAAGCTATTCCGCCATGCCAACCCGGCGATGTGCAGGATGTTCGGATACACTGAAGAAGAGTTCTTGCGGCTGGGCGTGGCGGACATTCACCCAAAGGAGTCCCTGAGCTACGTGCTGGCTGAGTTCGAGGCCATGGCGCAGGGTGAAAAGCTCTTGTCGGCTAACCTTCCGTGCCGGCGCAAAGACGGCAGCCTGTTCTACGCTGACGTCAACGCCATCATGGTGGCCTTAGACGGCCGTAGGTGCCTTGTGGGCTTCTTCACCGACGTCACCGAGAGCAAGAAGGCGGAAGAGGCGCTGCGGGAGAGCGAGGAGAAGTACCGGCAACTGGTTGAGAAGCTCCAGGAAGGCGTCTGGGCCATCGACAAAGACGCAAACACCACCTTCGCCA
Source organism: Dehalococcoidia bacterium (assembly GCA_050010555.1). Lineage (GTDB taxonomy): Bacteria > Chloroflexota > Dehalococcoidia > DSTF01 > JALHUB01 > JALHUB01. Next base: position 1,531 of record JBEKKV010000051.1, read on the forward strand.
ACCCTCGTATGGCGGAGATTCTCGGCTGTACAGTCAATGAAATGCTGGGGAGAAACGTCTTCTCATTCATGGATGAGCCAGGGCAGGGACTCGCCAGAGTCAAGCTCGAACGCCGCCGGCAGGGAATAGCTGAACAGTACGAATTGGAGTTCCTGCGCAAAGACGGGACGAGAGTGTACACGAGTCTCGCGACGAACCCGGTTACCGATCGCAACCGGAACTACATCGGCGCAGTAGCCGCTGTCACAGACATCACGGACAGGAAGCGGGCGGAGGAGGAGATAACGAACAGGCTCAAGATGGAATCCGCCATCGCCCAAGCCTCCACCCTCCTGGCCGGGCCAGAGGATGCTGACACCGGCCTGGATCTTGCCCTCCGCATCCTGGGTGAAGCGTTCGTCGCCGACCGCGCCCACATCTTCCTCTTCCGGGACGATAACACCCGGATGGACTGCACGGGGGAGTGGTACGCCCCGGGCGTGGAGCCGCAGGTCGACAACCTCCAAGACCTGGACTGCGCGACGATCCCCTGGTGGATGACGAAGCTGGCGCAGAACGACCCCATCATCATGACCGACACATCCGCGGCGCCGCCGGATGCGGTAGCAGCGAAGGAGTCCTGGAAGGCGCTGAACATCCGCTCGCTCCTGGCGGTCCCGCTGCTCTCCGACGGCAAACCAATCGGCTATGTCAGATTCGCCAACATGGAAAGTGCCTCCAACGAGCGAGAGGAGGACATCAGACTGCTGCGCCTCGCCTCGGAGAGCATCACCTCTTTCATCGAGCGTCAGCGCGCAGGGGAGGACAAACGCAAGGCCTATGAGAGCATAGTCATGCTCCTGGCCGTCGGCGCCGAAGCCCGCGACCCCTACACCGAACACCACCTGCCTAGGATAAGGGGCTTTGCGGAAGCGATAGCCGCCGAGTTGGGTCTGCCGCCCGCCGAAGTGAGGGAGATCGGCTTGTGCTCCCTCCTCCACGACCTCGGCAAGATGCGGGTCCCCGATTCCATCCTCACCAAACCGGGACCCCTCTCACAGGCAGAATGGAAAATAATGAAGCAGCACCCCGCATGGGGAGAGGAGCTGCTGTCGACCCATCCCTGGCTGGAGACAGCGCGTCAGATCGCCCGTTGGCACCACGAGAGGTGGGACGGAACCGGCTATCCAGACGGTCTCCGTGGTCAACAGATACCGCTCGGCGCCGCCATCGTCACCGTCGCCGACAGCCTCGACGCTATGACCAGCGACCGGCCCTACAAGAAGGCCTGGCCCCCCAGCCGCGCTACTAGGGAGATCCGAGCGCAGAAGGGCCGCCATTACTCTCCCGACGTAGTGGAGGCGTTCAACCGCGCTCTACGCAAGGGAGAGATTGGGAAAATCACCTCGGGAGACCCGGCCCGCCTGCCCGAGATGTCCGAAGCTGCCTAGATGTTTGGTCTGAGATCGGTGCAAGGGCGAGCGACAGCAGCGATCCTGGTGCTGCTGGTGCTCTTGGGCAGCGTGGCAGCAGCGGCAGCCTGGCGTGCGCAGGAAGACCGAACCATGCGCGACTCATTGGGGCACAGATCCGCCGTTGCTGCCGCCGTCGAGAAAGCCAGGGCTGAATCCCTCCGCAGCACTACCCTAATTACCGCCGCGGTATTCGCCGAAGACGCAACCCCGTTCGTCGACTCGTGGCGCCAAGCTAACGCGGAGCGGGACGCCCAGCTATCTCAGGCTCGAGCCGGGTTGACTGTCTTGGGCGATACAGACGCACTCGCTGCCCTCGACACCTACATGGAGCAGACTGGGCAAACGGCGGGACAAGTAGAGGCAATCCTCGGCTTTGCCGCCACCGCTGACGTGTCCACCAGGATAGACTTGGGTCGGCAGCAGTTCCTACCACTGTGGGACGAGACCCAGGCACAGTTGGCCAAGCTGGACGAACTGGTGAATGGACAGGAGACCGCGCTGACGGCGGAGCGGTCGGCGGCGGACAGCAGCGCACAGGTCACCCTCGCGCTGATGCTCGCGCTTAGCGCGTTCGCGTTCCTTGGAGGGGCAGCAACGCTGAGCGGGCTTTTCATGTCGGTGGTCCGCCCCCTCGCTGCGCTCCGGACGAGCGCCAGGGCAGTCGCGGCGGGGGATCTGGAAACAAGGGCAAGGGTGGCGGGCCCGGAGGAGATAGCGTCGCTCGCCCGGGACTTCAATGAAATGGTCGCCCAGCGCGGGCGGACGGAGGAGGCGCTACGGAGCCAGTCGCAGGAGCTTGGCAATCGGGCCAAGGAACTGAATTGCCTGTATGGAATCTCGAATCTGGTCCAGAGGCCGGACATTTCGCTGGAAGAGATACTCCAAGGGACGGTCGACCTCATACCCCCCGCTTGGCGGTACCCAGAGATTACCTGCGCACGAATCGCCCTAGGCGGTCGACAGTATCTGACGGAGAGTTTCAGAGAAACGGTCTGGAGGCAAACCGGCGACATCATCGTGAATGGCGAGCGGACCGGCGTCGTGGAGGTCTGCTACCTGGAGGAGAGGCCGGAAAGCGATGAGGGGCCCTTCCTGACGGAAGAAAGGAGCCTTCTTAATGCCATCGCCGAGCGGCTGGGACGGGTCAGTGAGCGCAGGCAGGCGGAGGAGGCGCTGCGGGAGAGCGAGGAAAAGTACCGTCGTATCTTCGACAGTATCCAGGACATGTATTTCCGGACCGATGCCCGAGGCATCATCATGGAGGTCAGCCCCTCAGTGGAGCGGTGGGGATACAGCCGCGAGAAGTTGATCGGCACACAGGTCATGGACTTGTATGACAGTCCGGAACAACGGTCAGCGCTCCTGAAAAAGCTTGCGGAAGAGGGAGGAGAAATCTCCGACTACGAGATACGGCTGAAAGTCGCAGACGGCCGCGCGCATGCCGACTCTGTGAGCTGTCACGTCCTTCGTGGCCCCGATGGCACATTTGTCGGGACTGAGGGTATCGTCAGAGACATCGCCGAGCGCAAACGGGCGGAGGAGGCGCTGCGAGAAATCGAGGACGCACTACACGAGCAGGCGCGCCGCGATCCTCTGACCGGGGTTCTCAACCACGGAGCCATACTCGACGACATGCGCAGTCTGATCTCCACCGGCGAACACGCCACTCCATGGGCCGCGGCCATGATCGATGTCGACCGCCTGAAGGTCACAAACGACACCTACGGCCACCAGGTGGGCGACGCCGTGCTTGTGGCCGTGGCTGCCGCCCTATCCAGAGATGACGCGCTGGTGGGACGGTACGGAGGCGACGAGTTCGTGGCAATCCTGCCGAGCGCGGACAGGAACGCGGCCGAGCGCTACCGCGAAGACGCGACGGACGCGTTGGCACACGCCACGATCACCGATCCACAAACAGGGGCCAGTGTGCGCGCTGAGGCTAGCATCGGACTCGCCATCTACCCTGAAGATGGCGGTACTCTTGCCGATCTCATCAAAGTCTCGGACGACGCGATGTACGCCCTAAAGCGGCAGCGGCCCGTCCGGCGGCCAAGCCCCCGCAAACACGCACCTGACAGGAAGGCAGCATAGCCCGAGGCCGCGCGGGCAAGGGTGGGGGGACGCCGGCGTTCCGTGGCCCCCGACACGCCTGTCGGGTGGCAATAGGTAACCATCGGCATATCGCCCTAAGCGCCGAGTTGGTGCATGCACCAAACGGGCGCGACCAGCCGGATAGCATCTCTGATCTTTTGGTTGAATGCAGCGTAGTCTCGTACGACGGCCAGGCGACGCGTTGCCAACAAAGTGGCAGGCGTGCCAGCCCCGCCTTTCATCTTCGTCCGGGTGTCTCACCATGCCAGTGGATTAGCGTCGAATTAACCGGCAATAGGGTATAATAGCGTCGATTGGCAATTTGGCGGCCCTCTGCTTAGATCAGCGGATGGTGCGTCGCCAGATTCAAAGAGGGGCCTGGGAAGCGGAAAACCAACCCGAGCCTTCCCAAGCAGAGGGTCGCGGGTTCGAGTCCCGTTTCCCGCTCCAACGTTTCCACATGGCACATTAGATACGAAGCCGGGCGTTGAACCCGGCCTTTCTTGCCCCCGAGAGCAGCCGTCTTTCGTGACCATCTGCTTTCTAGGCAGAGGGTTTGCGCTCCTCTGCCGACATTCGGCGGTCCTGGTATGCTACTCGTCGCTCTCCCTGACATGGAATATTGGCACCTCACAGCCACATCAGGCTGGCCGCAAGGTAGGACGACCCCATCACTAACCGCCTGCTGGACGAGATCCTCGATGACAAAGAAGGTCCCGAACAGCTGGGAGACGGCCTGGAGCAGTAGATAGCGATACGAAGACAGCGTCCCAGCCTCAAAGCTGCGGCGCAGATCCATCGCCAAAGCACAGCCCAGGTATGCCCTGCCTTTACGCTGGACCGCAGTCAATGGCTGCCTCATCCTTCACCGGCCTCCCCGGCTTCTCGGGGCATGGGCTCGGATACAGCGGGGGGCCTGAGGCAACTAGAGGGCTGGAAGGCTTACTCCAAAGGCGCATTCGCCCGAAAGACAGAGCCAGACTGCCACGGCGTTCCGAGGGCCGGCAGAAGCCAGCGGTCCACGCCGATCCAGCCCGATACTTTCCAGCCGAGGAGGATCAGCAGGGCGATCACAAACAGGACCGGGTTGGTGCTCGCGGAACCGGCGAGCAGGTAGTTGAAGTTCATCGCGGCACCGCCGAGGGCAGCAAGCCCCGTGAATGCGCCGATGATAAGCAGGACTCCGGCCGTGGTCTCACCAAGAGCGATGACCCACGCGAACCACCTGTACCACTCGTGGTTCAGCATGAAGGTCAGGAAGTGGCGATACCAGTCATAGGATATGGCCGGTTTTCCCGTTTGAGGTATGGTGATGGCGTTCTGCCAGAACTTCTTGAGCGCCTGGTCCCCGCCACTCACAAAGATCCAGCGGTTTGGGCCCCATACCTTGTGAGAGCCGGCGATCAGCCACTGATATCCCAGGTACAGTCGCGCCGCCAGCCACAACGGGGCCAGCCAGGTGTTGCTGAAGATCGCCGTGATAAAGCCCGGGTCGCGCAACTCGCGCTTCTGGAATGATCGCTGTAGGAAGGTCATCAGACCCCTTTCTCGTGCTCCGTGAACACGCGCTGGGTCACCAGTTCCCCGATGAACCAGGCGACGAGTACCACCGCGAGGATCGGGAGGAACATAAGGACCTGGTTCTTTGTGCCCAGGTTAAACACAATGACGATCGCCGTCGCAGCCACGGCGGCCCATGCCACGACCCCCCCAACCAACACTAAGGCTTTGCTCATACATCTCTCCTTCTGCGACTTTCATTCGGTCGTCCACAGAGCCAGCGGAAAATACCATCTCCCCAGCCATCAGCAACTCGGGCTGGTTGGCTCACTAATAAAACGCTAAGGGAAGACTGTGCAGGAAACATGAAAGGGAGCGCTGCATGTGTGAAAGAAGCGTGACTAGTGGCGCCCGCGAAGTCCTGCGTGCCCTCCTGCCGATGGTCCATCGGCCTAACGACGGGAGGGCTTCCGCGACCCAACGCCACGACCATCCCTCGGCCACGGGCTGAAAGTTGGGTGTCACGGCTTCCTCGACAAGGATGGATCGCGGTGGGTCAGATCCGGAGGAGGGAGCGCCTGCCATCAGACTTGAGAGCGAAAGCGCTGACTCGAGTTACGAGGCATGCCCGGCGTTAGTTAGTCGGCAGTTTTACAACGATCTGCCCATGCGGAACAGCCAGGTCGTCAGATAGCGCTCGCCGGTGTCCGGCAAGATGACGACTATTAGCTTATCCGCGTTCTCCGGCCGCGCCGCCACCTGCGCCGCAGCCCACGCCGCAGCGCCCGACGAGACGCCCACAAGGATGCCCTCTTCGCGGGCGAGCCACCTGGCGGTATCGCCGGCGGCATCGTTGGACACCTGGATCACCTCGTCGACGAGGTCCATCCGCAGAACCTCCGGCATGAAGTCGGCGCCGATGCCCTCTATTCTGTGAGGACCGGGCTTGCCGCCGGACAGCACCGGTGAAGCCATCGGCTCAACGGCGACCACCTTGAACGATGGTTTTCGCTGCTTGATGACTTCGGCCACGCCGGTTATCGTACCGCCGGTGCCAACGCCGGCCACCAGGATGTCAACCGCGCCGTCCGTGTCGCGCCAGATCTCCTCCGCTGTCGTCCGGCGATGCACTGCGGGATTCGCCGGATTCTTGAACTGCTGCGGCATGAAACCGTTCGGCGCCCGGGCAGCGAGCTCTTCCGCCTTTTCGACAGCGCCAAGCATGCCCTTCGCGCCGTCCGTCAGGACAACTTCAGCCCCGAAAGCGGCCAGAAGCTGGCGCCGTTCGGTGGACATCGTGTCGGGCATCGTGATGACCAGGTGGTAGCCTCTCGCAGCGCAAACGAGGGCAAGGGCGACGCCTGTGTTGCCGCTCGTCGGTTCCACGATGACGCTGCCCTTCTTGATGAGGCCCTGAACTTCTGCGGCCTGGATCATCGAAAGGCCGATCCGGTCCTTGACGCTTCCGCCCGGATTGAACGACTCCAGCTTCGCCACTATCGTCGCAGTCGAGCCCGCGGAAAGCTTGTTCAGCTTTACGAGCGGCGTATTGCCGATGAGCTCAGTTATATCCTCAGCGATCTTTACCATTGCTCCCCTTTTGCGCTCCATCCCAAGATTGCCGCGCCGTTCAGATGGAATAGGCGAGGGCCGCGAACCTATCTTCCCGCTTCTGCCGCTCACCTTCGCGGCCGCCCGGCGTTGGCCTAGCGCGTTCTGCGACGCGGCTGTGTGGCGGCGCTTTTCACTTGCTCCAGAAGCTCATCCGGCGCGAAGGGCTTGGGCAGCCAGGAGACTCTGCTGTAGGTGCGGGCCCGCGCCACCTCTTGCTCATTGTCCGTCGCGGTGATGACAACGACGGGCACCTCCGAGAACTGACGGATCTCGCCAAGGATCTCCGTGCCGCTTTTGCCCGGCATCTTCATGTCGAGGACGAGCACGTCAGGCTCGTCGGCTTCGACCAGGGCGCGCACAGCGAACGGGTCGGTCGTCGTAACGACCTGATGGCCGGCGACCGTAAGGAAGCGCTCGACAAACCGCAGGATCGATGGTTCGTCGTCGACGGCGAGGACGCGCAGGCTGGCAACCGGCAGCGCCTCGACTCGCTCGACCGCGCCAAAGGCCGGCAGCGTGAAGCTGAAGGTTGAGCCCTTGTCGGGCCCTTCGCTTTCCGCCCAGATGCGTCCGCCGTGCGCGCTGATGATGCTGCTGGATATCCAGAGGCCGAGCCCGGTGCCTCTTCCTTCGGTCTTAGAAGCCTGCGAGAACTTCTGGAACAGGAGTGGCAGCTTTTCCGGCGTGATGCCCGCGCCCTGATCGCGCAGCCTGACGACCACCTGCCCTCCCTGCTCCTCTGCGGTGATGCCAATGGGAAGACCGGGAGGAGAGAACTTCGCGGCGTTGGTCAGGAGGTTTGTCAGGACCTGAACGATCCGGCGGCGGTCCGCCCGAACTGTCGGTAGCCCGGCAGGCAGGGTGACTTTGGTCCTATGCGTATAGCCCGCTCGCTTGAAGATGGTGAGGGCATCGGCGATTGTCTCCGCAAGATCGGTTTCGCGGGTGTCCACGGAGAACGTGCCGGCTTCGATGCGGGTCATGTCCAGGAGGTTGGTGACCATCTCGGTGAGGCGGTCGCACTGGTCGCTGATCGTCTCGAATAGCTCACGCGCCTCATCCGTGTCGGGAAAAGTGCGGGCCGTGATGGCCATGGCTGCAGAGCCTTTGATGGCGGTAAGCGGCGTCTTGAGCTCGTGGCTGATGACGCCGTAGAACTCGCTGCGCAGCCTTTCGAGCTGCTCCTCCGCGAGCTTGCGTCGCGTGATGTCGGTATTGATCTCGATCACGGCCTGAGGCTCGCCGTTTGCCGCGGAATGCAGTATCTGAAGGCTCATGATGGCCAGGGCGGCGCCGTTCTTGTGCCGGTGCTGGACTTCCCCTTCCCAGCGGCCGTCCTGCAGAAGAGCGGTCCGAATATCGGCGATGGGCTGCGGGTGAACTGTCTGCAGGAGGTCGTGGGAGACTTTGCCCAACGCTTCTTCACGGGAGAAGCCGTACATCATCTCCGCGCCGCTGTTCCACAGGACTATCTCGTCTTGCAGGTTGCGCACGAGAACCGGCGCGTATTCCAGAAGCTGCGCGTGCTCCCGCAGGGCCTCCTCCGCCCGTTTACGCACCGTGATGTCACGACCGTACAGATTCGCGTAGCCCAGCTCCACGATCGGAGCGACAGCAAAAGACCAGACCCGCCCGCCCTGCGGGATATCGGCGATCTTTTGCTTCTTTGTCTTAAGCGCCTTCTCAACGAGGGCGCGTAGAACTTGCGGCGCCGTCTGTCCTACCGCGCAACCCCAGTTCTTCAGCAACGTCTCGCTTGCCTCGTTGGCGTAGAGGAGCAGACCGTCGCTGCCGACTCGCAGCACGGGATTCGGGTTTTCCGATGGGAACCTGGCCAGGCTCTCAATTTCGGCCTTGAGGGGAGCGGACCGCGCGTCCGCCACATCAGCAGGCGCCGTGATGCCACGCCGACGACCGGGGCGGGCACCGAATTTCTCTGATTCATGGTCCATGTTGAGCCTCTTTTGGGGCGCAATCAGCCCACGCGACGAAGAGGTCCTCGCGCAGGTATTCCTCTCGTTCACGCCCGTGTGCGGGGAACACGGTTGGCCGCTGTCGCTCGGGGACGAATGAAGGCGATCGCGGCATCCGCTGAAGAGCGAGCAGACAGCACCTCACAGAAGACAACATAGCCCTTCGCCAAGCGACGAACGGCCAAGACGGATTCTAAGGATTTACCGTGTGCGTTTCGTGAAGTTCGGCACAGAGATTGTGAAGATAACGTGAAGACACGGGAAGGGAACATTGCGCGCGACAGCCAGGCTCGCCACTGTTACGCCGTCCAGACCCAGTCGCGAATCTCCGGCATGTCCTCGAGGTGCTCCGCCGAATACGCGAGCGCTCCCGCGATCTGCTTCTCGCATTCCTCGATAAGCGCGGCGCCGCGTTGGTCCATTCGCGGCACGCGTCGCAGCGCTTCGGCAGCCAGGTGGAAGCGGCTCATCCCGTTCAGGACGACCATGTCGAACGGCGTCGTCGTTGTCCCCTGTTCCCTGAAGCCGCGCACGTGGAAGCGTTCGACGTTAGCCCTGCCGTGAATGAGCTCGTGGACGGCCCGCTGATAACCGTGGAACGCGAAGACCACCGGCTTGTCTTCCGTGAAGAGCCCCACGAAGCGCGCGTCGTCCATCCCATGCGGGTGAAACTCGGGCGGGAAGAGCGACATCAGGTCCACGACGTTGACGACGCGCACCCGCAGCTCCGGCGCGTGCCTGCGCAACCACCACGCCGCAGCGACCGCCTCGAGCGTCGGGATGTCGCCGGCGGCGGCAAGCACGACATCCGGCTCCTCGCCGCCGTCATTGCCGGCCCACGACCAGGCCGAGGCACCGCGAGCGCAATGCTCGACGGCGGCATCGATATCCAGCCACTGGAGCTGCGGCTGCTTGTCGATAACTATCAGATTCACGTAGTTATGACTGCGCAGACAGTGATCAGCCACCGACAGGAGACAGTTCGCATCCGGCGGCAGGTAGATTCGGGCCACCGTGCCCCGCTTGGAGAGCATGACGTCGATCAAACCCGGCCCCTGATGGCTGAAACCGTTGTGGTCCTGACGCCAGCAGGTGGAAGTCAGCAAGATGTTGAGCGAGGCGACGCGTTCGCGCCAAGGCAGCGCCAGGCCGGCTTCGAGCCACTTGGCATGTTGCACCGCCATAGACGCCGATACCATCGCAAACGCCTCGTAGGACGCGAACAGGCCGTGGCGTCCGGTCAGGAGATAGCCTTCCAGCCAGCCCTCGCAGTTGTGCTCGCTAAGGATCTCCATCACGCGGCCGTCGGGGGAGACGTGGTCGTCCAGGCGGAGCGCCGGCCCGACAAAGCAGCGGTTCTCGACCTCGAAGACGCTGTTCAGACGGTTGGAGTTCGTCTCGTCGGGGCAGAAGAGGCGGAAGTTGGCCTGCCCAGCATTTTGTGTGAAGACATCGCGCAACAGCATGCCCAACCGGCGCGTCGACTCATGGTACTCGGATGCGGGCTGCTTGACGTCGACCGCATGCCGGCGAAAGCCGGGCAGATCGAGATCGACGAGGAGCTTGCCACCGTTGGCATGCGGATTGGCGCCCATGCGCCGGTTGCCCTTCGGCACCAGCTCGACGAGCTCCGGAACGAGCCTGCCCTGCGGGTCGAAGAGGTCCTCGGCATGATAGCTCCGCATCCACGACTCCAGCATCGCAAGCTGCTTAGGGTCGGACTTCACGTCGGGGAGCGGCACCTGGTGGGCGCGAAATGTGCCCTCGACCGGCAGGCCGTCGAGCTCCTTGGGCCCTGTCCAGCCCTTGGGAGTGCGCAGCACGATGGCCGGCCAGCGCGGCTGCCTCAAGAACCCGCGGCTTCGCGCTTCCTGCTGGATGGCGCGGATCTTGTCGTAGCAGATGTCCAGCGTCGCCGCGAACTCCTGATGCACGCGCGGCGGGTCGTCCCCCTCGACGAAGTGGACATCGTAGCCGTGGCCCTCGATAATTGCCCGCACGTCGGTATCGCTGGAACGGCCCAGCACGGTGGGTCCGCTGATCTTGTAGCCGTTCAGGTGCAGGATCGGGAGAACGGCGCCGTCCCTGGCCGGGTTCAGAAAGTTGATCCCCTGCCAGGAGCCGGCCAGCGGGCCCGTCTCCGCCTCGCCGTCGCCGACGACCGCCACGGCGATAAGCTCCGGATTGTCGAACGCCGCGCCGAACGCGTGGACGAGGACGTAGCCGAGCTCGCCGCCCTCGTGGATCGAGCCGGGCGTCGTCACGCTCACATGGCTCGGGATTCCCCCCGGCGACGAGAACTGGCGGAACAGGCGGCGCAGGCCCGCCTCGTCCCGCGAGACCTCTGGATAGACCTCCGAGTACGTCCCTTCGAGATAGACGTTCGCCACGATGGCCGGGCCGCCGTGGCCCGGACCAGCCAGGTAGATGACGTCGGCGTCGCTGTCCTTGATCAGCCGGTTGAGGTGGACGTAGATGAAGCTGAGGCCGGGCGAAGTCCCCCAATGGCCGAGCAGACGCGGCTTGATTTGCTCCGGTCGCAGCGGTTCGCGCAGCAGCGGATTGTCTCGGAGGAAGATCTGCCCCACCGTCAGGTAGTTGGCCGCGCGCCAGTAGCGGTCCATCTTGTCGAGCAGGGCGGGCGGCAGCGGCCCCTTCGCCGGCGTTCGTTGTGGGTGATCTGTCGGCTGCGCGACTGCGACGGCGCTGGAGATGGTCGGGTCGAACTCATACATGGGTCAGCCTCCCTGCAAGACCAGGCTTCGGGTGTGCCTGGCAATCATCAGGTCTTCATCGGTCTTCATAACCCGCACAACGACTCGCGAGCCGCCGCTGGAGATGACCGGCGCATTCGACTCGTTCGCGCGCCCGTCGAGATCGATGCCGAGGAAGTCGAACCCGGCGCAGATTCGCTGACGCACGGCTGCGGCGTTCTCGCCGATCCCCGCCGTGAACACCAGCGTGTCCAGTCCGCCGAGCACCGCCGCGAGGGCCCCAAGGAACTTCCTCGCCTGGTAGCAGAACAACTCGACGGCCGTGGCAGCAGCGGCGTCTGCAGCTTCTCTGTCCAGAAGATCGCGCATGTCGGCGCTGATGCCGGAGACGCCGAGGAGGCCCGCCTCCTGATTCACGAGGTCGCCTAGGGAGTCGACGCTCAGTCCTTGCTCGCGCAGCAGGTACAGCAGAACGCCGGGGTCGAGGTCTCCTGAGCGCGTGCCCATCATCAGGCCGCCGGTCGGCGTGAAGCCCATCGTCGTATCGACGCCCACGCCGTCGCGGAC
>JBEKKV010000052.1:0-12212 GCA_050010555.1 Dehalococcoidia bacterium
CGCCGCCACCCGCGGATTCGGAGGGCCACGAGCAGGCCGCCAAGCCGCCGGCGGTTGACTGGCTAGCACAGTCGGCCATGCCGGTGTTCGGGATTTGTCTTGCCGTGCTTACGGCCTTCATCACCTTCCGCATCACAGAGCCGTACGCGTTCACGGGCCCCCATTTCTGGAACGTCGGCATCGACAAGCGATACCTCGACGACATGCGGAGCCTCATCGGCCTTCAGTCGGGGGGGAACGTGCCTTTCAACTGGGAGTGGGTGGGACGCGCGAAGTACCTCTTCCCGCTGAAGAACATCGTTCTGTGGGGAATGGGGCTGCCGCTGGGCATCGCCGCCTGCGCCGCTTTCGTCTGGGCGGCGTACCGGCTGCTGCGACGCCGCGAGGCAACGAACCTGCTGCTGATCATCTGGATCGCCTTCTACTTCCTGTTCTGGGGCCGCCAGTTCAACATGACTATGCGCTACTTCCTGCCGATCTATCCGGCACTCGTGCTGCTCGCCGCGCAGGCGCTGGACGGGATATGGCGATTCGCCGGCAGCGAAGGGATGCGGGCGCTGATGCGTCGTTTCGGCGAGCGGGCGCTGACGGCGGGGCCGATCGTGCTCAAGGGGGGAGTCGTCGCGGTCGTCGGGGGGACGGCGCTCTGGGCGCTGGCCTTCACGAACATTTACCGCCATCCGCTGAGCCGCGTGGCGGCGTCGGCGTGGATGGACGACAACCTGCCTGTCGGCTCGACGATCACGCACGAGGTCTGGGACGACACTGTGCCGTTCGCGCTGCCGGGCAAGCCGGCAAACTTCAAGATCCTGGACATCGAGCCATACGGGGCGGACCTGTCGGACCCGACGTCGAAGCTGCTGTCGCAGATAAGCCAGGCCGACTACCTCGTGCTCAGCAGCAACCGTCTCTACGCGTCGATACCGCGGGCGCCAGCGCATTGGCCGCTCACGAGCGCGTTCTACAAGCTGCTGCTCGACGACAAGCTTCCGGGCTTCAAGCTGGTACGAACTTTCTCGTCGTACCCGTCGCTATTCGGCATCAACATCAACGATGATTCGGCCGAGGGCAACTTCACCGTCTATGACCATCCGAAAGTGCTCCTCTACCAGAAGACGGCCGACTACACGCCGGCGGCGCTCATGGCGTCGGTGGAATCGGCAGCCTGCGGCGCGACCTCCGTGTCGACGCTCGTGCCCGCCAACGCAGCGCAGAACGCGCTCATGCTTCGCCCGGCTGACTGCGCGACGCAGCGGGCCGGCGGCACCTGGACGTCCATCTTCAGTCCGACGAGCCTGAGCAATCGATTCCCGGCTGTGACGTGGCTGCTAGCAATCGAGCTCATGTCGCTGGCGGTGCTGCCGCTAGGCCTGTTCCTCTTCCGCGCTCTGCCGGACCGGGGCTATCTGCTGGCGAAGCCGCTGGGGCTGCTGGCGGTCTCGTGGCTGGTATGGCTGGGCGCCAGCCTCAAGCTATTCGAATTCACGCGTGAGACCATCTTCGCGATGCTCGTCGTGCTCATCGTCGTCGGGGCCGTCGTGGCGCGGCTGACGCGCGGCGACATGATGGCGTTCGTCCGCGAGCACTGGCGACGCATTCTGATGTACGAGACGCTCTTCATTGCGGCATTCCTGGTTTTCTACTGGATTCGGGTGCTCGACCCGGACCTCTGGCATCCGTCCCGCGGCGGCGAGAAGCCGATGGACTTTGCGTATCTCAACGCGGTGGTCCGCAGCACGACGATGCCGCCCTACGACCCGTGGTTCGCCGGCGGGTACATGAACTATTACTACTTCGGCCAGTTCATGACCGCGACGCTTATCAAGCTGACGGGCATTCTGCCGGAGGTCGCCTTCAACCTGGCGGTGCCGCTCTTCTTCGCCATGACCGCGGGCGCTGCCTTTACCGTCGTCTACAATCTGACGGAGGCGACACGACGCCGCGTGCGCTGGCGGCCCGGCTTCAAGCGCATCAGCGGAAGCAGCTCGGTGCTGGCCGGCATCCTTGGCGTAGTGCTTCTCGGGGTCATCGGCAACCTGGGAGGGTTGAGCCAGATGGCGCAACGCTATTCAACGGTCAGCGACCTGCATGTCGGCAGCGGCGTTCTTTTCGTGAGCGGCGTTACCGGAATGTTCGGTGGCATCTGGAACGCGATCTTCGGCGGGGTGCACGTAGTCCCGTTCGACTACTGGGCGCCCAGCCGCATGATGCCGCCGCAAAGCGCCATCACGGAGTTCCCGTTCTTCACGTTCCTGTTTGCGGACCTGCACGCGCACCTGATGGCGATCCCGTTCGACGTGGTGATCCTGGGCATCGGCCTGACGCTGGTGCTGGGCGACCGACGGTCGGTGCCCGATCCGCGGCAGCGCCAGCTTATAAGCTGGCTGGGCGTTGGCCTGCTGGGCCTGGTGGTGGGGGCGCTGAGGCCGATTAACTCCTGGGATTATCCGCCATTCCTGCTGATAAGCATCATCGTCGTCTTCATCGCCGAGCGCGCGGACGCCGGCCGGATGGACTGGAAGGCGGCGCGAATGGCGGTGGCGAAGTCGGTCGTGCTGGCCGCACTGTCCGTCCTGCTCTTCTACCCCTTCTGGCAGAACTACAGCCTCTTCTACAAGGGCTTCCATGCATCGACGCAGACGACGCCCTTCCATCAGTACCTGTCGCACTTCGGCATTCTTCTCTTCGCATCGGCGACGCTGGTCGTGGCGCTGAGCCGTCGCTTCTTCCGGCGACGACCGGGGAGGAGGGCGCTGCTGTATCTGGGTACGCTGGCCGTCCTGCTGATTGTCCTCTGTGGGGCGTTCGCCTTAGCCGGCGAGAGCAAGCACCTGCCGATCACCTTCAAGGGGCTGGACGCGGGAAGCTTCCTGACCGACCTCTTCACGAATAACATCCCTGTCGTCGCCTTCTCGATGGCGGCGATAGCGCTGGTGGGGGTCCTGGCGTGGCAGGAGCTTCGGAGCCGTCGCAGCGATGCACCGATGCGTCTCTTCCTGCTGGCAATGATCGCGCTGGCGCTGGCGCTGAGCGCAATGGTCGACCTGATCACGCTGGACGGCGACATCGACCGAATGAACACGGTATTCAAGTTCTACATCCACATCTGGATCTTGCTTGCGCTCGCCGGGGCGTTCGGCATCTGGTACGCGCTTGCGGTACTCGGCTGGCGACCACGCATGCCCGGCGGCAAGGGGACGGCCTTCGGCATCCTCAACGCCGGCTGGCTTGCCGCGCTGGTCATTCTTGTCGGCGGCGGACTGATCTATCCCATCGCTGGGACGCAGGCGCGCGTTGATACGAGCGAACGCTTCCCGCAGTACACGAGCGACACGAACGACGGCATGGACTACATGCAGTACGCCGTGTACGCGGACCAGGGCGGCCAGATCGAACTCTCGTACGACTACCAGGCGATCCAGTGGATGCGGCAGAACGTGCAAGGGTCGCCGGTGATCGTTGAGGGGGTCACGCCGAACTACCGCTGGGGCTCGCGCTTCTCGATTTATACGGGGCTTCCGACCGTCGTCGGTTGGGACTGGCACCAGGAGCAGCAACGCGGCGCGTTTGCGGACATGGTGACGGCGCGCGAGACGGACGTGAAGAACTTCTACTCCGGCACAAGCATCGCGGCGGCCGACGCCTTCCTGAGCAAGTACAACGTGAAGTACATCATCGTTGGCCAGGTGGAGGAGCTTTACTACCCGAGTCAGGGCCTGGGCAAGTTCCAGGCGATGGCCGGTCGCGAGCTGGACCTGGTGTACCAGAACGACAAGGTGCAGATCTACGAGGTCGTTGATTTGCCGCCGCTTATGCCTTCAGTCGTGGCGCCGACATCCTAGCGCCCGGCGGAGCGCTCCCCGCTGTCACGTCTCCGAACGCTACCCCGAAGCCGATCCAACTCGCAGACCAGCGCATACGATAAGGAATGGGCGCGCGAACTTGACGCCCTCTCTGACCGACCCTAGAATGAATCTGAGGCCCCATGCTCGAGCTCCTTTCCGATAAGCTTCAGAATGTCTTCCGCCGCCTCGGCAGCCGTGGCGTCGTCTCCGAGAAGGACCTCGACGAAGCGCTGCGCGAGGTGCGCATCGCCCTGCTGGAAGCGGACGTCAATTTCAAGGTCGTTCGCGAGTTCATAAACGGCGTCCGCGAGCAGGCGGTCGGCGCCGAGATCCTCGGCAGCCTGACCGGGCCGCAGCAGGTCATCGCTATCGTCCAGAGGCAGCTCGTGCACATCCTGGGCGAGACGCACGCCTCCATTCGGTTCGCCAGCCCGGGCCCGACGGTTGTCATGCTCTTCGGGCTGAAGGGCGCCGGCAAGACGACGACCGCGGCCAAGCTGGCGCTGCACCTGCGCAAGGGCGGCTCGCGGCCGCTTCTGGTGGCCGCCGATCCGCATCGCGTGGCCGCCGCCGAGCAGCTCCAGGCGCTCGGAAGGCAGCTCAACGTGCCGGTGTATGCCGGCGACGGCGGATCCAGAGGCGTCGCGAAGGGCGCCCGCGAAGAGGCGCAGCGGCTGGCCACGAACGTACTTATCGTCGATACGCCGGGGTACATGCAGGTCGCGTCGGAGATGCTGTCCGAGGCGAAGGAGCTGCACGATTCCTTCGCGCCCAACGAGGTGCTCCTCGTAGTCGACGCCATGACGGGCCAGGAGGCGGTGAACGTCGCGCAGGAGTTCCACCAGTCGCTGGAGGTGAGCGGCTTCATCATCACCAAGATGGACGGCGATGCCCGGGGCGGCGCGGCGCTTTCGATCCGCGCGGTGACGGGGCTGCCGATCAAGTTCATCGGCACGGGCGAAAAGGTGGACGCGCTGGAGGCGTTCCATCCCGACCGCTTCGTGTCGCGCATTCTGGGCATGGGCGACGTGCTAAGCCTGATCGAGAAGGCGCAGGACACGGTGGACCGCGAGCAGGCGAAGTCGCTGGAGAAGCGGATGCGCGCCGGGACGATGGACCTGAACGACTTCATCACGCAGATCCAGCAGGTCAAGAAGATGGGCTCGCTGACCGACATCCTCGGCATGATCCCCGGCATGGGCGGAATGAAGAAGCAGCTCCAGGGCGCGCAGATAGACGACAGCGTCTGGAAGAAGATGGAGGCCATCGTTTATTCGATGACGCCGGAGGAGAGGCACCGGCCGGAGATGATCGACGGCAGCCGGCGACGGCGCATCGCGCGGGGGAGCGGCACCACGCCGCAGGACATCAATCAATTGCTGAAGCAGTGGCGGGAAGCGAAGAAGATGATGGAGGCGCTGGCCGCGGGCCGAGGGCCGCGGGCGCTTGGCCGGCTCCGCTGACTCTGCTATCATTCGTCGTACATCGGTTGGAGGTGACTAATTGCTGCGAATTCGACTGCGGCGAGTCGGGAAGAAGAAGAGGCCGGCGTATCGCCTGGTTGTGGCCGACTCGCGCGCGCCGCGTGACGGCGCTTTCATCGAGACGCTGGGCCTCTACGACCCGCTGACAGACCCGGCGACCCTAACGGTCGACGAAGAGAGAACGAAGAAGTGGCTGAGCCAGGGCGCCCAGCCATCGGAGACGGTCGCCAAGCTGCTCACAAGGCAGGGACTGCTGCCGGGAAAGAGTAGCGTCGAGAGTCCAGCCGAGCCTGAGTAAGGTCGCTCCGCTATGCAAGAGCTCATCGAATACATCGCCAGAGCGATCGTGGACAACCCAGACGAAGTGCGCGTCCACGAGGAGGAAGAAGGCGACACGCTCGTTTACTTCCTCGAAGTCGCCGAGCCCGACATGGGCAAGGTGATCGGCAAACAGGGGCGCATCGCGAATGCCATGCGGGCGCTTCTGAAGGTGTCGGCGGCGCGCCGGGGCGTGCGCCGGGCAATCCTGGAAATCGGCGAATAGTCCAAAGCGAGGCGCCATGCCCGCGGAAGACGAAGCCTCCGCCGAAGTCGCACCCGGGCTCGTCGCGATTGGCCGCGTTCTGGGTCCCCACGCTCTTAACGGCGAGATGAAGGTCGAGCCGTTGACGACGCAGCTAGAACATTTCGCCGCCGGCCGGTCGTTCTGGATCGAGGGCGTTTCTTATGAAGTGGAGTCGTTCCGGCGGCAAAAGGGCCTCGTCCTGCTGAAGCTGTTGGGCGTGGCATCGAGGGAAGACGCGGAGAAGCTGCGCGGTCGCGTCGTGTCGCTGCCGGAGGAGGCGCTGGAACCGCTGCCGGAGGGCGAGTACTACGCGTACCAGATCGTCGGGCTGGAGGTTTACGAGCAGGACGGCGAGCACCTGGGCAAGGTGAGGGAGCTGTTCCCGACGGGCAGCAACGACGTGTACGTTGTAGATGGGCCACGCGGCCGCATCCTGGTTCCGGCCATCGACGACGTGATTGTGGATGTGGACGTAGCGGGCGGGAAGATGGTGGTGTCGCTGATGGACGGCATGTTCCCGACGTAAGCGTCCAATTCGTTTCCTTGACAGGTTCTCGGGCGCCAGCCTAAGATTGATTTGCCGTGAATGGTGTGGGGATATAGCTCAACAGGGAGAGCGCGGCGTTCGCATCGCCGAGGTTGGGGGTTCGAGTCCCCCTATCTCCACCAATACTCCCATCAACCCACCTCGCGTCGGTTGCAAGCAGCACATGTATGACGATTAGAATCAGGGACAACATTGGTTGGGTCCCGGTCGTCGTCCTGTCTCTCCTGCCGCTAGTCTTCTGGTTCAGCGCTGCGCCGGTGCGCATTCGGTTCTCGAACAACACGCTGATCCTTCTGAGCCTCGGGCAGATGGCCGGCCTAGTCGGGATGACGATGTTCGCCCTGACGGTCATCCTCAGCGCGCGACTGACGCTCTTCGAGAACTATTTCGGCGGAATGAACAGGGTGTATGCGTCCCACCACATCCTGGGGTCGGTCGCATTCACGCTGATCCTGTTTCATCCGTTGCTCCTGGCCATGAGGCTTCTGCCGACATCTTCCCGGAGCGCGGCGCTGCTGCTCTTGCCATCCGGCAACTGGGCGATAAACGCGGGAATACTGGCGCTGGTCGCGCTGGTGTTGCTGATAGTGCTGACGTTCTTCGTGACCCTTCCGTACCATTCGTGGGAGCTTTCTCACAAGCTGATGGGCGTCGCCTTCTTGTTCGCGGCGGGGCACGTCACGTTCATTCAAAGCGATATCTCGCGCGACACGCCGCTGCGGCTGTACGTGCTGGGGATAGCGGCGATCGCCGTCGGCGTCTACTTCTATCGGACCGTGCTCGGCTGGTGGCTTGTGCCGCGGTTCGAGTACCGCGTGGAATCGGTGAAGGCGATCAATGACCGCGTGGTCGCCATCGAGATGGCGCCGCGGGGCCGCGCGATGCGGTACTCTCCCGGCCAGTTCATCTTCGTCCAGTTCTTTCAGACGGGCATAAGCACCGAGGCGCATCCCTTCTCCCTCAGCTCGATGCCCGGAGACGGCAGGCTGCGAATCGTGGTGAAGGCGCTGGGCGACTACACGACGCGGCTGCAGGCTCTCAGCCACGGCGCTATCGCGCGGATTGAAGGGCCTTTCGGAAAGTTCTCGCATCACAACTACCCGAACAAGAGGCAGGTCTGGATAGCCGGCGGCATCGGCATCACGCCTTTTCTGAGCATGGCCGGAGCGCTCGGGGGTTCGGACTACCGCGTCGATCTCTACTACTCGGCGAACAGCGAGGACGAGGCGGTCTTTCTCGATGAGCTCGAGGCGCTCGCCGAGCGGCTGGAGCACCTGCGCGTCATACCCTACTTCGCCGATACGAAGGGGTTTCTCAGCGCCAGAGCCGTTTCGGAGCTGAGCGGCGGCCTGGCGGACAAGGATATCTTCCTGTGCGGCCCTCCGGCTATGATGAGGGGGTTGACGGACCAGTTTGCGAGGATGAGGGTGAGGTATCATCGGATTCATTCCGATGAGTTTCGGCTTCGCTGAACGCGTTTGGGAGCAGGAGGCAGCGCGTGACCGGCTCGAAGCGGCTCGTGGCCGTGGCGCTGACGATGTTCGGCGTGGTGGCCGTCTACATTCTGGCGGTTGGCCTCGTCTCCCACAACGGAAGCGGGTCGGGCGGAGCGGCGCCGGTATTGAGCACGCCTCTGGCGGGCGCGACGTCACGGCCGGGGCAAAACGCTACGAGCGCGGCGGCCATCCCGGCGTCCGAGGTCGCCAAGCACAATTCGAGCAAGGACTGCTGGATTATCATCCAAAACAAGGTCTACAACGTGACCGTGCACCTTCGCACGCACCCGGGCGGCGGCGGTCTCATAACTCCTTACTGCGGTAAAGACGCGACGCAGGCTTTTCAGACGAAGGGCGGGCTAGGCGGCAACCATTCGTCGCGGGCATACGCGCAGTTGAACGCCTTCTACGTCGGCGACCTGGCGCCGTAGGGGAAGCGCTCGGCAGCGCGGTCGCTGAGTCGGAGGAGTCCAGCCTGATGGCGCTCGACAGGGAAGCCTATTCTACGGCAGTATCGCCGGAGCGTCCGCTGCTCCGAGGCTACCTGCACCTCGGCGCGTTGGTTGGCGCGGTCGTCGGAACGGCGGTGATGCTGCTCGAGGCGAACAGCACGAGAGGCTACGTCGGGGCGTCGGTCTTCGGCGCCAGTCTGATCGTGGCCTACGGCACGAGCGCCGCGTACCATCGCGGCCGCTGGGGCAAACGCGGCCTGAGCATTGTGCGGCGGCTGGACCACGCGACGATCTTCTTCCTCATCGCCGGCACGTACACGCCGTTCTGCCTGCTGGCATTGCACGGCGCCTGGGGAACCGCGGTGCTGTCGGCGGCGGTAACGATTGCGGCGCTGGGAGCGCTAGTGAGGTTGATCTGGCTCGATTCGCCGCGATGGCTGGCGGTGCCTCTTTACCTCGCGAGCGGCTGGGTGGCGCTGATCGCGATGTCGCAGATATTGCAGGCGCTGGACCCGGCGCCGCTCGCGCTGCTGATTGGCGGCGGCGTCGCCTACAGCGTCGGCGCGCTGGCCTATGCGGCAAAGCGGCCGCATCCGTGGCCGAAGGTCTTCGGCTACCACGAGGTCTTTCACGCCTTGACATTGGCGGAGGATACCTGGGGAACATTGACTCATCACGATCTCTACAAACAAGGCGACTCGTTGCCTTCGCACGTTCTTAAGTCATCGCAGCGTCTCGCCGATCTTCTCGCTCTAGCCGATGACATTGCTCAAGACATTCGCGAGCAGGCATCACAACCGCTCGCCGGGAAAGAGAGCTCAGGCGATGAGTTGACGCCTGAAACTCTTGCATTTGTGTACCAGAGAGCATTCGGCAAGGAGCCACCAGACTATGTTCCGAGAGTCATGATGCGGTACTGCAGAGAGATCGACTGCTACAGACTCGACGTCATCGACCGAGTCCTTCAGGATTCCTCCTTGCGGGCAACGGTTGAGAGGGCCTATGAACGAGTGACCGGATGGCGACTCGATGATGAGGGATGGTTCTTCGTTTCCCCATACGCTGTGGCGGGGAGTGCCGAAGGGGTGATACGGCGTGCTGAGGAGATCGGCAGAATTGAGCGAGACGAGAGCGAGGCTATTGCGAGACATGAAATTGAAGCCGAACTGCCAGAAACGGTTAATGAACTCATCGAAGAACTGGAGCGCTCTGAGCCGCGGATTGATGTGTATGACTTGGCCGATGTGTGGGGAGCGCTGAAACGCTGCGATTTCTGCGATGCTCCAATCGTCGACGTCGACAGCTTTGTTGAAGGAACACTCTCACATTATGGCATTGAGGAAGATCCCGATGGCCGGGTTGCGTCTGCGATTCTAAATGGCGGCTACGAAACGGGTGATTTCGACAATGACGATCTATGCAGCTACCACGGACACGCGATGCGGCAAGACTGAAAAGATGCCGCCTGCATTGGCGCGGTCTTCCGCAATGTCAGGTGACGGAGAGAAGGTTGCGACGATAGTCCGGGACCACGAAGAAGGGGGCTGTTCTGGCTGGCCGTTACACATATGGATTCGTCGCATCGGGATTCGAAGTTGCCTGTAAGCGACCGTGGCCAGTGGGACCACGCCCCCCGCTATCACGAGCGGTAACACTAGGTTCTGACGCCTCGGTCACAGGGAGATCAGCAAGCCGCCCGATGACAAGTTGGGCGATCCGGTCTCCGTGACTAACGCGATACTCTTCGATGTCTCCGAACAGGTACATCGTCACTATCACCTCTCCCCGATAGTCGCTGTCGATCGTGCCCAAGATTACTCCAATCCCTTTCAGAGATAGGCCGGATCGCTGGCGCACCTGCACGTCGAACCCATGCGGGACTTCTATCGCGATGCCTGTGCCCACGCGGGTGGGCTGTCGGCCTAGCGCGACATAGCCGGGTTTCTCGACGCACGCAAACAGGTCGAGACCCCGCTCGAGAACCCGGAGGGCTTCTACCAAGCGATCAGGGACTTCATCTAGCTGCGGTTTGACCTTCGATTTCTCTTGGGGTAGCCGGCAATTGGGCCCTGCGGGGCCGTCCCCGAGGCGATCCGAGATTCGGATCGGGGTTCCAAAGGGGAGTTCGAAATCGGACGGTTTGGTAGCCCCCCAAGGTCGCTATTTCGAAATCGCTTGCCTCGGATCGGAAGATGGAGTGGCGCCCGAGCATAATGGCCTACAAGACCTATGACCTGATGAGCGGGCCGGGCACGTTCCTGGCCAGCCTTCTCCGTAACGGTCAGCCCCAGGAGCTTGTCTCCGAGTTCGCACCAGTTCAGCAGGACGCGCGTGTACTGACGGAGGCGACGTTAGCTGGCAGAGAGGGACAGCGATCTTTCCGGATCCGGGTGCTGGACGCCTACGGGCGGCGTTGTGCCGTTACTGGAGAGCGCTCCTTGCCGGCACTCGACGCTGCCCATATCCAGCCCTATCTGGGGCCGCTCTCCAATCACCTTCAAAATGGCGTCAGCCTGCGGGCCGACATCCACCGGCTCTTCGATTCCGGCTACGTAACCGTCACTCCTGACTACCGCTTTGAGGTTAGCCGTCGTCTTCGCGAGGAGTTTGAGAACGGAGAGGAATACTACAGGCTACGTGGCTCACGGCTGGTGGTGCTGCCGAGCAGTCCTGGCAAACGACCAAGCAAAGCTGTTCTCGAATGGCACAATTCACAGGTGTTCCGGGGCTGATCATAAATGAAAGGGCCGAGGAAGCGGATTACACAGCAAGAGTCCGTGATCAGATGCTGCCTGTACGAGTAACATAGAGAGTGGACTCGTTTTCGGGGGCAAGCCAGCGCTGGCAAACAGTGATGAGAACGACCACGCCAGGCTCTCGTCCCAAGGATCCAGCGAGCCTAACGAGGCAAACGAAGACGACCATTTTGGCTGGGGCTTGAAAACAGCAGAGGGATTCCGGCCGGAATCCCTCTGCCTCAGTTCTTGTATCGCGGCTTGTCGCCGGAGCGCTTCCGCTAGCGGGTGCAGCGACGACCAAGCTGCTGGCCGATCATCTGCAAATCAGCGTAGTTGACCAAGCCATCGTGGTTCATGTCGTAGAGCGGGTTGCTGCTGCGGCGGTTGATGGCGTTGGACTCCACGAGGAGGTCAATGACCGTTACCCGGCCATCACCGTTCACGTCGCCGCAATAGAGAATCGGCGTTGCCATAGGCGCGCTTGTTGCCGTAGCTGTCCTTGTCGGTGTCGGAGTTATCGTTGGCGGTACTGGAGTGGGCGTTAGGGTCGCAGTTGGACGGGGCGTAGCGGTCGGCGTTGCCGTAGGCGCGCTTGTTGCTGTCGCTGTCCTCGTTGGTGTGGGAGTTATCGTTGGCGGTACTGGAGTGGGCGTTAAGGTCGCAGTTGGAGAGAGCGCAGCGGTCGGCGTTGCCGTAGGCGCGCTTGTTGCTGTCGCTGTCCTCGTTGGTGTGGGAGTTATCGTTGGCGGTACTGGAGTGGGCGTTAGGGTCGCAGTTGGAGGGGGCGTAGCGGTCGGCGTTGCCGTAGGCGCGCCTGTTGCCGTAGCTATTCGTGTACTAGTCGGAGATGGCGTGCGGCTGGGGCTCGACGTGGCTGAGTTCGTGGGAGACGGCGTGCGGGTGGCGGTGGAGGTAGGAGGTCTGGTCGAAGTTGGCGTTGGGCTGGGGGTGCTCGTAGGAGTCGCTGAGGCCGTAGGTGAGGGCGTGACGCCCGGTGAAGCGGGGACGTCGACGTAGTAGGCGTAGGTCTCGATGGCGCACTCGCCGTAGCCGACCTTGAAGTAGCCGTCGCCGTTCCAGGTGCT
>JBEKKV010000053.1:0-11203 GCA_050010555.1 Dehalococcoidia bacterium
GCGCGCGTAATCTCCCAGGCCACCGTGAACGGCATCCGGTCGAAATCGACGTCGACTATAGGGCGTTTTGGAGTCTCGGGCATGTTCTCTCGGCTACTCTCTACGGATCTATAATAAGCGTTGAGCGGCATCGCGGGATACGGAGACGCGAAGCAAAGAATAGGGGTTTCCGCCTGCGCTGAGTAGGGAGAATCCCGATTTAGATCGCGTCGGTTTCGAGCAAGAATATTTCCTGTAGGGGGCGAGCCCAAGCGGTCAACACTCGCGAAAGCGCCCGGGCCGTCACGGACCACCTCCGCGGGTTGTCCGCCCTGGGCTTGGTGGCGGGACTAGGCCGGGCAACACCGTAAAAATCCGCTTCCAAGCTGCTTGACAGTTCGCTTTTCAGGCTACCTGGCAGTGCCTACTGGCCGGTCGACCCGTGGCCACCCGTGCCGCGAGCCGTCTCGGTCAGTTCTTGCGCCTCGACGACCGGCAGCTCACCCAGGCGCGTGACCACGAGCTGCGCAATCCGATCGCCGCTCCGTATCTCGTGCGATTCGCGGTCGCCGAAGACGTACATGGTCACCAGCACCTCGCCGCGGTAGTCGCTATCGATCGTTCCCAGCGTGACCCCGACGCCGCGAGCCGCCAGGCCGGAGCGCGGCCGCACCTGCACGTCGAATCCGCGCGGGAACTCAATGGCGATGCCCGTCCCGACCCGCACGGGCTGTCTGCCAATCACCAGCGGCCCTTCGCCGTCGATGCAGGCGAACAGATCGAGGCCGGAGGCGCCTTCCGTAGCCCGCTCGGGGAACCGGGCATCCGGGCGCAGCCGTTTCACCTTGAGGACGTTGCTTTCCATTCGATACCCCGGTCGCGAGTATAGAATGCCTCCCAGTGCAGCACAAGAATCGCCCGTAGCGACAGTCACGCGACGTGGCCTGACGACGACGTGTCCGGCGCTCGAAGAGTCGCCTCTGGCGACAGGGATCGCCGCGCTTCCAACCGTGGGACTAGAACGCATCGTGGCGAAGGCTGCGCCCGCCTGCCGGTAGGCAGGGGTTTCAACCAGCAGAATAGCTTTCCAAATGCCGACGCGGCGACGACTGCCGCTGGCTCGACACCCGCAGCGCAATACCGGAGTCCCACACGCTCTATTCCTCAAATCAAACCTCTGCTACGATTCCCCCGCCAATTCGAGCCAAAACAAACGGGAGGGACATCATGGTTGACTTCGGTCTCAACGAAGAAGAACGGATGGTCCAGCAGCTCGCCCACGAGTTCGCTGTCAAAGAAATACGACCCAATGCCGCCCGCTACGACGAGCACGAAGACATACCGCGCGACATAATGCTCAAGGCCTGCCAACTCGGCCTGTCCGACGGCATGTTCGGCCAGAGCGAGTCCGACCTCGTCTCGCCTGTTATCACCGAGGAGATGTCATGGGGCGATGGCGGTGTGGCCCTCTCCATCTCCTCCAGCGGCCTCGCCCTCGCCGCCATCCATGCCATGGGCACGCAAGAGCAGAAGGACTATTGGACCCCTAGGGCCAAGAGCACCGACACTGAGCTTCGGCTCGGCGCCTACTGTCTGACCGAGCCTGAAGCCGGCTCCGACGTCGCCAACATCTCCACCACCGCCGTTCGCGACGGCGACGACTACGTCCTCAACGGTACCAAGCGCTTCATCACCAACGGCGGCATCGCCGACGTTCACGTCGTCTTCGCCACCGAGGACAAAAGCAAGAAGTGGGGCGGCCTCTGCGCCTTTGCTATCGAAAAGGGCACGCCCGGCCTCTCCATGGGCACCGTCTGGAAGAAGATGGGCATCCGCGCGTCCTGGACCTCCGACGTCATCCTCGAAGACTGCCGTGTCCCGGCTAGCAACCGCCTCGGCCCGCCGCCCGGCTCAGCGCCCGGCACCGGCGGCGGCAGCGGCGCTCTCGGCGCCCTTACCGCCCTCGAGCGCACCCGCCCCATGATCGGCTGCTTCGCCCTAGGCGTCGGCCGCGCCGCCTTTGAATACGCGCTCGACTACTCGAAGGAGCGCATCCAGTTCGGCCGGCCGCTCGCCGCCAACGAGGCGATCTCTTTCAAGCTCGCCGACATGGCTATCGAGCTGGATGCCGCGCGGCTCCTCATCTGGCGCGCTACCTGGATGGGTCGCCACAAAGTCCCCTTCCTGCGCGGCGAAGGCAGCATGGCCAAGGCCTTCCCGTCCGACGCCGCCATGCGCGCGACCGTCGAGGCCGTCCAGATACTCGGCGGCTACGGCTACGTAAGTGAGTTCCCGGTCGAGAAGTGGATGCGCGACGCGAAGATATTCCAGATATTCGAGGGCGCCAACGAGATCCAGCGACTCGTCATCGCCCGCGCCATCACCGGCGGTCTCAAGAGCCGCTAGCAAGAAAAAGATGCCGCGAGAGCGGACGCTTCATCTTACATAGTCTGGGCCGCTGCTACGCTCAGGGAAGAGCTGGCGCGGCCCAGACCCTTACCCGGTCAATTAGCCGCCGGCGCCGAGCCGCGTCACCAGCCACTCCCGCAACAGCGTCCGCAGCTCCTCCCGACGCTGCCGAAGGCTGTGCTTCGCGCCGGGAAGAATGACCAGCTCCTTCGGCTCGCCGGCGCGTTCGTAGACATAACGCGAACACCGAGGCGGCAGGCGCGTGTCTAGCTCCCCGTGCACGAGCAGGATCGGCCTCGGCGCGATTCGACCGACCAGCTCTGTGCCCGCCGTCTGCGTGCTCAGCGTCACGATCGCGTCCACATCCTCCGACAGCGCCGCCGCGTCTATCACCACCGCGCCGCCAAACGAATGCCCGACGAGGCCGATCCGTCCGGCCCATTCGCTCTTGAGGAAAGCCACGCCGGCGAGGACGTCGAGGGTGCCCTCTCTGACGTCGCCGGGCGCCTTGTGCAGGCGAAAGTCCAGTCGCAGTGAGCTTATTCCGGCCGCCCGCAGGTCCTCCGCCAGCGTCGCGTAGATTCCGTTCGCCGGCCCGTCGAAGCCGCCGTCCGTCCCGCCCACGAAGACGACCGCGCCGCCGCCGCGTCTGCCCTTGTGGTACCGGCACGGCACGACGCCCCGTTCCGTCTGCAACTCGACCCGGCTGCCTGTTTCACGGCTCGCGCGCATGCACACCGCCCTGGCTGGCGCCCCAAAGTTGACTAACATATACTAGCATCAGAAGATTAATATCAGAGGTAGCTTATGCCCGATCGGGTCATGGTCTATATCGACGGCAGCAACGTCTACCACTCCCTCAAGTCAATTTACGGCTACACCAATCTCGATTTCGAAGCCTTCACCAAGAAGCTCGCCGGCAAGCGCCAGCTAATCCGCGTCTACTATTACAACGCGCCTGTCGACCACACGAAGGAGCCCGAGCGCTACAAGGAGCAGCAGACCTTCTTCAACCGGATGCGCCGCATTCCGTATCTGGAGGTCCGCCTCGGACGCCTCGTGTACCGCAACTGGCCGACTGAGCCCGCTTATGAGAAAGGCATCGACGTCAAGATCGCGACCGACGTCCTTGGTCACGCCTACCACAACCTCTTCGAAACCGCCATCCTCGTCAGTGGCGACAACGACTTCGCGGACGCGCTCCAGGCGGTGAAGGATACCGGCCGGCACGTGGAAGTGGCGCTGTTCGGCGACGCGTGGTCGTCTCAGCACCTGCGCGACGTCGCCGACAAGGCGATCCGAATCGACAAGACGTTCTTGAAGGGGTGCTGGAAATAGCGCAACGGGTTGCGAATGCAACCCGTTGAGGCTTATCGCCTGAGATTGCTACGCTACGCATTCTCAGGGGGTCCAGCGAACCTTATTATAGTCCGCGCCGGCAGGTTGTCAAGCCCTTTCGCCCTGTGCGCGGGCTAACTGTTACATAACAACGGCGACAAGAGCGCGAATCGAAGGGAAAAACATGAGGCTGGGCGCGCACGTCTCCACGCAGGGCGGCCTCGACAAGGCGATCGACCGCGCCCACGCCATGGGCGCCGAGACCATCCAGATCTTCGGCTCTGCCCCTCAGACCTGGCGACGCCGCGCGATCAGCGACGACGAAACCGCCGCCTTCCGCGACAAAGGAGGGGCCGCTGGCATCGCGCCCGTCTTTCTCCATGCCAGCTACCTGATCAGCCTCGTCAGCGACGACCCCGTCGCCATCGAGCGCAGCGGCGCTTCTCTGACCGCTGACCTGGAGCTCTGCTCCCGCATCGGCGCCAGCGGCAGCATCGTCCACGCCGGGAGCCACAAGGGCCTCGGCTTCGAAGCCATCCTGCCGCGTGCCACCACCACCGTTCGCCGCATCCTCGACGCCACGCCTCGCGACTCCTGGCTAATCCTGGAGAACAGCGCCGGAATGGGGGGCAGCGTCGGCGCGCGCTTCGCCGAGCTCGGCGAGATCATCCGCGAAGTAGGCGACCCGCGCGTCAAGGTCTGCCTCGATACCCAGCACGCGTACGCCATGGGCTACGACCTCACCGACGAAAAGGGCCTCGCCGACGCTGTCAACGAGTTCGACCGCGAGATCGGTCTCGACAGGCTTGTCGCCTGCCACGCCAACGACTCCAAAGTGCCGCTGTCCGGCGTGCGCGACCGTCACGAGAACATCGGCCAGGGGCACATCGGTCGCGACGGCTTCCGACGCATCTTCGCTCATCCGGCGTTTGCCGAGGTCCCCTTCATCCTCGAAGTGCCCGGCTTCGGCAACCAGGGCCCGGACAAGGAGAACCTGGACATTCTGAAAGAGATCCGCCGCGAGGCCGGTGCCACGCCGTGAGCGACGCGAACGCCGCTGACTAATCCGCGAAAGCAATTGCCAAATGGAGCTTGGGGAAACGCTTGACGTCGCCACTCGAGAGGAATGGCGCGAATGGCTCGCCCGTAACCACCACAAGGCGAAGGAGATATGGCTCGTTTATCATCGCAAGGCGTCCAGCAGGTCCAGGATCTCCTACAACGAGGCCGTCGAGGAGGCGCTCTGCTACGGCTGGATCGACTCCACGGTCAAGAACGTCGACGGTAATTCCTTCGCCCAAAGGTTTACTCCGCGCAATCCAACCGCACCTGTGTCCGAGATGAACAAGGAACGGGTTCGCCGGCTCTTGGCGGACGGCAAGATGACCCCCGCCGGCCTGGCTGTCATCGGCGACGTCGAAAGCCGTCTCGACATCCCTGCGGACGTTCTGGCTGAGCTACAGGAGGATGAGCGCACCTGGGCCAACTTCCAGCAGTTCCCGGAGCCGTACAGGATAATCCGCATCGCTTTCGTCGAAGGAGCGCGAAAGCGGCCGCAGGAGTTTCGGCGCCGTCTCAACCATCTTCTCAAGGCGACGGCTCAGGGCAAGACGTTCGGAATGGTAAAGTAAAGGCGCCCGCGCTTCACCCAGCGACTTCCTCATCGTGACACAATGCGCGCTGTCCGCCCCAATAGGGCCTATGCTACTATGAACGTGTCCACGGTTCTCGGCAACGGAGGTCGAGACGCTCTCGCCTCCGCCCGCCATGCGCTCTGACGAGAGGAAAGCAAGAGGCTTGATCCGCCGTCTTCTCGGCCGTCGCTTCCTGTTCCAACTGGCGCTTACCGGCGTATTCGTGGGGATCCTGGTCTGGCGGGTCAACCTCGGCAGGGTCTTCCACACCTTCGCACACGTCCACTACGTCTGGGTCCTACCGGCCCTGGCCTGTTTCACAATCTCCAAGCTAATCCACGCCTACCGCTGGCAGCTACTGCTTTCCGACCAAGAGTCAGCGCCCCTCGACGGCCTGTTCGGCATTTACCTCGTCTCCAATATGGCAAACAACGCTGTTCCCTTCCGCATCGGCGACGTCGTGCGCATCCAGGTGCCGGCGCAGCGGTGGGGTATCTCGCGCGCTGAGCTGACCGGCACGGTGGAGGTGACCGAGACGGTCCTTGACGGCTTCACATTCCTCGTTCTCACATTGGTAGTCCTTGCCTTCCTGCGAGTTGCCATCCTGCCGACCGGCCTGGCAATCGCTCTTGCCGTGCTCGCCAGCCTGGCGTTCCTCGCCACCATCATCGTTTCCCGGCTGCCACTGCCGCGTAACCTCGCCGACAAGCCCTGGCTGGGGATGTTCACCGAAGGTACGCGTCAGGCGATCGGCCGCGCCGTCCCGGAGTTCTTCGAAGGGCTGGGGGCCATGAGCGACTTCAGGCGGACAGTGCGAGTCATCGCCGTTTCCTTCCCCGCGTGGCTGGCCGAAAGCGTGATGTACTTCTTCTTTGGCCTTGCCTTTGGCATCGATATCGGCTTCGATAAGTTCGTGGTCATCATGATCACCGCGAACATCGTCGTGGCCTTTCCGCTCACGCCGTGGAACCTGGGGACGTACGAAATAGCGCTTCAGACCGTGATGGTGGCGTTAGGCGTCAACGGCACGCTGGCAGCCGGGTACGTCATCGGTACGCACGTCTTTACCATCGTCTGGATCACGCTGACGGGCCTTGTAGCCATGTGGTTCCTGAAGCTGGACCTCCGCGACGTCCTCTCCCTAAGCGGAAGGCGTGACGAAGGAGAAGGAGCGCCTCCTCAGCGAGTCCGCTGGCGCGAGTGACAGGGCACAAGAATGGGCCCCTCGCAGGAGCCCATCTCGAAATGCGACTTGACGTCCGATTCTTGCGACTACGCCGACCCGCCGTGTTCGCCCCAGGCGAGCCCCGGCTTTTGTACCGCCTTCCCCTGGCCCTCCTGACCTTCCGGCTGCGGCTCGTCCTTCGGCTTCTCGCCTTTCGGCGCCTCGCTGCCCGGCGCTATCGCCGGTGGGAACTGCTCGTCCAGCGGCGCGTTGAACACCCGCTGCAGCTCATCGCTCTCCAGCGTCTCCACCTCAACGAGACGGCGCGCGATCTGGTCCAGCTTGCCGCGGTTCTCCATTAGTATCTTCTTCGCGACCTGGTAGGCGTGGTCGATGATCCGGCGTACCTCTTCGTCGATCTCCTCGGCCACCTTCTCGCTGTAGTTGCGCTGCTCCGCTATCTCGCGACCCAGGAAGACCAGCTCCTCCTTGCGGCCGAACGTCCGTGGTCCCAGCCGCTCGCTCATGCCCCACTGCATCACCATCTGCCGCGCGATCTTCGTCGCCGCCTCGATGTCGCTCTGCGGGCCAGTCGTCATCTCGCCGAGGACGATCTCCTCCGCCACGTGGCCGCCCAGGCTCGACGCCAGCGTGTCCTGGAACTGCGACCGCGTCTTCAGGTGACGGTCCTCTTCCGGCAAGAAGCGCGTGAAACCGCCCGCCATGCCGCGCGACACGATTGTCACCTTATAGACGGGATCTGCGTTCGGCAGCATGCGCGCCACCAGCGCGTGTCCCGCCTCGTGGTAAGCGATGATCTCCTTCTCCTTCGCGCTGATGACGCGGCTCTTGCGCTCCGGCCCCGCGATAACCCGGTCCACAGCCTCATTGAACTCCGCCATGCCTAGCCGCTTCTTATTGCGACGCGCCGACAGCAGCGCCGCCTCATTCACCAGGTTAGCCAGGTCCGCGCCCGAGAAGCCGGACGTCTGCCGCGCCAGGTCGCCGAGCTGCACGTCTTTGTCCAGCGGCTTTCCGCGCACGTGCACGTCCAGGATCGCGTTGCGACCCTTAATGTCCGGCCGGTCCAGTATCATATGCCGGTCGAACCGCCCCGGACGGAGGAGCGCCGGGTCCAGGATGTCCGGCCGGTTCGTCGCTGCGAGAACGATGATATTCGTGTTCGTGTCGAAGCCGTCCATCTCCACCAGGATCTGGTTCAGCGTCTGCTCTCGCTCGTCGTGGCTGCCGCCGAGGCCCGCGCCGCGCTGCCTGCCCACCGCGTCGATCTCATCGACGAAGACGATGCAGGGCGCGTTGCGCTTCGCCTGGTCAAACAGGTCGCGCACTCGCGACGCGCCGACACCGACGAACATCTCCACGAACTCGGAGCCGCTTATCGAGAAGAACGGCACTCCCGCCTCGCCCGCGACCGCCTTGCCGAGCAGCGTCTTGCCCGTGCCCGGCGGTCCCACCAGCAGCACGCCGTGCGGAATACGCGCCCCCAGCGCCGCGAACTTCTCCGGGTACTTGAGGAACTCGACGACCTCCTGCAATTCCTCCTTCGCCTCGTCCACGCCCGCCACGTCGGCGAACGTCACCGTCGGCTTGTTGCCGCTGAACATGCGCGCGCGGCTCTTTCCGAAGCTCATCGCCTGCGAGTTCGAGCCCTGGGCCTGACGCAGCATGAAGATCAGGATGGCGCCGAAGATGATAAACGGCAGGAAGTTGATCAGGAATGGCAGCCAGCTACCCCACTTGCTCGGTGAGCTGACGCTGATGCTGGCCGCCTGGATACTCGTGTCGTTGACGCCGGCGTTGTGCAGAACGTCATAAAGGCTGACGCCGCTTTCCTTCCGCGACTTGTAGACCGTCGAATCGTTCTGGAGGTGAATCGTTAAGTTGTCGCCGGACACCTCGATTTTATCGACGCTCTGGCTCTGCACCTCGGAGACCACCCAACTGATGTCCTCCGTCGTGCTGTTCGACGGCTTGTTGCCCAGGAAAGACCAAACGATCGCCACAACGGCGACGACGATGAGCAAGTATATGAACGTGTTGCGCATCCAGCGAGAGCCCATGCCAACTCCTAATAGAGATTATCTACCAACTAGGATTATATCAGACCCGCTGTGCGACCGGAAGTCGCAGATTCTCGCGCCGCCGGCAAAGCGCGCGCTGCCGCTCGGGACTACCGATTATCGGATGCCCGGCGGGCCTCGCGCATCCTCGCAAACCCGCTACTTCCGCTCCTCCGACGCCAGCGCGCCGGCCTGCGCCCAGTTGCTGCGCTCCACGTCCTCGAAGATGATTATCGTTGCCTCCGGCGTCGTCTCCGCGATGGCGCACACCGCGTCTGTGATCGCCCGCGCCAGCTCTTGCTTCTGCGCATGGGTCCGACCCGTCCACATCGAAACCCGTACAACCGGCATCTGTCTTCTCCTCTCGCTTCTCTTGCCAAGTAAACAGCAGTGATGATAGCACAGGCGGGGGAGTCCAGAGGGGGCGGAGCCCCCTTTTGGCGGGGGTCTGGGGGTGTCCCCCAGTTCCAAAACGTTTCTCGGGTGGGTGGGTGGGAAGATTACGTCAATGTCACGGGCCGCGGCAGCCGCCGCTACGGCGATGCGGCGGGCAAGACCACCCTTCCTTCCCGACTTTGCCCGTGCTACCATCGTCTGCAGACATGGTTTGCATCGAACAGCCGGAGGCGATGATGGCCCTCCGCCCGACCTTCGATTACGAGCGACCCCTCTGGAAGCAGGGCCTCCGCCTCGTCGCCGGCGTCGACGAAGTGGGACGCGGCCCCCTTGCCGGCCCCGTCGTCGCTGCTGCCGTCATCTTGCCGCCGCAGCCTGCCCGTCTGGGCGCCCGCTTCGCTTGGCTCGCCGACGTCCGCGACAGCAAGCTCCTGCCTGCCGCCAGGCGAGAAGACCTCGCCGAGAAGATCCGCGCCAAAGCCCTCGCCGTCGGAATCGGCGCCGTCGTCCCGGAGCGCATCGACGCGCTGGGAATCGCGCCCGCCAGCCGGCTGGCCATGGCCGAAGCGCTCGCCGCACTCACGCCTCCTGCCGAGTACGCCCTCATCGACGCTTTCCTGCTGCCGGAGGTCCGCGTTCCGCAGAGCGCCATCATCGACGGCGACGCTCTCTCCTTCTCCATCGCCGCCGCTTCAATCGTCGCCAAAGTCCACCGCGACCGCATCATGGTGCTGTACGACGCTCTCTACCCCGAGTACGGCTTCTGCCACCACAAGGGCTACTCCACCGCCGAGCATCTGGAAGCGCTGCTCCGACACGGCCCCTGCCCAATTCACCGTCGTTCCTTTGCCCCCGTCCGCGAGCACCTCGTCGGGAGGCCGGCGTGAGCGACGAGCGCGTCCGGCTCGGCCGCTTCGGCGAGCGACTCGCCGTCGCCCACCTGGAGTCGAAAGGCTACGCCGTTCTCGACCGCAACTTCCGCTGTCACGAGGGCGAAATTGACATAATCGCGCAGAACGACGGCTGCCTCGTCTTCGTCGAAGTGCGCACCCGCCGCGGCGACGCTATGGGCACCGCGCTCGAATCGGTCACGCCGCTCAAGTGCGCCCGTCTGGTCGCCGCCGCCGAAGCTTACTGCGAGCAACATCCCGAGGCCGCGCCCGAGCGCCGCATCGACGTCGTCGCCGTCGAGCTAACGCCTAGCGGCCGCCTCCTGCGCCTGGAGCACGTCGAGAACGCCGTCAGCGCCGACGAACTGCCGGCCCTCCCGCGTGGCTAACATGTTCAAGGTCTCTTCGTTCCGACTCCGCGTCTTTCGCCAGTGCCGCCGGCGCTACAAGTACCAGTACGTCGAGCGCCTGCCCACGCGTCCTTCCCCCTACAACACGATGGGCGCCCACGTCCACAACGCCCTCAAAGCCTTCTTCTCCCTGCCTGAACCGGCCGAACGCACCCCCGAGCGACTCCTCGACCTCCTCCACGAGAGCTGGCAGCAGAACCGCTCCGGCTTCAGCGACCTCGAAGACGAAGAGCGCTGGCGGGAGCGCGCGACGAACCAGCTCCGCAGCTTCGCCCGCAGCAACGACCTCGCGGCCCGCCCGCTCCTCCTCGAGTCGTACCTCGAGACGCCGATCAGCGCCCAGCTTGCCCTCCTCGGCCGCGTCGACCGCGTCGACGACGACCCCGATGGACTTCACATAATTGACTACAAGACTGGCCGCCGTCCGGACGATATCGACGTCGAACAGCTTCATCTCTACACTCTGATGCTGGAAAGGAGCCTCGGCCGTTCCGTGGCCCGCGCCTCCTACCTGTACCTCGACGACGGCTCCGCCTGGTCGACGAGCCCGCAGCGTCGAGATCTGGAGGAGGCTGTGGCCGCCGTGACCGCCGCCTACAACGAAATAGTAACGGAGCGCGACTACCAGACGAACGTCGGCAGGCACTGCGCCTTCTGCGACTACCAGGCGCTGTGCCCCAGTCGCGAAGAGATCGTCGGTAGGCGTCTCCAGACGTTATGACATGCATGGGAGGGCTGGAGTCCTTCCGGGAACGGGGGCAACCCTGATTGGTCCCGAACGGGAGTGCAGAGCAACTGTCTTGATACTCAAGCGGGAATAGCATGAGAAGCCGGAACCTGCTGCCAGGCCGTGCCATCCCGCAGCATGGCATTCAAGATCGTGAGCAGTTTGCGCATGCAA
>JBEKKV010000054.1:0-10846 GCA_050010555.1 Dehalococcoidia bacterium
GCTTCGTGGCATGGCAATCCTAGCGAGCAGACGCGCGCCTCCGTTCATATAGATATCGGCTTAGTCCGTAAGAACCTTTACAAAGGCGGCTGCGTCGCATGGGTCGAGGGACGGCGTGGCTGGCTCCGGTGGCCGGGTGCTAAGATAGTTGCAGGTTGTGAACAGGAGACTCGGTTGTGACGTTGGACGAGAAGCACGCGGAGCTGCGCCGGCTGCTGCGCGAGATGGGCTCCGCGGTAGTGGCGTTTTCCGGCGGCGTCGATAGCACTCTGCTCGCCGCGGTTGCCCGCGAGGTGCTGGACGACCACGCCCTGGCAGTGACGGCGCTTTCGCCGGCGGCCCCGGGATCGGAGGTGGAAGCGGCACGCGGCCTGGCAGCCGGCATCGGCGTGCGCCACGTCGTCATCGAGACGACGGAGATGGAATCGCCTATGTACCTGAGGAACGACACAGACCGCTGCTATCACTGCAAGAGCGAGCTTTTCCGCCGTTTGCGGGCGCTCGCGGACGAGCAGAGGCTGGCATACGTCGTCGAAGGTAGCAACACGGACGACGATGGCGATTTCCGCCCGGGAAAGCGCGCCGCGTCGGAGCAGGGCGTTCGCGCTCCCCTTCGCGAGGCCGGCCTGACGAAGGCGGACATACGAGCGCTGTCGCTGGAACGCGGCCTGCCGACGTGGGACAAGCCGTCGATGGCCTGTCTGGCGTCGCGCATCCCTTACGGGACGCCCATCAGCCGCGAGGCGCTGGCGCGGATAGAGGCGGCAGAGGAGCTATTGCGGTCGGCGGGGCTGCATCAGCTTCGCGTGCGTCATCACGGCAGGCTGGCGCGCATTGAGGTGGAGGCCGGCGACATAGCGACGTTCCTGGACGATGATACGCGGCGCAGCGTCGTCGAGGGGCTGAAGGCGTTGGGCTACACGTACGTGACGCTGGATTTGGCCGGCTTTCGCAGCGGCAGCATGAACGAGGCGATTCGCGGGCCGGCGGATCCGCCTTAAGCGGATGGCGCGAAGACAATCATAGTTCTGAAGATGGAGCAACGGGTCGCCCGTGGACGAAAGGCGGCCCGTTGCATCGCGGGGTATGTTGCCTGCTCTCGCGAGGTCGGACGAGAGACAAAGCCCAAATTG
This sequence comes from Dehalococcoidia bacterium, assembly GCA_050010555.1. Taxonomy (GTDB): domain Bacteria; phylum Chloroflexota; class Dehalococcoidia; order DSTF01; family JALHUB01; genus JALHUB01. The sequence continues at coordinate 1,134 of JBEKKV010000054.1, forward strand.
ATAGCTACATGAAGGGCATGCTCATGCCGGTGCGGCTGTTCTGGGTCCCGCCGCGCCACATGGGCGAGCTCGTGTTCGGTGTGTTCGGTGTGGCCTGGCTATTCGGCTTGTTGTTCTGACCGTTCCCGTTCTGACCCTTCCCGCCGAAGATGCCGCCCAGACCGCCCAGGCCGCCCGTGTGGTCGATGAGCTGGTCCAGGTTGCTGCTCAGCATGCTCTTGATGTTGTCGCCCTGCGACTGAGTGATCTTGCCACCGCTGACGGCATTGTCGACCTCCGTGTTGACGGCGGTCGTGATGTCGTTCTTCAGGTCATCGCGGGAGACGCCCTGGGCGGAGGCGATGTCGGCCAGGCTCTTTCCACTCTTGAGCTGGGTCTGTATCTGCTGCGGTGTAAGGTTGAGCTTGCCGGCGACCGACTGAACGATGTTCTGGAGGCTGGTGCCGAGCGCGCCCTTCCCCATCATGCCGAATCCGCCAAACCTGCCGCCCATGCCCAGGAAGCCGGGGAAGTTCCCGTTCTGAATCTCCTGGTTGAGTTTGTCGGCCTGTTGCTGGGTGATGGTGCCGTCCTTCAGCATCTGGTTTACCGTGTCGCTGGCGGCGCCCTGAACGTCTGTCTTGAGCTGGTCGCTGGAAATGCCCAGCCGGTTGGAGAGGAAGCCGAGGAACTGGTCCATCCGCGTCGTCGGGCTGGCGGTGCCGCTGTTGCCGCCGCCCTGCGCCAGCGCGACGCCCGTGAGGACTCCGGATACGACAATTGCCAGTAGCGCAAATGGCAGAGCGAACTTCAGAATTCTTTTCATGGCATTTGCTCCTTACATACAACGCAAAGCTTAAGGAGGCGGGACTAAGGCGACAATAAGGATGTGTAAAAAAAGGGTTAAGCCCGCTGCTGAGGTTGTCGTGGGGGCTAGATTCGAGCGCGGCGGACGGAGAAGATGTCCGGAACGGTAGTTAGCTCTTGCATGACTTCATCGGACGGCGCCGAATCCAGGCCGAGGACCATCATCGCCTGGCCGCGCTCGCCGGCGACGCGCATGGAGTTGATGTTGACGTCGTGCTTGGCCAGGATCATGCCAACCGTGCCGATCATCCCCGGCCGGTCGACGTTCATGCAGATGAGCAGGTGACCGGCGCCCGGCGCCACGTCGACCCAAAACTCGTTGATCTGGACGATGTGCGGTCCATCGTGGCCCATCGTGCCGGAGACGGTCGTGACGCCGTCGTTTGTTGCGGCGCGCACCTGCACGAGGTTGCTGAAGATGCCTTCGTAGGCGCCCTTGCGCTCGCTTATACGCAGGCCGCGGTGCTCGGCGACCAGGTTGGCGTTGACGATGGTGACGTTCTCTTCGCTGATGGGCTCGAGCAGCCCTTTGATGACGGCAGCCTTCAGCGGCGTGACATCGTAGTCGGCGATCTCGCCCAAGTATTCCACTTCGACCGTGCTGAGCTGTCCCGCGCTAAGCTGAGTCGCCAGCGAGGCCGTCATGACTGCGACGTTGACGTAGGGACCGATGATGGCCATCGTTTCCGGCGCCAGAAGCGGCGCGTTCACGGAGTAGGCGGGCGGCTCGCCGCGGAAGACGGCGGCGATCTGGTCGGCGACGTCGACAGCTACGCGGTCCTGCGCCTCGGCGGTCGACGCGCCCAGGTGCGGCGTGACGATGATCCGGTCGCTCTTGAAGAGGATGTTGTCCTGCGCCGGCTCCTTGCTGAACACGTCAACGGCAGCGCCGGCGACCCGCCCCTCTTCGACAGCGTTGTACAGCGCTTCTTCGTCGACGATGCCGCCGCGCGCGACGTTGATGATGCGAAGGGACGGCTTCACCAGTCGCAGCTCCTTCTCGCCGATGAGGCCGCGGGTCTGGGGCGTGAGCGCCGTGTGGATGGCGATGTAGTCGGCGCGCTGGAGCAGCTCTTCGAGCGAGACCATCTCGACGATGAGCGCCTGCGCCCGCTCTTCAGAGACGAACGGGTCGCAGGCCATAACGTGCATATCTAGGCCGCGCGCCCGCTTCGCCACTTCCGAGCCGATCTGGCCCAGGCCGATGATGCCCAGCGTCTTGCCGCGCACTTCGACTCCCATGAAGCGCTGCCGCTCCCACTTGCCAGCCTTGAGGGCGGCGTTGGCCTGCGGAATGTAGCGCGAGAGCGCCAGCATGAGGGCGATGGCATGCTCGGCGGCGGAGATTGTGTTCCCCAGCGGCGCGTTGACGACGATGATGCCGCGTCGAGTGGCGGCGTCGAGATCGATGTTGTCGACGCCGGCGCCGGCGCGGCCGATCACCTGCAAGCGCTTCGCCGCGTCGATGACGGCCGCGGTCACCTTCGTCTCGCTGCGGACCACGAGGGCGTCATACTCGCCGATGACGCTTATCAGCTCGTCGGCGGGAATACCCAGCTTGACGTCGACCTGGGCGCAACGCTGCAAGGCGGCAATGCCGTCCTGCGAAATGGGATCGGTGACGAGAACCTTGCGGTCCATTCTACCTTTCGCCGCGGTCTAGACGGCGGCGGGCGCGAAGCCCACTCTCGGCAGCGCCAGCTTCAGGGCGTCGAGGCAGGCGGTGATGTCGCCGTCGCTGACGAGGCCGAGGTGGCCGATGCGGAAGATCTTGCCCGCCAGGGCCGCTTGCCCGCCGGCGAGGACCGTGTCGTACTCTTCGCGCATCAGCTTGACGAGCGCCTTGCCGTCGATGCCTTCCGGGACCTTGACGGCGGTGACAGTGTTGGAGGCGAACTTCTCGTCGGCCAGCAGCTCCAGCCCCAGCGCCTTCACGCCGTCGCGGGTCAGCTTGCCGATACGCTCGTGCCGGGCGAAGATGCCGGGCAGCCCTTCGGCAAGCATCATCTTCAGCGAGACGTCGAGAGCGAAGAAGACGGAGATGGCGGGCGTCCAGGGCGTCTGGTCGGTCTCCAGGTATTTCTTCGCCTTTCCCACGTCGAAGTAGTAGCGCGGCATCTTGGCTACGTCGTGTGCCTTCCAGGCGCGCTCGCTCACCGAGATCATGGCGAGCGCCGGCGGCACCATCCAGCCCTTCTGCGAGCCGGTGACGACGACGTCGAGGTCCCAGGCGTCGACCGGACAGGGAACAGCGCTGAGGCTGCTGACGGCATCGACGATGACCAGCGCGCCGTGCCTGCGAGCGACGGCGGCGAGCTCCTTCAGCGGGTTCGTGACGCCGGTGGACGTCTCGTTGTGGGTGAAGAGTACTGCCTTGTAGCCGGGCGCGGCGGCAAGCGCCTTGTCCAGCGCGACGGGGTCGGCGGCCGTGCCCCATTCGAATGGCAGCTTCGTCACATTGGCGCCGTAGGTCCTGGCGATGTCGGCGAAGCGGTCGCCGAAAGCGCCAATCGATACCACGAGCACGCGGTCGCCGGGCGACAGGAAGTTGACGACGGCGGTCTCCATGGCGCCGGTGCCGGACGTGGTGAGGATGTAGACGTCGTTCTCGGTCTGGAAGACCTTCTTGACGCCGGCGGTGAGTCGCTGGATTATGCCGCCGAACTCAGGGCCGCGGTGGTTGATCATCTGGCGGGACATCGCCTTGAGGGCTTCGTCGGCGCAGGGAGTCGGTCCGGGGATTCGCAGGTTCGTCATGGCTGCCTCCGTGTGTGGTGTAACCTCATGGTAGTCATTAGTGAAAAATAGATCAAGTGAATGGACTGCCGACTGTGTTAGAATAGCGGATACTCCAATCGAAGGGAAGCGCTGTGACCAGCCCCTACCGCCGCTTGCCCAGCGTCGACCGACTGCTGAGCGACGAACGACTCGCCGCCTTCAGAGATGCCTTCGCGCCGCACATCGTCGTCGCGGTTGCGCGCGAAGAACTGGAGGGCGTGCGAGCGGCCATCGCCGGGGGCCAGACGTCGCCATCGTACGATGAGATCGTGAAGTCGCTCGTCGAACACCTGAAAGCAGCGACGACGCCCGGCCTGCGACACGTGATCAACGCTACCGGCGTCATCATCCACACCAACCTTGGCCGCGCGCCGCTCTCGGCAGAGGCGATTGCCGCCATGACCGCCGTCAGCGGCGGCTACAGCAACCTCGAGATCGACTTGACGGAAGGCGAGCGGAGCAACCGCCACGTCCTTGTGGAGTCGCTCATCTGCCGGCTAACCGGTGCGGAAGCGGCGCTGGCGGTCAACAACAACGCTGCTGCCCTTCTGCTAGCGCTGTCAGCGTTCGCGCGCGCGAAAGACGTCATCATCTCGCGCGGACAGCTCGTCGAAATCGGCGGTGGGTTCCGGATACCGGAGATAATGGCGGAGAGCGGCGCCCGCCTGGTCGAGGTTGGCGCGACCAACCGCACTTATCTGCGCGACTACGAAGCGGCCATCAGCGAGCGGACGGCGGCGTTCCTGCACGTCCACACGAGCAACTTCCGCGTGGTCGGCTTCACAGAGTCGGTGCCGACGGCGGAGCTGGCGCGGCTGGCGCACGCGCGCGGCCTGCTGCTCCTGGACGACCCCGGCAGCGGCTGCCTGCTCGACACGACGCAGTTCGGTCTGGGGAAGGAACCGACGCTGCAGGAAAGCCTGGCGGCGGGTGCGGACCTTGTTTTCTCTTCCGGCGACAAGCTGCTGGGCGGGCCGCAGGCGGGCATCGTGCTGGGCCGGCGCGAGCTTGTCGACAAGCTGAAGAAGCACCCGCTGGCGCGCTCCGGCCGGCTGGACAAGGGGGCGATTGCGGCGCTTTCGGCGACGCTTCTGCATTATGTGAAGCAGGAGGAGGCTGAGAAGGTGCCTGTCTGGCGAATGATCGCGCTGCCGGTGGCGGAGATCGACGCGCGGGCAAAGGCGTGGGCAAAGGCGGTTGGGAAGGGCGCAGGTATTGTCGACGGCAGGTCGATGGTGGGCGGCGGCAGCCTGCCGGAGGAAAGCCTTCCGACAAAGCTGCTGGCGCTGGGCGGCATGGCGGACGTCGCCTCCCTGGCCCGACGGCTGCGAGTGGGTGATACGCCAGTCGTCGCGCGGGTGGAGCGCGATACGCTGCTCCTCGACCCGCGCACGGTCGACCCAAGTGAGGACGCCGAGCTTATCGCAGCGCTGAAGGCGGCCCTGGCAACGGGCGGCTAGAGGGCGCACGCAGCGAACAATCCGCTCATCCTCGAGCACCGCAGCCAACCCTCCCACCGACGCCCATGAGGTCGCGCTGCTAGAGGATAAGTATAGGGGCGAGATTTGGCGGGGAACGCGGCACCTCCTACTGACGCTCTTGCTGCGGGAGGATTGCGCCGCGTCCCCCATTCTTGGGTCGACCGCAGCCGACCCGATAATACCTGGGTGGTTGCCGCTTTCGAGCTGATTCTGCGTCATCCCTGTGGAACGGGCGTGAAAACGCGTCGAACTGATGTCAAGACTTCGTGAACGTGGCGGACGGCCCGTCGCGGAGGCGGCGGCTGAGCCCTCTACCTTGCTTGTCGAGCGACCTGCCATTGACTATAATAGGGTCGCTCTGCGGTGGCAGAGGCAGGGTTGAGGGCGGAAGTAGCTCAGCGGTAGAGCACCTCCTTGCCAAGGAGGGGGTCGCGGGTTCGAATCCCGTCTTCCGCTCCAAGGCCGAAGTGGCGGAACAGGTAGACGCGACAGTCTCAAAAACTGTTGAGGGGCAACCCTCGTGCCGGTTCGATCCCGGCCTTCGGCACCAGTTCACGATCGCGCGGAAGGCGGGAGACCCCGCCTTCATTGGTGTGCGGATGGACTGATCCGCTGCCGAGTGGTGTAATGGTAGCACCAGGGACTTTGGATCCCTTAGTCCAGGTTCGAGTCCTGGCTCGGCAGCCAGGCAGATGCTAGCTTCGGTGCTCCCCGATAGCTCAATCGGTAGAGCGGGCGGCTGTTAACCGCTAGGTTGCAGGTTCGAGTCCTGCTCGGGGAGCCAATCCTTCATCCCTCGCCTCGGGGACGGCTGCTGCCCACAAAGTCTGGTGCGGGCGGCACCGTTCTCCCTTTATCGCCGCGGGCTCGATTCGAAGGAACCGGTCACACTTCAGAATCAAACGCCGACTCCGGTATAGACTCAGGAGAAAATCTGTGCTTTAATAGGGCAAGCAATTGCTCCCGACCAGGCTTGCTCCAGCCCCGCCCCGGAGAAAGTCATTCAGTCCGTCCTTATAGGAAGAGCAGCGAAAGATGAGTCGCAAGAAGCTTCTCCGCTAGCTGTGTGTCCCCGCCTAGCGATTTCCTCGCCGTTCAGAGGTTGTTTCGGTTCAGGAGACAGGCCGCCGTCAGCGGTTGATTGTCCTGTTCGACGCCGATGCGTCTGGTAGCCGAAGGGCGACGTCAAGCAGTTGCTCAGCCTGGCGCCAACGCCGGTGGCGACAGCGAAAGGGGGACGTGAATGAGAATCAAGGAACGCGGTCTGGAGGACATCAGCAGGCCGATGGGGACTCGCGTCGGTGCGGCACTTGCGCTGGTTTTCGGCTGCGCCATGGTTGCCAGTATGCTAGCCTGGTCTCCACAGGCGCGGGCTGCCACACCCACGCCCCCTCCGGACCTCCACGGGATCAGCTTTCTTAAAGGCTGCGCCAGCCCTGTCGTTGTGGGACAACCATACATTTGCACGTATCAGATCCAAAACGGTGTCGACACGGCACATGACACCTTGACGATCACGTCGGTGGTGGATGTCGTGCACACAGGGAGCGGTGACTTTACTTCCGTCAACTTGTTGCTAACGCCTACTCTCCTCACGTTGGCTGGGGGAGCATCCTGCAACGCTGGCCAGACGCTCTGTACCCTTCCGTTCGGCTCTTCCATCACCTTTACTGCTAGCTTCTACAATGTTGCTCCCAATGATCCGAACCCACTGACCGATACGGCGACATTGACCTTCCAGGACACTTGCTCGAGCGGCTCTCCTAATTGTCAGACGGGTACGCTGCATTCTACCACTGGTTCCCAGGCGGACGTGCAGACACCGACCCCAACGTTCACAAGCACCGCGACGCCAACGAAGACTTTCACGCCAACGGCCACTAACACGTCCACGCCAACGCCAACGCCGACGTTCACAAGCACAGCGACGCCGACCAAGACGTTCACTCCAACGGCAACTAACACACCGACGGCGACGGCGACCGATACCGCCACGCCTACTGCGACCGACACTGCTACGCCGACGGCGACCGACACGGCTACACCTACTGCGACCGACACTGCTACGCCGACGGCGACCGACACGGCTACACCGACGGCGACTGACACGGCCACGCCGACGCCGACCGACACCGCGACACCGACGGCAACTGACACGGCCACGCCTACTGCGACGGACACGGCAACGCCAACAGCGACCGATACCGCCACGCCGACGCCAACCGACACCGCGACACCCACGGCGACCGATACCTCCACGCCGACAGCGACCAACACGGCAACCCCAACGCCAACCGACACGGCCACGCCCACGGCGACCAACACGGCCACGCCAACGGGCACGCCCATCGGCGGCGGTACCGTGACGCCAACGGCAACAAAGCCTTGCGGGAACCAGACGCCGACGCCGACGCAAAAACCGCCATCTCAGACGTCAACGCCGAAGCCGACCAAGACGCCGACGAGAACTCCAACGCCGAAGCCGCCGTGCAAGACGGCGACGCCCAGCCGGACGCCGACGCCGAAGGTGACTCGCACGCCGACGCCCTCGAAGACTCCTACGCCAACCGCAGGGACGGGTTGCGCCGGCCACTGGAGTTGGAACTGCTGGAAATGGACCTGGTCTTGCGGTTGAAGAGCACCCGACAGGCCGTCCGATCCTGCACGGACGTATGTTCCGCGCCGCGAACAGCGCGCATTGACCCATAGACTCTGCGCAATGCGCTGACTCGGAACAGGCAGACTGAACGCTGAGCCCCGAGATATCGGGGCTCAGTTGCTTTTCTGCGTGTGAGGAGGTTCGGGCTCGTCGATACGCTGCTAGCGGCCTTTGTAGACCGGCGGGCGCTTCTCGGTGAAGGCCTTCGGACCCTCTTTCGCGTCCTCCGTCGTATGAACGAATCGCGAGAACAGCGACTCCAATCGCAGGCCATCGGCTAGCGGCAGGTCGAGGCCGCGCAACGCCGACTCTTTGACGAGGCGGACCGAAATGGGGGCGCTTTCGTTGATGCGCTGCGCCAGCGCCATCGCTTCCGACATCAGCTCCCCCCGCGGGACGACGCGGTTCACGAGACCGATGCGATACGCCTCCTGGGCGTCGATGCGCAGGCCGGTGAACATGAGCTCGAGCGCGACGCCGACCGGCACGACGCGCGGCAGGATCTGGGTGCCGCCGTCGCCGGGGATGACGCCGCGTGTCACTTCCGTCAGGGCGAAGGAAGCGTTTTCGGCGGCGATGCGGATATCGCAGGCCAGCGCCAGCTCCAGGCCGCCAGCCAAGCAGTAACCATTCACAGCAGCGATGACCGGTTTCCAGAGCTGTATGTTGCGAAGAAGAGAGGCCATCGTAAGGCCGACGGGGTCGACGCCCGGCTGGCGCTGCAGAACGCTCATCTCTTTGAGGTCGGCGCCCGCGGAGAAGGCCTTGTCGCCAGCGCCGGTGAGGACGAGCGTGAGAGCGTCTTCGTCGTCGCGGAAGCGCAGGAACGAGTCGCGCAGGGCCTCACGTACCTCATGGTTGATGGCGTTCATCGCGTCCGGCCGGTTCAGCGTCAGCACAACTGTCCGGCCGCGCTTTTCGTAAATGACGACGGGCATCGGCAACCTCCTATCGCAGACTTCGTCGAATGGTCGCCCGCGGCCTTACGACCGCACTTTGCTACCAGTTCTCGGCGAGAAGCTCGAAATGGGCGCGTACGTGCTTGCAGGCGGGACAGACCTCCGGCGGCTCGGTGCTCGTGTGGACGTAGCCGCAGTTGCGACACTTCCACTGCACCGGCTGGTCCTTCTTGAAGACCTTTCCTTCGCGCACGTTGGCCAGCAACTCGTTGTAGCGCTTCTCGTGCTGGCGCTCGGCGACGGACACCGCTCGGAAGGTCTTAGCTACCTCCGGGAAGCCCTCGTCGAGAGCAGCCTTGGAGAACGCCGGGTACATCTCGCTGTGCTCATAGCGCTCGCCAGCGGCCGCCTCTTCCAGATTCGCCGCTGTTTCGCCGATGACGCCTGCGGGGAAGGACCACTTGACTTCGGCAGTCCCGCCTTCGAGGTACTTGAAGAACTGCTTGGCGTGCTCGCGCTCGTTATCCGCCGTCTCGAGGAAGATTTCGGATATCTGCTCGAAGCCTTCCTTGCGCGCCTGCGAGGCGAAGTAGGTGTAGCGGTTCCTGGCCTGCGATTCGCCGGCGAAGGCCGTCAGCAGATTGCGTTCGGTATTCGAACCCTTCAGTTCCATCGCGCGCTCCTTTGCGAATGGCGGGCATCAATTGCCCGCGGCGGGGTATGCTCCCATTTTACGTGACGCGGACGCCTCAAGGCGAGCAATAGGACGCGGCCAGGTTGGCGCTCAGCCGCGATGATCAGGGGAGGCCTGATTTAGCGCGTGTATAGCTCTCTTGTCGCCGTCTGGCTCTTCGATCGAAGAGACGGGGTCGTGAGGCGCTCTCCGCTGACCGACTCGATGATCCGCTCGTAGGCTTCCAGGTAGCCGTCGACCATGACCGGGACGTCGAATCGTTCTTCGACGTGTCTTCGGCAGCGCCTGGGGTCGATGTCACCGATGTGCCGCACTGCCTCCACCATTCCATCGACGTCGTCGACCAGGAAGCCGGT
>JBEKKV010000055.1:0-10563 GCA_050010555.1 Dehalococcoidia bacterium
ACTTGGTCAGTCGGTCGACGTCCTTCTCTCCCTCAACGACAAAAACGGTCTCGCTCCGGTCCGCGGCAATGAGCTCTGGGAGCCGGTAGGGGACGCGACGGACACCATCGAGGTTCCAGTGCCAGCCGCCATTCCCGTCTGGCCGCCGCTGCTTGAAGTCCTTTGGGGAGTGCAGGCGGACAACCTGATAGAGAAGAGTGCGGTGTTCGTCATGGTAGTCGTACGAGGTCTCGATGCGGTCTTCGAAGGGCCCGGGCACCGGAACTCCAACCTTCTCTGCAAGCTTGCGAATGCTGCCTTTCTCGCCGCACGCCAGGCACTTGAAACCGAGCTCGGTGAAGCGGAGGTTTGGGCGCTGTTTGTCGTCGTGGAAGGGACAGAAGGCGGTGTGCCAGCCCTTGGAGTCGGGGCCCTTGACGCCCTTGAGTCGCGCCTTTACGCTGGCCAGCAAGGATGCGCCGGCGGTCACACCTGCACCACCCTCTGGAGTCTGCTGTAGTTCTGACCTCCACGCGTGCCCGTGCGGCTTCTACGGCGACCCGACGAAGGAGTGCACCTGCTCGGAGTCCACCGTCAGCCGCTATCAGAAGCGCATCTCCGGGCCGCTGCTGGACCGCATCGACATCTTCGTCGAAGTGCCGCGCGTGGAGTACGAGAAGCTGGCGGCGATGTCGCCGGGCGAGCTGTCGACGTCGGTGCGCGGGCGTGTGGAGGCGGTGCGAAGGCGTCAGACGGCGCGCTTCAACGGGACGCGGCTGACCTGCAACGCGGAGATGACGCCGACGGAGGTGCGGGAGTACTGCCAGGCGAGGCTATCGGAGCCGGCGACGGGGCTGCTGCGACTGGCGATGAACCAGTTGGGGTTGTCGGCGCGAGCGTTCCACCGGGTGCTGAAGCTGGCGCGGACGATAGCGGATCTGGCGGGGAGCGACGAGATCGGGCCGTCGCACCTGGCGGAGGCGGTGCAGTACCGTCACCGCGGCGCGTGAATCGAGTGGCCGCGGCAAGACTGATTGGAGGCTGCCTGTCATGAAGAGATTAGGAGTATTGATGGCAACGCTGTTACTGGCGGGTCCGTCGCTCTTCGCGGCGGCGTGTGGCGGGGGCAACGCGGCGAAAGGGACACCGACAGAAGGGGCGACCAACACTGCGGCTATTCAAACTCCTGGTCCGACCGGGACTCCCGTCACGAAGGCAGGTGGGGGAGGGACGCTCCATTACGCGAATGACGAGGCGGGGTTTGCCTTCGACTACCCGGGAGACTGGCAACAGCCGAATGTGCCGATCACGAGGCAGGCAGAGATGGGGACCGAGAACCTCATTGTCCAGGTTGCGCTTACGAATGATACCGAGGACATAGCGATCATGGATGGCGTCATGGTTGAAGCGGCACGGTTAGGCGTTGACGTTCCGCCTGATCGGCTGCGGGAGGCGCTTCTGAGCTACGATGCGTTGATGGCGCAGCTCGCGGGACAGATGGGAGGGGCTGTTACTGACAACGGTTGGACTGAGCTCGGTGGGTTGACGGCGAGGAGGTACTCCGTCACGTTCACCATGAATGGCCAACCCGTCATGTCGGAGTTTCTTTACACCATATCTGGAGACAAGCAAATCGACGTGAACTGCCAGGCAAAATCAGCACATTTTGAAAATATACGCGCTGGCTGCCAGGTGGTTTACGATAGTTTCAATTTCATATCTTCAGCTAACAGCTAGCGTTCGGGCTACCGCCGAGCGCGTCGCTTCATGGTCCAGTAGTGCATGCCGCCGCCGGGAAGATCGCTCTCCTCCACCACGTCGAAGCCGTGACGCTGGTAAAAGGGGACGTTCTTCGCTTTGTCCGCCTCAAGGTAGCACGGCAGGCCCTCGCGGTCGGCCCGCGCTAGCACCGGACGCAGCAGCGCGCTGCCGACGCCCTGGCCCTGTCGCGGCGGGTCCACGCCGAGCGTCCACAGGTACCAGTGCCGCTCCGACGCGTCGCGCTGACGCAGCTCGTCGAAGTGGCGCTTCATTAGCATCAACCGCTGGAACGGCTCGGCGCCCATCTGCTGGGGCATCTCCATCATGCCGGCGGCGGCGATGTTCTCGCGGGTCATGGGAGGGCCGTCCGGCGGGAGCCAGATGGCGGCGCCGTCGACGACATCGACAGTGGTGTAGACCTCGCCGAAGAGCAGGCCGTAGCGGGCCGTGCGGTCGAACATCCAGGTCAGCGGGCGAGCGCGCGTCTCTGTGTCGGGCAGGAGGAAGAGCGACATGGGGTTGTCGAAGAAGGCGCGGCCGAGCATCTTCCCGGCGTCTTCGACCTGTCCTGATTCGAGGCGCACGATTCCGGCGAGCGAGTCCATCCTGAGCCCTCCTTCACCGCCGATTCTACGCCGCAATCGGGCGCCTCGCCAGAATGCGGCGTTTCGCCGATTGGGGCCGTCGGTTGTTGTGATAAGCTTCAGATAGGGATACTTCTCGATCGGACTGCGAAGGACTCGCGTTGCATCGACTCCGCCCCGTCTATCTGCTCCCCGCTGTCCTGGCGATGGCGGTCGTCCTAACGCCGAAAGACATCCCCTTCGATGGCGCGGGCATCGCCTTCATCGGCGACAGCCTGACGCTTGGGGCGGCCGCCACGTCGCCGTCGGAAGCGTTCCCTTCGCTCGTCGCGGAGGACCTCGACAAGCAGGGCGTGGAAGAGGAGGGACGCTTCTTCCTGTCGTTCGACCCGACGACCGACATCATCGCGGCAAGGCAGGCGATGAAGCACGACCGGCGTTTCGTCATTATCGAGATCGGCGTGCACGCGGCGATCGACCAGCAGATCACGGCGGACCAGTTTCGCCAGATGTACGGCTCGCTGCTGGACTGCGTGACCGGCGGCGACACCATCGTGGTGGCGGGCACCGTGCCGTGGATCGGTTGGCCGGCCGATTCGGTTGACTACCAGCGCGGCGGCGTCTTCAGCCAGATAATCGCGGAAGAGGCGGCTAAGCGAGACGTCGCTGTTGCGGACCTATGGACGGCGACGAAGCTACAGCTAAGTCTCATTTCGACGCCTCAGGACAAGACGTTCCTCGGCACCGGCTTCGGCGACAACATTCATCCGAACAACGCCGGCCACGCTGTGATCGCGCAGGCGTACGAGGAGGCAATCAGTAGGGAACTGGCGAACCCGCCGCGCCGCACCTTCGACCGGCAGTGCCATTAGGCGACTGCGCCTGGCGTCGCTGGACGCGGGGCCTTGTCAGGCCGGCAAAACAGGCGGTAAGATGGCTGCGTGCCCCCGTAGCTCAGTCGGATAGAGCGCCGGCCTCCGGAGCCGGGTGCGTGGGTTCGAGTCCCGCCGGGGGTACCATACCTACACAGATAGAACCGCTTGCACATCTCCCGCCGCATCTCAAACAGCGGCTGAAACTGCGGGCAGGGATGGACCCACAACCGCTTCCTTCTCTACAGGTCCTCGCTGATGATGGCCTCGTGCGCTCCGCGTCGCCGCTCGCCCTTGTAGCGCACAAATCCCGCGTAGAAGTCGTTCTCGATAATCGACTGCATTGCAGAAGTCGTGAACTGCGTGTGTCCCTGCTTCGAGCGTGGACGCAGTCCATCGGCGTTCCAGTGGCGGGCGATTTCTTGGAACCCGGCGCCTGCCGCGTAGTCACGGATCGCTTCGGCGATGGCCGACGCCTCTTCGGGCACCGGTACCAGCGGGTCCTTGGTGGTGGCCCCCTTGTGGTAGCCGAAGGGAGTGTCCCCAACGTGGAGCCCGAGTTCGAAGCGCTGACGCTTCGACTTCTTGATGTGGAAGCTCATCTTGCGCAACCAATAGGAGCCGAGTCCCAGGTCGATGCTCAGCATCATCCGGCCTTCGGGGGTGCTGTAGTCCACGTCGCTACTGGCATTCACGAGCCTGACGTGATGCCGTTGAAGGAGATTGAAGAAGGCTTGCCCGAGTTCTTCATCGCGGGCAAAGCGGCTGAGGTCGTGCACGACAAGCACATCGAGGAGGCCCTGTTCCACGTCGCGCTTGACTTCGAGCATCGTCTGGCGCTTGCCGATGTCGTTTGTGAACGCGGACTCTCCTGCCCCGACGTATTCACGGGTCACCTGCCAGCCGTTTTGCTAGCAGAGGTCGCGAAGAATCCGGCGCTGGGCGTCCAGCGACAGCCGGTCACTTGCTCCCTGGCTGAGGTCACTCACCCTGAGGATCAAGCCTGCTCGCGTCATGCTCCGCTGTCCGTTCTGCCAACTGCCTGCGCCAGGACCGCACCGGCAGCTGCGTCAGCCGATCGCGTCGGGCGTTGGCATCCATCTGCCGGCGCCGGCGGTCGTATATATGCGTAATCTTCGCCGAAGAGTCAACCGTTCCATTCATAACGAACAAGACCCCCCTCGAACCCGGCGGCAACTCTCTTTTCCCTCGCTTACCCCCTTTCCCTCGATATGTGTAGAAGGGGCCGTCCGTCCGAATGAGATCGCCGACCTTCAGATTGAAAACTTCCGCCCGGCGCTGGCCTGTTAGCACGAGAGTGAGGACGATTGCCTTGTCCCGCAGCCCCGCCGGCGTCTCGGGGATGACGGCGAGCAGCTTCCTGATGCCTTCAGCGCTGATCCCCCGCGGCGGGCTGGGCGGGGGCTTGGGCCGTTCGATCTGGTCGCAGGGGTTGGCGGAGACGATCTCCATTCGGATGAGGAAGCGGTAGAACGAACTCAGGCAGGCGAGTCGGGCGCCGATCGTTATCGCGGACGGCTCCTTACCAGACAACCCCTTGCCGTAGGCGCAGGCGAAGACTTCCTGGCTGGCGATCTTGTCGGGCGGTTTGCCCATGGTGCCGAAGAAGTGCTGAAGAGTGCGGGAGTAGCCTTCGACTGTGCGTCTTGAGCCGCTCCGTCGCTCCTTTTCGGCAAGAAATGCGTACATAGCGCGTTCCCAGCCTGCTGCCTCCTCGCCAGTAGGGATGATCGTTGCTGTCATGGCCGTTCTCCTTCGCAAACGTAGAATCACGACCATATTGCATTAGTGTGCGAGGAAGTCAAGGGGATGCTGTGAAGGCGAAGAACGTTGTCGTATAATCCAGCCGCCAGCGGCGACGACAACCTCGAGGAGGGAGATGCTCATGAAGATTGTCAGAGGCGTGTACAAGGTAGAGGGAATAAAGGGGTGCGGGGTCTACATCGTCGAGGGAGAAGACCATCTGACTCTCGTCGACACGGGTATGGCCGGTGCCACAAAGAAGGTGTTCCAGACCATCGCTGCTATCGGTCACAAGCCTGAGGACCTCAAAGAAATCGTCGTGACTCACTATCATGGGGATCACACCGGCAGCCTGACCGAACTCGCCGAGGCTACGGGCGCTCAAGTGTGTGTGCACGCACTGGATGCACCGGTTGTGCGGGGTGAGGAGTCCATGCCGTCGCCGAAGATGCCACGGCTCTTGAGTGGCCTTCTCGGTCCTCTCCTAGTCCGCCTGGCCCGACCGCCGAAACCGTCACGGGTGGACCGGGAACTCCAGGATAGTGACGAGCTTGGGGTTGCCGGCCTGCGAGTCGTGCATGTCCCTGGCCATACCCCTGGGCAGATCGCCCTGCACATGCCTTCCAGGGGTGTGCTCTTCGTGGGGGACGCCGTCGTGAACGTCTTGGGCTTGCGCCCTCCGCCCGGCATGTTCACCCAGGACAAGGCCCAGGCCAGGGAATCCATCCGCAAGCTGGCCGCTCTGGAGTGCGACATCGTGTGCTTCGGACACGGTCCGGTCCTGATGAAGGCGGGGTCTACCCGCTTGCGGCGCTTCGCCAAAGGGCTGCGTTAATCTCCGCTCACCTCGAATCTAGGCTCTAACACCTTCGGAGCCGACTGGTGCCGACGTTAGCGCGACGGGTCATCAAAGCATTGACCGATGACGGCCAAGGGGGCTGGGCCACACACGATGACCTCATGGTTGCATACTCCCTCTAGCGCGAAGAGGCCATCTATGCGGCCGGGACCGATTGTGATATGGTCCGCATCTCGGTAATCGGTAGCTTGCTTGGCAACATGAGCACTATTTGCCATAACGTCGTTCTCTCCTAGCTTACCGCGGCCCCTAAGTCTTGGTTCGTCGGCACCGTGCCGGGCGTGTCGGCGCCGCGAACTTCTTCCGCGAACTCCTGCCAGACTCGCCACGCGAACCATAAGGCAACGGCCAAAAAGATGGCGGCAACGCCGATTGCGCCGCCAGGCCGCGGGTAGTTCCACGATTCGAACTTGTAGTTCAGCACATATCGTCGCAGCGTCTCGTAAACGGCCGTAGCGCTGCCGGCGAGGAAGACGATGGTGGAGCCCGCTAGGCCGAGGAGGTTGTAGGTGCGGGCTATCTGCCGCAGGCCGGGTGCCCGACGTCGTCGCAATCCCGTCGCCGCCGTGCCGTGTATCGCGAAAAGCGCGCAACCGACGAAGACGAGAGTAATACCTGTCGCGATGTCGTTGCGGATGGCTTCATCTGACGGATCAACCCTTGCGTAGCTGGTGACCACCGTATTGTAGGCGAAGTCGCGTCCGGCTGCCTCAGCAAGCCCGACCTTCAACAGCAGCGAGGCCCCCGCAGCGAAGAGAAAGACGGAGACGAACATCGCTGCGTAGACGTAACCGAGCATTATGCCGGGGAACGTCATGCCTCCGGTGCTCCTTCCCCGAACGACCGTCACGATTGCAGCGATGATAAGCCCGATAACGATTACCGGCGTGAGTACTCCCCACAGGAACCACATAGATGTCCTCCTTGGTACGAGCAATGATTACGAGAAACTGTGGACATTCATCCCGCTTCTTGGCTTTCCTGGTCCAATCTAGAGCAGAAGGAGGGACGTGTCATGGTGCAAATGCACCAATCGTCGGATGACAAACGCACCAAAACATCGGAGGCCGCAGGTCATGAGCGACGCCGATCACGCGGCCGGCAGCGGTTGTGGTGGGCGATGCAGGGCTCGAACCTACGGCCTTCTGGGTGATAGGCATATGCTCCAGAGTCTCCCACCCTGGGAAGGCAACACCAAGATGCATTAGTGTGCGCCGAAGTCAAGGGGCTGTGGTAGCAGTTTCCGCAGACTTTAGGCCCCGCAAGAGACGCTGGCCACACCGGCCGCCAGCGGTGCACGCGATTCTGCGAATCAAGGTGTGGTTTGATTGATCCGATAAAGGCTTTAGGAGGCCGTTCCAAGAGAACCGGAGGCTGTGGCATGAGTACCACCCGTCAGGTTCGCAATATTCTCCTCGGCGCGGCGGTCGCCGCTTCGATGATCGCCTGCCTGGTCGACGCGTTTACCGGGTCGATACTTGCGGCGATCCCGGCGATGGCGGCGGCTGTTCTTGTGCTTGCTGTGCTCGGGATGAAACGCCGCCCACGCGATCCATCGACTCACGACGCCTTCGTGGAGAAACTGGTGGAGCAGGCTGAGGGCGGACGCAAACTCGCGATTTACGATCGAGACACGGGCCTCTTCGCGTACTGGTACATGACCTTACGGGGCGAGGAAGAGTGCAAGCGCGCAGCACGCCATGAGCGCCCGTTGACATTCCTGGTCGTTGAGCCCTCTCTGGAATCGAACGCGTGGGCGGTACAGGGGAGCATAGCCCTTTGGCTGAGGCAGCACGTGCGAGCGGTTGATGTCGCTGGCTATCTCGGGAACGGCCGCTTCTTGATCTTGATGCCCGAGACCGACATCAACTCAGCCCAAAAGACCGTGGCGCGCTTGTGCGCTGAGATCGGCGACGCGGAGACCGGTCTAAGCGCTTTTCCCGGAGACGGTGGCGCGTTCGAAGAGCTGTACGCCGTCGCTCAGGATCGGCTTCGCGAGGGCGTCGACCGGGCAGCCTAGAAGGGCTGTGGGGAGACAATCCTCCATGCGCATCTGGACGTGTGGAACGGCAGAACTCAATTCTTATCTCTAGGGCTTCCTCTCCAAGTCACCCCCGGTCCTAGTGAACGGCACAGGCACCGAATAGGCAAAGGGTTGGCGCTCCTATGCCGGCATTCGGCGGTCGTGGTTTGCCACTCGCCGCGCCTGCCGGCCATGGTCAGACTAACATAGACTGTGTTAGCGTTCATTGGGGCAGGTCAACTTACCTTGACAAGGCCGGGATGAGCAGTCGTATTCCCCACCGTCCTTGCTGGCGCGCGGCAAGGAGTCCGAGATATGAAGCGATTTGTCTTCCTCATCGGTCTGGTGGCGATGGTCGCAGTCTTGCCGGTTCTGGGGCTCAGGGGGCCACGCGCCTGGGCCGGCCCCGGCGGGGCGGACGCGATCAGCGCGGGCCCCAACCGCACCTGCGCGGTGAAGGACGGCGGCGTCTGGTGCTGGGGCAGCGGCGGCGGCGGCGGGCCCGAGGAGCCTGTGCAGGTGTCCAGCCTCGTGCCGGTGCCGGTGTCGGGCCTTGAGATCGGCGTCAGCGCGATCAGCGTCGGCGGGTTCCACACCTGCGCGGTGAAGGACGGCGGTGCCTGGTGCTGGGGCTCCAACGGATTCGGCGAACTCGGCAACAGCAGCACGTACGACCGCTTTGCCCCAAGGGGGTCGGCAGTGCCGGTGCCGGTGTTGGGGCTTCAGAGCGGCGTCAGCGCGATCAGCGCGGGCAGTGGGCACACCTGCGCGCTGAAGGACGGCGGCGTCTGGTGCTGGGGCCAGAACCAGTACGGTCAGCTCGGCAGCAACAGCACGACCTGCACTCCTCTCAACGGTTCGTCATCGCCATGCAGCCCCGCGCCGGTGGCGGTGCCGGGGCTCGAGAGCGGCGTCAGCGCGATCAGCGCGGGCGGGTTCCAAACCTGCGCGGTTAAGGACGGCGGCGTCTGGTGTTGGGGCCAGAACCAGTACGGCCAGCTCGGCAACAACAGCACCACCGACAGCCATGTGCCGGTGGCGGTGTCGGGCCTTGCGACTGGCGTCACAGCGATCAGCGTCGGCGAGAACCATACCTGCGCGCTGAAGGACGGCGGCGCCTGGTGCTGGGGTTACAACGCCTACGGCGCACTTGGCGACCCCGCAATCGCGCACTGCGCCGACCCATCCTGCGATTACAGCACGACGGGCAGTCTCGTGCCTGTAGCGGTGTCGGGCCTAACGACCGGCGTCACCGCGATCAGCGCGGGCGGGTTGCACACCTGCGCGCTGAAGGGCGGGGGCGCCTGGTGCTGGGGCTTCAACTATACCGGCCAGCTCGGCAACGGCACGACGTCGGGCCCCTTTGCCGCAGGATCGACAGTGCCCGTACCGGTATCGGGGCTCGCGGGCGGCGTCAGCGCGATCAGCGCGGGCGGATCCCACACCTGCGCGGTGGCGAGCGGCGGCGTCTGGTGCTGGGGCTCCAACGGCGATGGCTCGCTCGGCAACAACAGCATGATCGGGAGCTCCGTGCCGGTGGAGGTGCTGTTCACGCCGCCGACGCCTTCGCCCGTCCCTTCCGCGCCGCCCCCGGCTCCCACCAGCAGCCCGCCCAACACCGGCACCGGCGACATAGGCGCGCCCGCCGGATCACATCTGTTCGAGGCTGCCCTAGTCACGCTGGCCACGGGCCTCACGCTCGTAATCGTCGGAAGGCGCCTCGCCGGGAACGCAGGCTAGGTCCGGAGTATGCAGAATGCAAAGGTGAGCGGGGCCAGCGGTAGAGCTGTCACCTTTCTAACACCCCCCACAGCCAACCCCCGTCAAACGACTGTACCCGTCCAGTACATCGATGTGCACCCACGGCGACGACGGGGTATGATCCGGCCGCTATGAGAACCCACGACTTCTCCCCATTCGACTTCAGGGTCATGGAGACGGACAAGGCATCAAGTCAGGACCTCGACACCGTCTTCGCGCTGTTCGAGATGAACTACCGTCAGGCCAACCGCGCCTTCCTCGAGAAGTCCCTGCGGGCGCTGCGCTACCTGGCCCTGGCCGCGCACCAGGGCGTCCCGGCCGGCTTCGCTATCGGCGAATGTCGGGTGATAGACCTGCCGAGACTGCCGGCGCAGGCCGTCAACCTCGCTGGCATTTGCTGCATCGCCCCCCAGTTCCGGCGGCGAGGCCTCTTCACCCGCCTGGAGGTCCTTGCCATAGGAGCCGCCGGAGTGGAGGACAGCTCACGGCGGCTGTCCTGCGGGCGCTTCGCCCACCCCGCTGCCATGCGCATCATGACCCTGAGCCCGGCGCGGGTTCCCCTGCCAGGAGTGCGCCCGACGGCATGGCAGCAGGAGATAGGTCAGGCCATCGCCCAGGCCTACGGCGTGCACGCCTTCGACCCGGAGACCTTCGTCTGCATCGGAGCGGGCGAGCCGATTGGCTACCCGCGTATCGAGGTGCAGGTGGAGCCGCACGAGTGGGAGGTGTTCGGGCCGGTCAACCGGGACCGCGGCGATGCCCTTCTGGCCATGATGTGGACTCCCGACGCTCCGCCGAAGTGGTAGCCTTCGGTGCCAGCGCCGCGGGGCCGGACCGCACACTAAGACCTCTCTGTATGCTTACCTCTGCTATGTTGAGGGTCAGCACAGCGAAGCGGGCTGACCCGACTAAGACCTGGCGTGGTGCCCTTTATCAGACTTGTCGCCTGCTCGCTGCACC
>JBEKKV010000056.1:0-10355 GCA_050010555.1 Dehalococcoidia bacterium
AAGCGAACCAAATCACCAGATATCTTCTACTAAAGACAGTTTCCTGAAGTAGAACGATGAGGAGAAAAAGCGGCGAAGCGGGGCGATCAGCGGGCGGCGTGTGAGCGGCCGGCGCGCCGCTTCTCCGCCTCTACTATGGCGACGATGCGGTCCACCGCCTCATCCAGCCGGCCCTCCGCATTCACGACGATATAGTCGAACGCGTCCTCCTGTGCCATCTCCCGCACAGCCGTATCGCGGCGTATGCGAATGTCGGCACTGTTGTCCGTCGCCCTCTCGCGCAGCCGGCGCTCGAGCTCCGCGTCCGATTCCGGCGCCAGGAAGACAAGCACCGCTTCCGGCATCAGCCGCTTTATCGTTGCGGCGCCCTGCACGTCCACGCGAACCACGACGTCCTCCCCTCGCGCCAGCGCCTGCCGCACATCGCTCTTCGGTACGCCGTAGCGGTGCCTGTACACCGAGGCTCTCTCTAGGAAACCGTCCTCAGCGATCAGGCGGTCGTATTCGTCATCCGTCAGGAAGCGGTAATCGACGCCGTCGCGCTCGCCCGGCCGCGGTGGACGCGTCGTCACCGTAGTGACGTACTCCGCCTCGCGCAGCGCCTCTCGCAGTTGGGCCATCACCGCGTCCTTGCCGACGCCGGAAGGCCCGGAGATCACCAGCAGAATCGGCTTCGGCTCGTTCACGCTCATGACGATTGTGACAGCGCCTCCAGGTCGCGCCAGAAGCCCGGATACGACACGTCGGTCGCTTCCGCGTTCTCGATGACCGTCTCTCCTCCCGCGACTAGCCCCGCCACCGCCAGCGCCATCGCCAAACGGTGGTCGCCATGGCTGTCGCACGCCGCGCCCTTGAGGGTCTTTCCCCCTTCGATGACCAGTGCGTCGCCTTCCTCTCCGATACTCGCGCCCATCCGCCGCAACTCCTGCACCGTCAGGCCTACCCGGTCCGATTCCTTTACGCGCAACTCGCCAAGGTCGCGCAGCTCCGTCCGGCCCTCCGCCAGCGCGGCGGCAACCGCCAGCACCGGCGCCTCGTCGATCAGCCGCACCACCGTCTCGCCGCCAACGGTGACGCCCCTTAGTCTGCTGGAATGCGCGCGCACGTCTGCGACGGGCTCCCCGCCTTCCATCCGTTCGTCGCTTATAATGACGTCCGCGCCCATCTCCCGCAGCACGTCGAGCAGCCCGGTCCGCGTCGGGTTCACGCCAACGCCACGCAGCGTCACCTCCGCGTTCGGATGCAGCACGGCCGCGACCAGCCAGAAAGCCGCGGCACTGAAGTCGCCGGGAACCGAGAGGTCCAGCGGCGTCAGCTCTCGCTCCAGCGGACGCAATCGCAGCATACGTCCATCTTCTTTGAGATCGGCGTCCATCGCCCGTAGCAGCCGCTCAGTGTGGTCGCGCGATTGCGCCGGCTCCGCAAATAGCGTCTCGCCCTCCGCTTGAAGACCTGCCAGCAGGACCGCCGATTTCACCTGCGCGCTTGCCACCGGCGAATGATAACGAATGCCGCGCAGTCGTCCACCGCGAATAACCAGCGGCGCCAGCGTATCGCCTTCGCGCGCCCACACCTGAGCGCCCATCTGGCGCAGCGGCTCGACGACGCGAGCCATCGGCCGGGTGCGCAGCGATTCGTCGCCGGTCAAGACGGTAAGGAACGGCCGCCCGGCGAGAAGACCGGCCAGCAGTCGCAGCGTGGTGCCGGAGTTGGCGGCGTGGAGGACGTCCTCGCTTTCGCGCAGGCCGACGAGCCCCTTGCCCTCGATCGTCAGGTCGCTGCCGCCGTCTCGCTTCTTCTCCAGCGACCACCCCACTTCCAGGCATCGCAGGCAGGTCAGCGTGGCCAGACAATCAGCGGCAGGCAAGAAACGCTTCACTCGGGCGGGCCCGCCGGCGATGGCGTTCAGAATGGCGGCGCGATGGGAGATCGACTTGTCCGGCGGCACGGTCAGCGAGCCGCCAAACTCGCGCGGCGATGAGATCCTTCTCAGCATCAGCGCTATTATTCCTTTGGCCGCTGCTGCGGCGGCTCCTTCTCCAGCGCCTTCATTATCTCGCGCGTGCGCTGCGTCGCCCAGCGGCCTACCAGCAGGTCGCTGACGCTAATGCCCGCATCGGTAGGCCGTTCCGCTCGACGAGGCGCGGGGCCGCTGGTGACGAACTCATCGCGCTCCCGCTTCGCCTTCGCGAACGCCCGGAGCAGCGCCTCTTCGTCGTCGCCCTCGATCAGCTCGCGGTACCTCCGGATCTCCGCAATCATTCGGTCCAGCCAGTGAACGACGTTCTCGCGGTTCGTCCGGCAAATGTCCTCGCTCATCTCCGGGCTGCCGGAGGCGAGGCGCGTCACGTCTCGGAAGCCGCTCGACGCCAGGCGTGACATCTCCGGCCAGGCCGCGCTCTCCCGCACCAGCGAGAACAGCGCCGTCGATACGACCAGCGGAAGATGGCTGATGGCGGCGACATAGCTGTCGTGCTCCTCAGCGTCCATAAACAGCGGCGTCGCCCCGACAAGCTCCGCGATCCCGACCAGCACGTTCACCGCCGCTTCGTCCGCTTGCGGCGAAGGCACGACGCAGTACGGCCGGCCCTCAAACAGCGCCGCATCCGCCGCGTCGATGCCGGACATCTCTTTCCCGGCCATGGGGTGCCCGCCGACGAAGCCCACGTGCGCCGGCAGAAGCTCCGCCGCCCATCTCATGACCTGCCCCTTCGTACTGGCGACGTCGGTGACGACGCAGTTCGCGGGCAGAACGGAAGCTATGTCCTTCAAGATTTGCGGCGTCGTCAGGATCGGCGTGGCGATGATGACGATGGCTGCGTCCTTGGCCGCATCCTGTGCATCAGAAGCCGCCCGGTCGATGGCGCCCGCCTTCCTCGCCTTCTCCCGCGTCGCCGCGCTGCGCGAAAAGCCGACGATGTCGGCGTCCCGCAGCCGCGAGCGCTTCAGCGCCAGCCCCAGCGAGCCGCCAATCAGTCCCAAACCGATGATCGCTATCTTCGCCAACCCGCCTCCTGGCGAGCCTCAGCAGGATTCGTCCGCTGCCCGCAGTATCGCGACGCGCGGATCTAGTTCACCTTCCGTCTGCTCGTGCTGCCGGATGAGCCGCACGGTCCCCACCGAGGCGCCCGCGGCCGTCGCCAGAATTGCGCCCCGACGCGCGTGATCGGCGATAGCGGCCAGAGAACCCCGCCAGGACGCGCCCTCGCTCGAAGCAACCCTGTCGAACAAACGCTTCGACGCCGCCCGCAGCAGCACGTAGACCACGCGATGCCAGATCCGCACGCGCCCCTTGCCTGCATCGTGCAGCAGCGCCGCCGCGAGCAGCTCGGGGTCCGTCTGGCCCTGTCGCAACAGCAGGTGAAATACGTCGAGAGAGTGGCGCTGGTCGCGCGCCGTCATCGCAAAGAAGAGCCGCTGCTCCCCCTCGCTCAGCCTGCTCGCAACCTCCCGCCTCTCCTGGTCCGAAATCGACGCGCCGAAAGACCGAAAGAACTGGCGCGAACGGTACAGGCTTCTAGCCAAAAACGCCACCGTGCCCCCCGGTAAGAGCGCCTACCAGGGGGTTGATGATCGGCGACAGCAGTTGGAAGATTCCATACCGGCCGCCGGTCAACCATGGGAGCAGGATGATGATGAAAAGAATGGCCATGGCATACTGCTGCACACTCGTCAGGGCTTCGGAGAGTTCGCGTGGCAGTACGCCCTCGGCAATGTGAAAGCCGTCGAGCGGGGCCAGCGGTATCAGGTTGAAGAGGGCAAGGATGATATTGAAGATGACTGTGGAGCTAAGGAAGAGGCCCAGATAGTCCGCATTCGTCCAATGCATCGCGCTGCTGTAAACGACGAACGGCGTATGCCAGGGAAGCATGCCGGCGCGAATCGGGAAACCCGCCAACGCGGCGATCAACAGATTCGAGATGGGGCCCGCGGCGGACACTACGACCATACCTGTCTTCGGCCCCATGCGCAGGCGATACGGGTTCACCGGCGCGGGCTTGCCCCAGCCAAAGCCGATCAAGAGAATGAACAACGTACCCGCCGGATCGAGGTGTGCCTTCGGGTTCAGCGTCAGCCGCCCCATGTTACGCGCCGTCGGATCGCCGAGCGCGTAGGCCGTCAGACAGTGGCAGAACTCATGAAAGGTGATGCCGATGAGGACCGCGCCGATCACCGAGCCGAAGAAGGCAATAAAAAGCGTTACGCTGACACGCAGCAAATCTGAATACGCCAGAAATATCAATTCACGTTCCTTAGCAATTAGTCAAGAATATTATAGCACCGGCTTCGGCGGCGTCCCATCGCCGTCTGCCGCCGCGTCCGAACTCCGATTGACCCTTCGTACGCCGCGCCGCAAACTGAAAGCAGGATGTGGGTAGCTCTCGGGGTGGTCCTTGCCGTTGCCGTCGCGTCGGTTTTGTTCGCCGCCTGGCACGCGCGCACCTTCGCCTATCGCTGTCGTAACTGCTCGAACGAGTTCACCCTTCCACCGCTGCTCGACTTCATCAGCCCGCACGGGTTCGATTCGGAAGGCAGGTGGAGGCTCGTTCGCTGCCCGCGCTGCGGCCACTGGACCCGCGCCCGCACCATCCGCAGGTCCGACATGTCCGGCGACGGCGGGCCGCCTTTGCCTTGACAGCCCGATTCGCGCCTTGCTAGACTCGGCCAACGAGTAGACACGTAGGGAGATATAGAACTGACCGGCGGATTAGAGAACGCACTGCTCGACTTCATTCGCGGCACATACGACGCCATCTCCTGGCCCGGCGTCGCGCTGCTCATGGCCCTTGAGAGCGCCTGCATCCCGCTTCCCAGCGAGATAATCATGCCCCTGGCTGGCTGGATGCTCGTCAAAGACCACGGGCTGGGCATCCCCTGGCTCTTTGTGGCTGCCCTCGTCGGCGCGGTCGGCAACCTCGCGGGCTCTCTCGCCGCCTACTACGTTGGCTACCGCGGGGGGCGGCCGCTCGTCAACCGCTTCGGTCGCTTCGTCCTCATGTCGCCCCACGATCTCGATGTTGCAGAGCGATGGTTTACAAAGTACGGTACGTGGGCTATAGTTTTTTCGCGCGTCCTGCCTGTTTTGCGGACCTTCATCAGCCTGCCGGCGGGCATCGCGCGCATGAACGTTTGGCGGTTTAGCATTTACACGTTTGTCGGCTCCTTACCCTGGTCACTGGGGCTGGCCTGGGCGGGTTACGCGCTGGGCACCCACTGGGAGAGGATCCGCAACTGGATGCGACCGGCAGACCTGCCGATTCTCATCGTGCTGCTGGCGTTGATCGCCTGGTACGTCTACCGGCACGCGAAGAGGATCTGGCAGAACCCGGAGCCATCGGAGCCAAGGGCGTAGGCGGAGTCAGAAGCAGGGGATCGGTCCGATAGGCTGAAGCGCGCGGCCCGGTCGGCCTGCAATCGCCAAGCGAGGGATGGTCTTGGCCGCAAGCGCTGTGCGTGTCATCGAGCGAGCCGGCAAGGTTGCCTTCGCCGCGGCCGTAGTCATCACTTTCGCCGGTGCCCTCTGGCTAGGGATCGGCTCCTTCATCCGGGGCGAAAACGGCTCCGCCAGGGCTGGCGGCCCTCCCCTTCTCGTCTACTCCGAGTTCGGCTCCGAGAGCGACACTCTCTGGTCCGCCCGCGCCGACGATCCGACGCAGCGCACCCGCCTCGTCACCATCGCTCACGCGCCGGAGTACGGCATTTCCGCGTCCCTCTCCCCGGACGGCAAGCGCGTCGCCTACACGGTCCTACCGCCGAACGCCATTCCGGCTATCGACTCGCCGGCCGAGGTTTGGGTGATGGACGTCGACGGCCGCAACCGCACGCGACTCGCCTCGGACGCCGACCTGCCTGTCGCGCCGGTCTGGTCGTCGGACGGCGCCACCGTGGTCTTCCGCCGCAGCGACAGCAACACCGGCCGCTTCCAGCTCGTAGCAGCGACGACGAATGGGACGGAAGCCACGCTCTGCGATTCCGCCGTCGGCCTCCTTCCCGTCGGCTTCACGCCCGACGGCGCCTTCTTCTTTCTGAGTCTGTCCCCCAAGGGCAGCGACCTCGGCGTCGTCCGTCAGGGCGGAGCTGTCGACGACGCATTCGCCCACCTCAGCGACGACTTCGTCCGCGATTGGCATCTCTCTCCCGACGGGACGCAACTCTCCTATCTCGCCGCCCGCACCGTCGGCGACACGACTTCCTACGGCGCCAGGGTGCTCGACCTGCAGGCCGCTCCCGGGGCCACGCTCACGGCTTCCGCCGTCTCCAATCGCGCCGTCGACGAGTTCAGCCCCATCTGGCGCCCCGACGGCAGTGGCGTCACAATCGGCAGGCTAGACGCGCAAACAGCCGGTGCGCCTGCGCTCCAGATCGTCGCCCCCGGCGGGCCGCCCGTACGCCTGCGCGCCGCGCCGTCGCAGGGCTTCGACGTTCCGCTGTCGTGGTCGCCGGACGCGGCCTACTTGGCCGTCCGCTCCTACGAAGGGAGCTCCGTGACGGACCCAGGTCGCAGTTGGGTCACAGTCGCCGGCGCCGACGGCACGCGACACACGGTCTCGTCTAGCAGCGACGTTGACGTTCTCGGCTGGGCAGGCGGAGGAGGATAGCACGCCGTGAAGCGAACCGTCCTTCTGGTTCTGGTCGCAATCATCGCGGCCTCGGCATCAAGCGGCGGGAGGCCTTCGCGCGCCGATGCCTGCGCCTTCGCCGTCGCGCCCACCGCCTACGAAGGCCCGAAAGACCGCTCTCTCGATCTAGCCGCGATGAACCTGGCGGCATTCAACCTCATCGATCCCGGCGACCCCTACTTCGGCCTCCCACGGCTGGCAAAAGGGCCGCGGCAGGTCCGTGTCAGCGTCGAGCCGGTCGTCCCGCCGATCCTCCTCAAGTCGATCGGCTGGATCGAGAGCTCAATCGATCAGACGCGCAACTCCCCCTTCGGCGGCATCGGCCCGGCGCTCATCTCGAGTGACTGCGGTCACGGCATAATGCAGGTAACCAGCGGCATGACGGTTCCCCTCGGCACCGGCGGCGCCGTCACGCCGGAACAACTCCTGGTCGCAACGCACTACGCCTACAACATCGACCGCGGTGCCGTCATGCTGGCTGACAAGTGGAACGACGCTCCGGCGAGCAGGCCCATCGCCGGCACCGACACTGATGGCGACCCAAGTATTGTCGAGAACTGGTATTTTGCCGTCTGGAGCTATAACGGCTTCACCGGCCCGGGCGCCAATCGCAGCAATCACCCGCTCGACCCGATCTACGCTCCCTGGCCGCGCACACCCTATAGCTGCGGCCCCAGCAACGACGGCTTCGGCCACGACCGCAGCAAGTACCCATATCAAGAGCTCGTCTGGGGCTGCGCCAGTCATCCGCCCGTGGTCGATGGCAAGCAGCTCTGGCAGCCCTTCGCCCTCTCGCTGCCGGACCTGACCAATGCCAAGTGGAGCGGACCGCTGCAGCTCGCGAACTGGCTCGCGCCGTACGTCAACATGGACATCCCGTCGCCGTCCCCCTCGCACAAGGACCCGACACAAAGCCCGCTGGCCTCCGCAGCGGCAGCCATCCTCGGCGCGCCCGAGCTCGACGTCCAAGCCTCCGACATTTCGCTGTCCCCCAATGATAAGAAGACCCTTACGTCTGAGGATGTCGATCTCGGCAACGACGGCACCGGCATCCTTGTCTGGGGAGCCGTGTCTTCCGCCTCCTGGCTCACCCTCTCGCCGGCCGCCGGCGTCGCCCTCGGTCCCGACGTCACCTGCACCGCCGGTGCCAGTTGCGTTCGTGACGGCACATTGACGCTGACGGTCAATCCTGCCCAAATACCGAAAGGCGGCGGCAAGGCCACCGTCACCATCTCATCGCCGCAGTCCAGCGAAACAAGCGTCTTGAACGTCACTGTCAATGGCGGCGGCTCGTCGCCGGGCAAGACGGGCATCCCGGGAGTGACTCGGAACTAGGCTCAGGGCAATAGCGTCGCCACCTGGACGTCGATAACCCTATGATATACTCGAAAGGGCGTTGAGGAGGGGAAATGCTGGATCAAATAATAGGTTCCGTCCGCCGCAACCACGCACTTGAGCACGCAACGGTATCCATCCTCATGGGGCGGCTCGGCCCGGACACCCGTCTCATCGGTCGCGCCACCGCAAGCGGCTTCTACATCTACGGCGACGTTCCTCCTCAGGACTTGCAGGAGTCCGCGGAGCAGGGGCTCAAGCGACTGCAGGCCGGCGAGTCTGTGCTGGCGGTCTCGCCGTTGTGCGGGACGAATCTGGCCGTCGCCGGCGTTATGGCCGGCCTTGCTTCGACTCTGAGCGCCGGCAATCGCAATCGCTGGGAGAGGCTGCCGACCGTTCTTCTCGCCTCCATGCTCGCCGTTCTTGCCGCGCAGCCGCTGGGTCGCTGGGTTCAAAAGTACGTTACCACCAGCCCGGACCTTAAGGGACTGCGGATCGTTGACATTCGTGGCAGCGATAGAGCGCGGGGCAACTACTACAAAGTTGAGACCGCGCGATAATAGATTCTGAAGCGTCCCTGTAGCTCAGGGGATAGAGCGGCTGCCTTCTAAGCAGCGGGTCGGGGGTTCGAATCCCTCCAGGGACGCCAACCTACAACAAATACGAGATCGAGACGACAACTAACTCGGCCTCGGCTTCTGCCCCTTGGCACCGCGTTCGTGCAGAGAAATGCTCATTTGTTTTCGACGGAGGGAAGGAGAGCGCGGCCACAGATCTCTGAGCACCGAGCGCGAGGAGCGAGCGTCGCACCCTCGTCACGCAGGTGGAGCAGGCAGCGGAAGCCGTAAGATTCGTTTCTGGGGGCAGGCCGCTATCTCGGGCCCCACTGCGTTTGTAACAGGACGTTCTCACTGGCCTCTGCCTGGAGGGTTCGCGCCTGCTGGTCGGATATGCCGCCGTGGAAGCTAAGTCCTTCAGGACTCTCCCGGAAGATGGAGGCGTAGAAGACGCAGGCGGCCAGATACGTGCCGGCCCGACTGGGGTGACTGCCATCGTCTTGCCACAAGTCTATGTCAGGGTGATCGTGGCTAACCATGTACCAGGTGGGCCCGACCGGGGCCACGGGCACATTCAGCTCTTCGGCGATGAGTAAGTAAGCGGCGTCGATCTGTCTCTGCATAGCCTCGTAGGTAGACAAGCCGGACGCCGGCAAACCGTCCTTGTGGGCCCACGTCATGAACAGTAGCGGTACTGCCCCAGCCGCCTCGGCTCTGCTGGCTAGCGCACTGGCGGCAGGATATGTGTAATCGTCGCGCCCGACGGCCGTGGCAGGTGTCTCACTTTGCTCCTGGAGAACCACGTACGTCCAGCCCTGCGACGCGATCTTGCCGAGAGAATCGGACGAGGCCGCGTGCTGGGCCAGCGTCTCGCCGCCGTTGGCGACCATTGCCACCTGGACAGGACGCCCGGCCGACTCGGCCAGCTCGGCGAATGTCGACGGCAGGTGGTTGACGTACGTGAAGCTATTGCCCAAAAAGAGGACGCGGGTGCAGGCTCCGGTGCCGCATGCCGGCCCAGCCGAGCCGCTGCAGTCGGTCACGACCACCAGGCTGGCGCAGACGATCAGCCAGGCCACGGTTCGAGCTCGTCGAGAGCAGGCGGCCAGTCCAGCTTCTCCGATTCGCGAGCTGATGGCCCGGCGCCAGCCGACCAGGAGCCTCTCGATCACGACTGACCCTCCGCCGGAGACCAGATAGCGCGCAACTTGGGAGCGACGGGGATGGCCGACTCCGGTGTCAATTTATGCGTGCTTGTCCGTGTCATCCCCTCTCTCCTCGCTTACTTCTTCGGTAGAATCATCGCGGCTGAGTACTCTTCCACGTCTCTTTCCTTCGGCCTCCTTATCAGCGCCGGTGGGCCACGTGCGGCGGAGGAACCCGAAGGGACTGTTTCTCCTCACTTCATGCGGCAGCCATATCGCCTAAATTAACTTAAGTTAACCTGGGTTACGCTTTTCGAAAACAGATTCCCGCCGACCAGTCGATAAATTAAACGGGACCTTTTCTCTGTAGCCTGGGGGTAGACTATGCGGTACAAGTTGCCATCTGCGGCGATAGCTTCGGCTGTCGGAATCCTTGTCCTCTCTTGGGCAGTTCTCGCGCACGCTTCTGGCGGGAGACCAAGCGGCGATTCCGCCTCGCCTGTTCAGGCGACTGCCCAGGACTTCGCCAGCTACCCGCCCGCTACCTGCAGCGGCGGCAGCAACGACGCCGACCGGCTCGGCATGGCAAACCCCGCCGCCACCTACTGCACAGACCTCGGCTATGACTACCGCATGACCACCGCCGCCGACGGCAGCGAGCAGGGCGTCTGCGTCTTTCCCGACGGCAGTAGCTGCGA
>JBEKKV010000057.1:0-9466 GCA_050010555.1 Dehalococcoidia bacterium
AGGACCTGAGACAGGATACGGAGTCGCCGCTCGCTTGGCTAGCATGAACGTTGTAGCGGTCACTTCGTCGGAAAAGGAAGAAGATGTTGAGACGGCGGCGGCACCTGCCGCCGCCGTCTACGCTCTCTCGCCGCCCGAACACACATAGCGTTCAGGGGGCTGAACCGGAAACGGAGGTGAGAGGTGTGCGCGCGCTGAAGCGATTTTCCCCACTCTTGCTGTCATCGCTGGTGCTTATCGTGCTCGCCCTGTCGGGATGCCAAAGCAAGGGTCCGCCAGCCAGTCCGGGCGTCGGCGAGACGGTCGGCGTCACCGACACCACGATCAAAATCGGCGCACTTCTCCCGATAAGCAACACTACTGCCGCCGCCTGGGGGATTCCCATCTCCCAAGGAGAGAAAGCCTTTTTCGATTATATTAACGACCAGGGCGGCATTTACGGCCGAAAGCTGGAACTCGATGTCGGCGACAGCCAGTACACCGGCCCCGTAGCCAGCGAGACGATCCGAAAGCTGGTCGAGCAGGATGGGATATTCGCTCTCCAGGGAAGCCTGGGCACGGAAGCCCACCTCGCGGTCTACAAGTACCTCGAGGAAAAAGACATCCCGGACATGTGGATCCTCACCGGCGACTCCATATGGACCGACCCGGTCGCGCACAACCGCTTCGGGTATCTGGTCGACTACACGGATGAAGGGCGCATTCTCGGCCGCTACATCGGCAATAACTTCAACGGGAAGAAGGTCGGCATCCTCATCCAAAACGATGGCTTCGGTCAGGAGGGTGAGAAGGGCCTGAAGATGGGCATCGCCGATACCGGCGCGACTATGACTTACGCCAACACTGAGCAATACGACGCGAGCCAGACCGACGTGAGCGCCCAGATATCGCGCCTGAAGGCTGACGGTGTTGACGTGGTCGCTTTCTACGGGATGCCGGCGCAGGCGGCGGGCGGAATCAAGTACGCGCGCGAGACGCTCGGCTGGGACGTGCCCTTCGTCATCACCGGTGTCGACGCCGTCGAAATCGTCGGGCAGCTCGCGGGGTACGACAACATAGAGGGCACTGTCACTGTTGTTTACGGCCATCAGGCGTTCGAGAGCGATTGGCCGGGGATTAAAGAGTACACTGACATCCTCGCCAAGTACGCGCCCGACGCGTCGATGAACAACCTGACGCTCACTGGTATGGCAATCGCGGATTCCACTGTGTCGGTGCTGCGACAGACGGGCAGGGACCTCACGCGAAGCGGATTCCTGGCAGCCGCCGAGTCGACCTGCAACTTCACCGCCCGTGCTTCTATCGCGCCGTCAAGCACGAGCCCGACAGACCACCGGCCGATCGAGGTCGAAGAGTATGTGCGAGCGACCGTCGACGAGTCAAACACAGCCCATCCTTTCACGTGGCAGCCCTTCGGCGATGTGATGACGTTCGAATCGACGAAAGACTGTGTGACGCCGACACCGCCGGCCGACTTCGACTCGCAGCCTCACTGACGCGAGGCGCCGACAATCAAGCGGCTCGTTGAGACCTCCGAAAAGGCCGAAATGAACGGCGATGCGTGCGCCTAAGGAAAATGTGCGGTAGCGTTGCTGCGCTGCTGGCGCTGGCCCTGCGCGTGCTCGTTGGCGCGTGGCAGGTGCGGTAATGGCATCACTGAGGTCGCTGCCGAGTGCGCAGTCCCCTCGTCCCAATACTTTATGCGTGGAGGTTCGAAAAATGCGGTGGCTAAGAAGACTGGTCCGGATTGCGCTTGTACTCGGGGCGGTCACAATTGTGCTGGCCGTTGCGGCCTGCGGCAGCAGCGGCAACCCTTCGCCTTCGCCGGAGGCTAACACCACTCCTGACACGACCGGTGTCTCTGCCAGCGAGATCAAGTGGGGGACGACTTTCCCGCTGAGCCAGAATCCGGCGGCGGCCTACGCGCCTATCGCCTACGGCATGAAGGCGTTTTACGATTACATAAACGCTCAGGGTGGCGTGTACGGTCGCAAGCTAACCCTCGACATCGGCGATGACCACTACGCTCCCGCCGACACGGTTGAGGTGACGCGAAGCCTGGTAGAGAACGACAAAGTGTTCGGGATGGTCGGCAGCCTCGGCGACGCCACGCAACTTGCCGTCTACAAGTACCTGGAGGACAAAGGCATCCCGAACATGTTTCTCTCTACCGGTCTCGCCGTGTGGACGCATCCGATCGTCAAGAGCCGCTTTGGTGGCAACCCCGACTACGTCACGGAGGGCAAATTCCTTGCGCAGTACATCGTGCAGAACTTCCCGGGCAAGAAGGTGGGCTTCCTGCTTCAGAATGACCAGTTGGGGATCGACGGCGAGACCGGCCTCAAGGACGGCCTGGCCGGAAGCGACGTCCAGATCATCGATGAGGAGAAGTATGAGGCGGTCGATGCCGACGTCTCCGCGCAGACTGCGCGCCTGAAGAACGCGGGCGCCGAGGTGATCGTTGCGTTCGCCATCCCGCCGCAGGCCGCCAGCATGGTGAAGTCGGCGCGCGAGACGCTCAACTGGAACGTGCCCATACTGGTCAGCGGCATCAATTGCAGCGACATCTTTATCCTCCTCGCTACGGCGAAGGACGCCGAAGGGGTGATCAGCTTCACCTTCGGGCACCAGGCCTACGAGACGCAGCTTCCGGGGGTGCAGAAGTATGAGAAGATCTGGGCCAAGTTCGGAAACGGCGGAAGCCTGAGCAACTTCGAGCTGTACGGGATGTTCGTCGCCGAGCTCAACACGTACATCATGGAGTTGACCGGCCCTGACATAAGCCGCCAGTCCTTCCTTGACTCGGCCGAATCGGTCTGTCAGTTCATGTGCACCACCTGTCCCGGTTTCGGGCCCGTGAGCTTGAGCCCGACCGATCACCAGCCGACGGAGGTGCTGGTGTACAACGAGGTCATTAACGGCGCCTGGACGGCCATTAGCAATCCCGTCAGCTTCGAAACGACGAAGAGCTGTCAGCAACCGACGCTGCCGGCGGACTTCGCCTCGCAGCCGAAGGTGGGAGCGGACGCCGACTACGTAGAGACGCCATAGCGGCTAAAACGTCTATGAGCGAAGTGGGCGGGCAGCGATGTCCGCCCTCTTCTTCGCTAGCCGCAATAGTACGACGTGTGCACGTGCGCTATCACCGGTGACAGCCATCCAGCCTTGCTCCGAGCGGCGGGGCCTCGACTGCAGTACAGCGGAGGATGTCACGGCTGGGAGCTGGGAAAATCCGGCGAAAAGCGTGCGTATTGGCGCGATGTGCTGTAGGATTCTGGCACATTCATTTCGTGATGTCGACAGCTCGGCATTTCACCATCAAATGATAGGGGGAGATATGTTACCGACTGAGAGGTCTCGTTGGATCGTGTTGAGCGTGGCTGTGATTGCGGTCGTACTGTTCGTCACGGCATGCGGGGGGAGCGGGAGCGGCAGCCAAACGCCGCCGGCGGGAGGGGGCACTCCCGATACTACGGGCGTGACCGACACGGAGATAAAGTTGGGCACCCATTACCCGCTGAGCGGGAACCCGGCGGCGGCCTACGCGCCTATCGCCTACGGCATGAAGGCGTTCTTCGACTACATCAACGCGCAGGGCGGCGTCTACGGTCGCAAGATCAACTTCATCATCGGCGATGATCACTACAACCCGCCGGACACGGTGGAAGTCGTCCACCAGTTGGTCGAGCAGGACGGCGTCTTCGGCATGATCAGCGGGTTGGGCGAAGAGACGCACCTGGCGGTCTACAAATACCTCGAAGACAAGGGCATCCCTGATATGTACCTGTCCACCGGCCTGGCTCTATGGACGGACCCGGTCGCCCACAACCGCTTTGGCGGCAACCCTGACTACGTGACAGAAGGCACGTACTTGGGCCAATGGATCGCCAAGACGTATCCGAACGCCAAGCTGGGCATTCTGGAGCAGAGCGACCAGCTCGGAGTGGACGGAGAGACGGGGCTGCGCAAGGGTATCGAAGGGACCGGCGTT
The DNA here is from genome assembly GCA_050010555.1 of Dehalococcoidia bacterium. Taxonomy (GTDB): domain Bacteria; phylum Chloroflexota; class Dehalococcoidia; order DSTF01; family JALHUB01; genus JALHUB01. The sequence goes on from JBEKKV010000057.1 coordinate 3,992, forward strand.
CAGATTACCGCCATCGAAAAGTACGACGTTGTTCAGTCTGACGTAACGGCGCAGACCCAGAGGTTGAAGAACGACGGCGTTGACGTGGTAGCCGTCTTCGCCATTCCGCCTCAGGCCGCCAGCCTGACCAAGGCCGCGCGGGAGACTCTGAACTGGCAAGTCCCGATAGTCGTTTCCGGCATCAACTGCAGCGACATTTTCGTTCTGCTGGCCACCGCCAAGGACGCGGAGGGCGTTGTTAGCTACACATTCGGCCGGCAGGCGTCCGAGACCCAAGACCCGGGCGTCCAGAAGTACGAGCAGATATGGAACAAGTTCCAGAACGGTGCCAGCGGCGCGATGAACAGTTTCGAGCTCTACGGCATGTCCATCGCCGAAGCGACGGTGTGGGACCTGGAGATGGCCGGCAAGGACCTCTCCCGCCAGTCCTTCCTCGACGCTGCTGAGTCGATGTGCAAGGTCGAATGCACAACCTGTAACAACTTCGGGACCTGGAATACCAGTCCCACGGACCATAAGATCAACGAGACGTTTATCATTAACGTGGTGAAGGACGGCCAATGGACACCCATGGGTGAGACTACCAGCTTTGAATCGACGCCAAACTGCACGCCGAAGACGCCGCCGGCCGGCTTCGATCAGCAGCCCAAGCTGGGGTTCGACGCGCCCTATGTCGACACTCCCTGAGCCGGAAGTCGTTTGATAACCAAGAGGGACGGGTAGCGATGCCCGCCCCTCTTGTCGTCTGGCCCTGCCAGGGGCGTGAGCGTCAGGCGTCCCTGGTGTATCATTGCGTCACCGCGGACCGGCTTCGGCGTCTGGCGAGCGTTGAGACGGAGGTTGAACAATGTCACCTGCGAAGAGGTTAGGTTTCGTTGCCGCGGGCGCTTCTCTGCTTGCGATCACGTTGGCGGTAACGGCGTGCGGCGGAGGATCTTCCGACGTGTCGAGCGTGGCAACGACGGAAACGAACGGCCGGTCAGTAGTGCCGGTCCCGGGCCCGACGTTGACGGCGGAAGCGGTCGACGCCACGGGGGTGTCGGCCAACGAGATCAAGCTGGGCACTCACTTTCCTCTGAGCGGGAACCCGGCAGCCGCTTATGCCCCGATTGCCTACGGGATGAAGGCCTTCTTCGACTACATCAACGCTCAGGGGGGCATCTACGGTCGCAAGATCAACTTCATCATCGGCGACGACCACTATAATCCGCCGGACACGGTTGAAGTCGTCCATCAGTTGGTCGAGCAGGACAAAGTCTTCGCTATCGTCGGCGGCTTGGGGGAGGCGACTCACAGCGCGGTATGGAAGTATCTGGAGGACAAGGGCGTTCCGGACATGTTCCTGACTACCGGGCTAGACAAGTGGACCAACCCGACTGTGAGGACGCGCTTCGCCGGCAACCCCGACTACCAGACCGAGGGCATGATCCTGGGCCAGTACATCGTCAAGAACTATCCGAACGCCAGGGTGGGCGTTCTCAGGCAGAGCGATGAGTTGGGGCAGGAAGGGGAGAACGGGCTGCGAAAGGCGATAGAAGGCACAAGTGTGACGATTGCCGCCCTGGAGAACTATGACGTGATCCAGTCGGACGTGACCGCTCAGACGGAACGGCTGAAGAATGCCAACGTCGACGTGCTGATCGCGTACGCGATCCCTCCGCAGGCCGCCAGCATGGTGAAGGCCGCCCGCGAGACACTGAATTGGGACGTCCCGATCCTCGTCAGCGGCATCAATTGCAGCGACATCTTCATCCTCCTGGCCGGCGCCAAGGACGCTGAGGGCATCGTGAGCGTGGTCTTCGGCCCCATGGTTTCCCAAACGGACAATCCGGCCGTTCAGAAGTACACAAAGATCTGGGACAAGTTCGGCAACGGCGGCGCGTTGAGCAACTTCTCCTTCTACGGGATCAACGACGGCGAGATGATGGTGCATCTCCTGGAGATGGCCGGACCGAACCTGACACGCGGCTCCTTCCTCGATGCCGCCGAATCGCAATGCGACTTCGTGTGCTCGGGCTGCACCGACATCGGGCCCGAGAACATGAGCCCGAGCGATCACCGTCCGATCGAGGATGAGATGTACGCGCAGGTACAGAACGGGGCGTGGACGAAGATCAGTGATCCCATCGGATTTGAATCGACTCCGAAATGCACACCGCCGACGCCGCCGGCCGGTTTCGACCAGCAGCCGAAGGTTGGCGCCGACGCGCCCTACGTCGAGACGCCGTAAGATCAACTTTCAGACGAGAGGGCGGGCAACAGCGCTCGCCCTCTTCTGATGCCCATTTGGCGGGCCGTCCTTGTCCGCATGATTCGCGGGCCTTCAGCGCTTTCGAGTGGATCAGATGTACAATGAAGCTGAGGGCGGCGCAGGCTGCCTTCGGCGATCTCTTCGGCCTGAGCCGTCCGAGCGCCGAGGCCCGTGACGCCGTCCGGTCGGAAAGCGATTCACACGCGGCCGTAGGACGACGGCCTCCCCAAAGGCAGGATGCGCCCTCGCAGCTACTGGTTCATCGTTGCAGCCGCCTCGTTCGGCTTCTTCATGGCTATCCTCGACACGTCGATAGTCACGATCGCCATCCCGGCCATCGAGCGGTCCCTCAAGACGAACATCGACAACGTCACCTGGGTGCTCAACGCATATAACCTTGTCTTCGCCGTGCTGCTCATCCCCGCCGGCCGCGTCGCCGACCGGTTTGGACGCAAGAAGCTGTTCATTGCCGGCCTCGTCATCTTCACTGTCTTTTCGCTGGTCTGCGGCTTTGCGCATCACATTGATCTGCTGATAGCGGCGCGCGCGTTCCAGGCCGTCGGCGGGGCGATCATGGTGCCGGTGAGCCTCGCCATCCTCGTCGTGGCTGTGCCGCCGGAGAAACGGGGAGCGGCCATCGGCATCTGGGGCGCGATAAACGGCGTCGCGAGTGCCGTCGGACCCACTCTCGGGGGAGTGCTGACGCAATACGTTGGCTGGGAGTGGATATTCTTCATTAACGTGCCTATCGGCATAGTGGGCGTCATCGCCTGCCTCTATATCATCCCGGAGTCGCGCGATCCGGAGCAGAGCCAGAGTGTCGACTATCCGGGTGTCCTCTTCCTCTCCGTCTCTCTGTTCACGCTCACTCTTGCGCTGATCCGGGGCGAGACAAACGGCTGGTCTTCGCCGTTCATCCTCGGTCTGTTTGGGGCGTTCGCGATCACCGCCGTTCTGTTCGTCTTGACGGAGCTGCGCGTGAGAGAGCCGCTGGTCGACTTGCGGATGCTGCAGCAGCGCACCTTTAGCGCCGCCAACACGACGATGTTGCTGCTTGGGGTGGGCTTCTTCGGCTCTCTCTTCCTGGGGGTCCAGTACCTGACCGTGGTGGAAGGCTATTCGGTGCTCAGGGCGGCGCTGGCGATAACGCCCTTGCCGGCGATGATCGCCTTTGTCGCGCCCGTATCCGGACGCTTGAGTGACCGCGTCGGGCCACGCGCCGTCGTTCCGGTGGGGTTGTTCGTCTTCGGACTGGCGCTTCTCTCTTTCTCCTATCTTGGGGTGGGAGCGAGCTATCCGCACCTCGTCTGGCGATTCATCATCGCCGGGATCGGTTTGGGACTTTCCTTCCCGCCGCTGGCCTCCGCCGCCATGGGAGTGGTGTTCCGTGGCAAGCAGGGGGTAGGCGCCGGCGTCTTCAATACGTCGCGCCAGATCGGCTTCACGGTTGGACTGGCCGTGCTGGTGGCGGTCTTCTTGGGAGCGCTGCACCCGCGTCTCAGCAACGCTCAGACTCAGGCGACCACCATTGTCCAGCAATCGAATCTGCCGGACCCAGTGAAGCAGGGGATCATCCAGGGGATTAACAACGCCGTCTCATCGAACTCAGCCGAAGCGGCGCAGGGGGGCGAGCAGCAGAAGTTCGATCTGTACAGTATGGTCGCGCAGGCGGCCGGCCAGCAAGTGGCGGACACGAACAAGGCGTCGCTCGACCAGCTTTCGCAGCAGTTGCAGAGGATTTTCGCCGTCGCCGCGGCGCACTCCTTCGACCGTGCGTTCCTGGTGGGCTGGCTCATCGTCTGGCTGGCTGCCGGCACTGCTTTGCTGATGCCCTCGCCGCCGGCCGCCGGAAGGCGAGTCGCTCCCGGCACCGCCTGACGTCGCGAATCTTGCTCAGCCTCACGGCGGCTGTCGTGCGTGAAGCGAAGGCGGAGAAGCGATAAGCCTTCGCCCTCGTGATTCTGAGGCTACCAGTTGTTACAATGGGGCAAATGTGAAAAAATATCGTCAACCCCCCTTGACAAAGCGGGGAATCATAGTATACTCCTCTTAACTGGTGGCCCGTAATCTTCCCCGCCTTTCGCAGCTAATGCCTGCCGCCGAGCCTTGTTGTGGCCCGTCGTTAGTTGCCTGTGGTAGGACGCCATGAGATCAATTAAGCTAAGCCTTCGCTCCCCGGCATTCTGGCCGGCGGGAATCGGCATTTTTGCGCTTTTGGCGACGGCGGTCTTTGCGCTGTTTGGCCCTCAGGGCGGCCGCGTCGAAGCCTACACGCTCAGCCCTGACGGAACGGAGATTCTCATCACTGCCAGTCAGGTGCAGGTTCAAGTTACCTGTGCCGACGCCTCGTTCAATAATCTCTTTGGGATGCAATCCCCCACGAACGAGGACTTGTTCTACTGCCAGAGCTTTCAGGGCGTTCTGAACCTTGGGACCTTCGGCGCCGGCGAGCTCGAGTTCCGAATCACGACGCCCCCACAGTCCCCCGGTAACAAGCCCTACACCTGGTATACCGGGCCCGCTAACCGCAACGTCGACAACTTCCAGCATGCCAAGCTGGTGCAAGAGTCCTCCACGGTGGTCAGAATCGAGTGGGAAGACTTGTACGGCGGCGGCGACCAGGACTTTAACGACTGCGAAGTTGACGTGACGATCAACGAACTGCCGACGGCCACTCCGACCGCCACGAACACTCCCATCCCGACCGCGACGTTCACTGCCACGGCAACGCCGACGAAGACGCCGATACCACCGACTTCCACGAACACGCCGACGGCGACGGCGACGAACACACCGGTTCCACCGACGGCCACATTCACCAGCACGTCGACGCCGACGAAGACGAATACGCCGATTCCGCCCACGTCCACGTTCACCAATACGCCGACGGCGACGAGTACGAGCACGCCAACGTCTACCTTTACGCCTGTTCCGCCGACGGCGACGAACACGTGGACGCCGACACCTACGAACACGCCTGTCCCACCGACGCCTACGTTCACCTACACGCCGACGGCGACCAACACCTGGACGCCGACGCCGACGAACACGCCTGTCCCACCGACGGCGACGAACACGTGGACGCCGACGCCAACCAACACGCCTGTTCCGCCGACGCCCACGTTCACTTGGACACCGACGCCTACGAACACCTACACGCCGATTCCGCCGACGGCGACGAACACGTGGACCCCTACGCCTACGAACACCTACACGCCGATTCC
>JBEKKV010000058.1:0-9167 GCA_050010555.1 Dehalococcoidia bacterium
TGCGGAATTGCCGCATGAGGACAGAGGCCGATTGCGCGATGCGCCCCTGACGGTAGAGCAAGTGCTAGAGGACATTCTACCTGCAACACAAAGGGGGACATTCTAGCTGCTACCCTACACCTTCTCGTTGGCGAGTGGCGAAGGCGTCCCGCGCGTGCAGAGCATCGCGGGACGGCGCGAGTTGGGCTATGGGGAGGTCGAAAGGACGGCAGCGAAGCGAGCAGGCGTGACGATCTCGATGCCTTCGTAGCTGCCCAGGTCGAGAAGGTGCCGGTCGCCGGAGACGATGTAATCGGCTCCAGCCTCGGCCGCGGCCTCAAGCACGCGGTTGTCGGCAGGATCAGCGCCGATTAGCTTTAACGCCTTGCCTGGCGCCACGATCATCGCGCTCTCGCCCAGGGCGACGACAAACGCGCGTCGCTCGGCCTCGGACCAGCCCAAACGCTTGGCGATTCGCGGACGCGCCAGGACCGCATCGAGCTCGCTCAGGAGCGGCAGGGAGATGACGATCTGGAAGGAGCCGTTGCGCCAGGCCCGCAATATCGAACCGGGCGGCCCCGCGTCGCTCAGGACGGCGCTGACGAGCACGTTCGTGTCGAGGACGGCTCTCATGCTCAGCGAGGACTGCTGCCGCGTCGACCCCTCGCCTCGCGGACTGCTGCCTGCACGTCCCGTTCGATCTCATCGTAAGGAACGTTCTTGTTGCGCTCCCAGGTCTTCTCGACGAGCTCGAACAGCCGCTCGCGGCTACGCTCCATCGCCTGATAGCGCTCGGCTGGGACGACGACCGCCATCGGCTTGCCGGCTCGCTCGATGACGACCTCGTCGCCGCGATAGTAGACGCTCTCGAGGATCTCTCCGAGTTTCTTGCGCGCCTCGACGGCGGATATCTTGCGTTTCATCGGTTGTGCCTCTCCCCTTCAACCATATCGATCACTACAATTATAACGATCATGGTGCCGATGTCAATCAGGGCCAGGTTGGTGCAGCAAGCGTGCGAGGGCGGGCACAGGGGCCCGCCCCTACAGAGAACGCGGAGGGGCGCGAGTTGGGCTAAAGGGCCGGCAGACGTATAATTGGCTCTGACAGCGTGCCGAAAAGGGGCGGCTATTCTCGCGGGAGGCCTGGGGCACGCGCGCCGCCGAGACTGGAAAGTCTCGGCTACAGGGTTTTTCAGTTTCCCCCTCGGAGCCAACTCATGGGAAAGAGCCTGACGCAGAAGATCATCGAGGAGCACCTCGTCGAGGGCGAGGCCGTCGTCGGCAGCGAGATCGCGCTACGCATCGACCAGACGCTGACGCAGGACGCGACGGGCACGATGGCCTACCTTCAGTTCGAGGCGATGGGCATCCCCCGCGTCCGCACGAAGCTGTCGGTCAGCTACGTCGACCACAACATGCTGCAGACAGGCTTCGAGAACTCGGACGATCACCGCTTCCTCCAGAGCTTCGCCGCCAAACACGGCATCTACTTCTCGCGCCCCGGAAACGGCATCTGCCACCAGGTGCACCTGGAGCGCTTCAGCGCGCCCGGCGAGACGCTGCTGGGCTCCGACAGCCATACGCCGATGTGCGGCGGCGCGGGCATGCTGGCGATGGGCGCCGGCGGCCTGGACGTGGCGATGGCGATGGCGGGGGAGCCGTTCCGGCTGATGATGCCGCGGGTGGTGCGAGTTGAGCTGAAGGGCAGGCTGCCGCCGTGGGTCCTGGCGAAGGACGTCATTCTGGAGATGCTGCGCCGTCTGAGCGTGAAGGGCGGCGTCGGCAAGGTGTTCGAGTACGCCGGCGAGGGAGCCGCTGCGCTCAGCGTGCCCGGACGCGCGATCATCACGAACATGGGCGCCGAGCTGGGCGCTACAAGCTCGATCTTCCCGAGCGACGAACATACACGCGAGTACCTGCGGGCGCAGAAGCGCGAGGAAGCCTGGAAGCCGCTGTCGCCGGACGCGGACGCGGAGTACGACGAGGTGATGGAGCTGGACCTGTCGGCGCTGGAGCCGCTTATCGCGGTGCCGTCGAGCCCGGACGCCGTGGTGCCGGTGCGCGAGGTCGCGGGGATGGAGGTCGGCCAGGTCGTTATCGGCAGTTGCACGAACTCGTCGTACCTGGACCTGATGGCCGTGGCGGCGATCGTGAAAGGCAAGGTGATCTCGCCGTCGGTGAACGCGTCGATCAATCCGGGTACGCGGCAGGTGATGCTGATGCTGGCGGAGAACGGGGCGCTAGCCGATCTGATTGCGGCAGGATTTCGGGTCCTGGAGTCGTCGTGCGGGCCGTGCATCGGGATGGGGCAGTCGCCGGCGACGGGCAGCGTGTCGCTGCGAACGTTCAATCGCAACTTTCCAGGTCGAAGCGGGACCATGGGCGACCGCGTCTATCTGTGCAGCCCGCTTGTCGCGGCGGCGTCGGCCCTTAGCGGCGTCGTGACGGATCCGCGGGCCCTGGGTGACGCGCCGCACATCGTCGTGCCGGCCGGGTTCAAGGTGGACGACCGCATGATCATCGCGCCGCCGAAAGAGGGCGAGCGCGTCGAGGTCGTCCGCGGTCCGAACATCAAGCCGCTGCCGCGCGGCGAGCCGCTGCCGGAGACGCTGCGGGCAAGCGTCGTCCTCAAGGTGGCGGATGATATCACGACCGATCACATCATGCCAGCGGGGTCGAAGCTGCTGCCGCTGCGGTCCAATATCCCGGCGATGGCGGAGCACGTGTTCGAGCAGGTGGACGCGGATTTCGCGCGTCGGGCGAGGGACGCAGGCAGCTCGATTGTCGTCGGGGGCAGCAACTACGGGCAGGGGTCGAGCCGCGAGCACGCCGCGTTGGCGCCGATGTACCTGGGGCTGCGCGCCGTGCTGGCGAAGTCGTTCGCGCGGATCCATCGCGCTAACCTGGTGAACGTGGGGATCCTGCCGCTCGTATTCGTCGACGAGGCCGACTACGACCGCATCGAGCAGGGCGACGAGCTGGAGATTCCGGACGCGCGCGGCGCCGTCGAGCGGGGCGAGACGGTGCGGATCCGCAATCGCACGCGGGGGTACGAGTTCGAGGCGCGGCACGGGTTGTCGGCGCACCAGGCGCGGGTGCTGCTGGCCGGCGGACGGTTGAGTTATGTGAAGTCGCTGCAGGGATGAGAACGAGGGCCGAGCGAAGCGAGGCCACCCAGATGGCAGGCAGATACTTCGTTGATCGTCTGACGTCGATGCGTCGAAGTCGTTGCGACTGGTGCAACCGGAGGGAGGGCCGAGCGAAGCGAGGCCACCCAGATGGTAGGCAGACGCTTCGTTGATCGTCTGACGTCGATGCGTCGAAGTCGTCGCGACTGGCGCAACCGGAGGGAGGGCCGAGCGAAGCGAGGCCACCCGGATGGCAGGCAGACGCCGCTTGGTCGTCGGACGTCGATGCGTAGAAAGCATCACAATCAGCGTTACAGGAGGTGAACGTTGCGAAGTAAAGTAACGATTGTCGGGGCGGGACAGACGGGCGGCGCGATGGCGCGCGAGCTCGCCCCCAAGGGCATCGCGGACATTGTGCTGCTGGACGTCGCGGAGGGGATACCGCAGGGGAAGGCGCTGGACATGTCGCAGGCGGCGCCCGTCGTCGGCTTCGACTGCAAGATCGTCGGGACGAACGATTGGAAGGATGCGGCGGCTTCCGACATCATCATCATCACTTCCGGCAAGCCGCGGCTGCCGGGCATGAGCCGCGACGACCTGGTGACGGCAAACACGGAGATCGTCAAGTCGGTGGTGCAGCAGGCGATAGCGCAGTCGCCCAAGGCGATCATTATCGTCTTCGTCAACCCGCTGGACGTGATGTGCTACGTGGCGAAGAAGATCAGCGGCTTTCCCCGCGAGCGCGTCTTCGGCCAGTCGGGCGTGCTGGACGCGGCGCGGTTCCGGACGTTCATCGCCCGCGAGCTCGACGTGTCGACGGCGGACGTGCAGGCGTATGTGCTGGGCGGCCACGGCGACGACATGGTGCCGCTGGTACGCCACACGACGGTCTGCGGCATCCCGATCTCGGAGCTGATGCCGGCGGAGCGCATCGCGGCGCTCGTCGAGCGGACGCGCAAGGGCGGCGGGGAGATCGTCAACCTGCTGAAGACGGGCAGCGCCTACTACGCGCCGGCGGCGGCGACAATCCAGATGGTGGAGTCGGTGCTGCTGGACCGCAAGCGGGTGATGCCGTGCTCGGTGTTCCTGGAGGGCGAGTTTGGCGTCAGCGGGATCTTCATGGGCGTGCCGGTAAAGCTGGGCGCCCGCGGAATCGAGCAGATCATCGAGATCGAGCTGACGGACGACGAACGGGCGATGTTCGAGCGGTCGGCGGCGTCGGTGCGGGAAGTGACGAAGGTAACGGGGCTGTAGGCGACGACGTTCGGAGCGTGGTGTTGAGGGCGCTCGGCAACCCGAGCGCCCCGCGAACGCAGGCAAGACGCAAGAATTGCATCAAACGATCGGTGCCGGAAAGCACGTTCGATCCGGATATTAAGAAGGGCATTCTATGAGAGACGTTCATGTTGACCAGATAAGCGAGAAGGTGGCGGAGCTCTTCGTCGATGCGACGCACAACCTGCCGGCGGACGTGGTCGCCGCGCTGGAGCGCGCCCGCGACAGCGAGGAGTCGCCTCTGGGACGGCAGGTGCTGGAGGAGATACTGGAGAATGCGAAGCTGGCCGCCGCGGAGATGATCCCGCTCTGTCAAGACACCGGCACGTCGGTTGTCTTCGTCGAGATCGGGCAGGAGGTGCATATCGCCGGCGGGGCGCTCGACGAGGCGGTGAACCGGGGCGTCGCGAAGGCGTATACGGAAGGCTACCTGCGGAGGTCGATGGTGACGCAGCCGTTCTCCGCCCGCAAGAACACCGGCGACAACACGCCCGCCGTCGTTCACGTCGACCTCGTGCCCGGCGATGCGTTCAAGGTGAAGGTCATGCCCAAGGGCGGCGGCTGCGAGAACATGAGCCGGATGACGATCCTTCTGCCGGGCCAGGGACGCGAGGGCGTCGTCAATTTCGTGCTGCGGGCGGTGGAAGAGGCGAGCGGCAACCCGTGTCCGCCGCTGGTCCTCGGCGTCGGCATCGGCGGGACGGCGGAGCACTGCATGCTGCTGGCGAAGAAGGCGATCACGCGTCGCGTCGGCATGCCGAACAGCGACACCGAGACCGCGGACCTGGAGCGCGAGCTGCTGGAGAAGGTGAACGCGCTCGGACTCGGGCCGCAGGCGGTCGGCGGCATCAACACGGCGCTGGCGGTGCACGTCGAGAGCTACCCGACGCACATCACCGCGCTGCCGGTCGCCGTCAACATGCAGTGCCACAGCGCCCGTGTGAAGGAAGCAGAGCTGTAGGGAGGAACGACGTGAGCATTCCGATACGTCTGCCGCTTACCGACGAGGCGATTGCCGGACTCAAGGCCGGTGACCACGTGCGTCTGACCGGCGTTATCTACACCGCGCGCGACGCCGCCCACAAGCGGATCATCGAGGCGCTGGACAGGAACCAGCCGCTTCCGTTCGACATCCGCGGCCAGGTTGTCTACTACGTCGGGCCGACGCCGCCGCGTCCGGGCCGCGTTATCGGCGCCGCCGGACCGACGACGTCGATGCGGTTGAACCCGTACACACCGCGACTCCTCGAAGCCGGGCTCAAGGGCGCCATCGGCAAGGGCGGCCGCGACCGCAAGACGCGAGAGGCGTTCAAGAAGAACCGCGCCGTCTACTTCCTGGCGGTCGGCGGAACGGGCGCGCTGCTATCGAAGCGGATCAAGAGCGCGGAGGTCGTCGCTTACGAGAACCTGGGCACGGAGGCGGTCCGCCGCCTGGAGGTGGAGGACTTCCCGGCCATCGTCGTTAACGACATCGAGGGGAACGACCTGCTGGAGCAAGGGAAGGCGCGCTACCAGCGTCGCGAGCGGCTGGGGAGCTACGTGCCGGTGGGAGAGAAAGCGGAGGGGTCGAACGGCGGCGGATCGTAGCGTCGACAAACCGGCGGCGGGAAATACCGAGCGCAGCGCGCAACAGGTCTTCGGTCGGCGCGCGTCAAGTTACGTCACCAGCCGGACTCACACCAACAAGTCGACCTTACGCAAACTCGTCGCGCTGGCTGATCCACAGCGCCGTGCCAGGGTGCTGGACATCGGCACGGGCGCCGGCCACACCGCCTTCGCATTCGCCCCCTTCGTATCCCGCGTCACGGCTGTCGACATCACGCGCCAGATGATTGACGAGGCGCGCCGGCTTCAAGATCGAAACGGTTTGAGGAATGTGGAGTTCGCCCTAGCAGCCGCGGCAAACCTTCCGTTCGCTGATCAGGCGTTCGACGTCGTGACGTGCCGCCGCGCGGCGCATCACTTCTCGGACGTCACGGGCGCGCTGAGTGAGATGAACCGCGTGCTTGCCACGGGCGGCCGCCTGATAATCGATGATCGCAGCGTGCCCGAAGATGACTTCGTCGACGCGACGATGAACGAACTCGACGCGCTGCACGATGCGTCGCACGTGCGCGAGTACCGGCCGGGGGAATGGGTTAGCATGCTGGAGGAGGCGCGGTTCAAGGTAAACGCCGTATCGACGTACGCGGAGCTGCGACCTCTTTCCTCGCTGACGGCGGACGTAGCGCCAGGGCGGGTGGCGCGCATCGTCGAGATCGTCGGAACTCTGGACGCGGACCAGCGGCTGGCGATGAACGTGGTGGAGAAGCAGGGGCAGGTCTTCACGAATCACTGGTTCGTGATGCTAGCGGCGACGAAAGTTCAGGCGGACAAGCCAGTTAGAGTTCGATATGCTGCGGCGGAGGGATCGAACGCCGGCGGGAGTTAGACCGCAGCAATTCTCCGAACCGTCCGCTAGTCGCGACGAGTCTTGAGCCGCCGTATCGCATGCGATTCCCCAGCTCGGACTAGCGCGACGACGGCAACCAGGCCGACAAGGAGGGCCGCATACGCGGCAGCTCGCCAGCCCCCTTTCTCCGTGAAGCTGTCTTCGATCACTGATATCGTGCCATCTCTGCTGTTGGCCACGTAGATGCGGTTCGTATTGGGGTTGACGGCCATGGCGAAAGGGTGGCCCTCCAGCGCCACGGTGGCGATGACGCTCCCACTGCTAGCGCCATCTACAACGGAGACGCTGTCGCTGCCAGAGTTCGCCACGTAGATGCGGTTCGCCATCGAATTGACGATCACGCCGATGGGATAGTCTGTGACCGTTATGCCGCCGATGACGCTGCTGCCGCCGATGATAGAGACCGTATTGCTTTCGGTGTTGGCCACATAAACGAGGTTCCTGGACGAGTCGACGGCAATGCCATTTGGGGAACCGCCAGGGGTCACGGTGGTGAGGATCGTATTGCTGGCGCCGTCGATGACGGAGATTTTGCGGCCGTAGAAGTCCGCCACATAAATACGGTTAGTGCGGGTGTTAACGGCAACGCTCAATGGATAGCTTCCCACCGAGATCGTTGCGAGCGTGGCGTTGCTGGCTCCGTCGATGACGGACAGGCCGTCGGAGCTAGTCACATAGATGCGATTGGTGTTGGGATTCACAGCTACTTCCAAAGGCATCCATCCGAGAGGCACGGTAGCGATCACTGTGTTATTGGAGGTGTCGATGACGGAGACGTCATTGCTAACACGGTTCGCCACATAGATGCGGTTGGCGTTGGGGTCGAAGGCGGTACCGACGGGGTCACTTCCGACTGGTACCGTGGCAATGATCGCGTTGCTGGCACCGTCGATGACAGAAACGGTATTGGCAATCTCATTCGCGACGTAGATGCGATTCGTGGCAGCATCAATGGCTATGCCGCTGGGAAACTGTTGGCCTGGACCCGTCCTAAAGTCGGCAATCACGTGTGGCCTGTGGTCGGGGGACGTCCCGGGTTTGGTCTGGAGAAGGAGAATGATCGTCAGCAGGGCAATGAACAACACGGCGAGCGGCCCAATCACCAGTCGGAGAATCATTCCAGCAAGCGTCATCAGTCTTGTCCGGGGGGCGTCAGTCCCGTCAGGGATCGCAGCCAGGCAAGAATAGACCGTCCGCGAAGGTTTGTCAAGGAACAGCGATAACGGCGTACCGGGAGGCCTAGTCGATGAAGGAGGCGAGGGCGACGATGCCGAAAACGAAGGCGACGGCTCCCAGCAGCGACAGGCCCGTCGTGACGACTTTCTCGCCCGTTCCGCGGAGGCCGTAGTCCATCAAGACGTTGCGCGCGCCGTTCAGGCCGTGGTAGAGGGCGAACGATAGCAGCAGGACGTCGACGACCCAGTAGGCCGGCGTCTCGAGGCGCTCGGCGACGTTGGAGAAGACGACGAGGCCGGGCAGGGCGCCGCTCTCGACCTTCGAGATGTTCACCAGGTGGTTGATGACGATGTGAATCGGCAGGAGGACGACGAGGCCGATGGCCGTCACGCGCTGCAGCAGCCACGCCCAGAAGCCGGAGCCGACGGCCTGCCAGGGCCCTTCGGCCAGCGGCAGCGCCGCGTTGCCCTGAGTCTCCGTCGTTTGCGTTGCCATTCGCTCCCTGTCCCCTAGAGAAGATTGCGCACGGCTACGACTGTGCCGATGAATACGCCCACGGCGAGCGCGAACGAAAGCCAGAAGAGAACCTTCTGGAAACGCAGGCCGACCGCGAAGTCCATCAGGATCAGCCGCAGGCCGTTCAGGCCGTGAAAGGCCACAATGCCGACAAGGCCGGCGTCGAGAATGAGAAACGGCGTTTTCTCGAAGTTCGAGAGCAGCTTGTCGAAGTTGGTCTCGCCGCGCACGACGGTGCCGATAACGATGAGGTGGATGACCAGGTAGAGCGTGAGGAAGAGGCCGGAAAGCCGCTGGAGGGCCCACGCCGCCGTGCCGGTCCGCAGGGCCCTGGCCTGAAACTGCGCGTCTGCCGGTTTGTACATCTGTCTCCCTCGGCCTAGCGGAGCAGCCGCAGGCGCTTCAAGAGCGCCAGCTTCTTTAGATTCTGGATAGCTTCCGTCGGGTTGACGTTCTTCGGACACCACTCGGCGCAACTAAAGATGGTGTGACAGCGCCAGAGGGCGTGCTCGTCGGCCAGACGCGACAAGCGCTCGGAGCGGGCGTCGTCGCGGGGGTCGTGGCAGAAGCGATAGGCCTTGGCCAGCGCCGCCGGGCCGAGATAGCGGTCGTCGATGGCGACGATGGGGCAGGCGGAGT
>JBEKKV010000059.1:0-8916 GCA_050010555.1 Dehalococcoidia bacterium
CATAATAGAACATATGTACTGAGTTTGTCAAGAGGGGCTGGGCAGAGACGTTCGACCCCATAGGAGGATGTCGCTATTCTTCACGCATCTTTCATGGCCGGCTGAGCGCGTGGCACGGGCAGCGCACGTCCCTTTCCTACGATCAGGTAATTCGATTGCCTCATCGAAAGGAGACGAAAGATGTACGGAACCGTAGCGCGGATGCGTCTGAAGCCAGGGAAGGAAGCAGAGCTATCGGGACTGCTGCGTGAGTTCGACGAGTTGAAGGTGCCGGGCGCTATCTCCGATTATCTGTACCGGATGGACGGCGACCCTAACGAGTACTACCTGGTCGCGGTCTTCGCCGACAAGGCGAAATACATGGCGAACGCGGACAACCCCGAGCAAGACGCCCGCTTCCAGAAACTGCGGGCGCTGATGGAGGCGGACCCGGAGTGGCACGATGGCGAGATCGTCCACCACGTCTCGTGGATGTAGCCGCCGTTTAGCCTTCCGGTGTGTCGGCCACGTCGCGCGTCCTTCGGACGGCTAGCGGCCTGTCGCTTGAATCTTTGGGGGACACCCCCAAGACCCTTCCTCCTGAGGCGGACCTTTGGCCGGCAGGGGGCAGAGCCTCCTGCACCCCCACTTAAGCCCAGGAGGCTTGCGCGCCGATAGGTCAGCGCCGATGATCTATTGAGGCTGCTCCCTGGCGGAGCAGCAAAGGTAGCGACATGAGCGCCTGGCGTCGACTCGAATTCGGAATCCTTCTTCTGCTGCTCTTGCTGGCCACGGGCGTGGCGGGCTACACCACCATCGAGGGCTGGAGCTTTCTCGACGCCCTCTACATGACGGTGATAACGATCACGACCGTCGGCTTCCAGGAGGTGCATCCGCTCAGCGGCGGCGGGCGCATTTTCACGATGTTCCTGATCATTCTGGGCGTCGGTACGGCGCTGTACATACTGGTCGGCGTCGTTACGCTGGTAATCGAAGGCGAGCTGGGCGAGGCCTGGGGAGTGCGAAGAATGAAAGCGAAGATTCAAGCGCTGCGCAATCACTACATACTCTGCGGGTTCGGTCGCGTCGGCGAGGAGATAGGGCGCGAGTTCAAGGAGCGCGACATCCCGTTCGTCGTAATCGAGTCCAACCCCGAATCCATTGAACGCGCCAGGCAGCGCGAGTTCCTGCTCATCCAGGGCGACGCTTCGCTCGACGCCGTGCTCGTCGAGGCGGGGATTGAGCACGCCCGCGGCCTGCTCGCCGCCTCCGACTCCGACGCCGGCAACACGTATATCACGCTCACCTCGAAGGCGTTGAACCCGCAGGTGCTGGTTGTGTCTCGCGCCGGCCATCCCGCGAACATCGAGCGGATGCGTCGCGCCGGCGCCGACAGGGTCATCTCTCCGTACCAGATCGGCGGCAGGCGAATGGCGCTCTCGGCGCTGCAACCGCTGGTGCTGGACTTCATCGATACGCTCACGGGCGGGCGGCCGGAGGAGCGGATGGTCGCTGAGCTGGTCGCGACGCCGGAGTCGTGCCTGGCCGGCTGCACGCTGGATGAGGCGGTCAAGGAACGCGCAAACGCTGTCGTGCTGGCGGTCCAGAAGCCGGACGGAAAGATTGTCGTCGGCCCGGCGAGCAATACGGTTGTGGAGCGGGACGACCGGCTGATCATCCTGGGACGGGAAGTCGATATCGAAGCGCTCGCCGAGCCGCCCGCGCCGGCGGCCCCCTGAAGCCGCTGCCGTTGCTCGTAGCCGCCGATAGCGAGAGGATGCGCATCGGAGGCAGTTTCGGTGGCGCCATGCTCGCTGTTCGTCATTAATCCCATCGCTAGAGGCGCGCCGCCTCTTGACGTGCTGCGCCTCGCGTCTGCGCGGCTGGAGGCGGAAGGCTGGCAGACGGAGTTCGTCCTGACGCAGCGAAAGGGCGACGCCGTGGGGGTGGCGCGCGAGGCGTCGGGGTCGGGATGCGACGTCGTGATTGCCTGCGGCGGCGACGGCACCGTCAACGAGGTGGCGAACGGGCTGGCGGGTAGCGAGACGGCTCTGGCGGTCATCCGCGGCGGCACGGCGAACGTGTGGGCGAAGGAGGTCGGGATTCCGCGCGATCCGCTGGCGGCGGTGCGGCTGCTGAAGGAGGGACGGCGGCGACGCGTGGACCTGGGCGTCGTCGAGTCGGCTGCGGGGGAGTCGCGCTACTTTCTTCTGATGGCGGGCATCGGCGTGGACGGGCACGTCGTCGGGCACGTGCCGGAAGGGCTGAAGCGCCGATTCGGCGCCGTGGCGTACGTCGCATACGCGCTGGCGGACGGGGCGCGCTTTCGGCCGCAGCCCGTGTCGCTGACGATCGAGGGCGAGACCGCGGAAGTCAACCTGTTCTGGCTGGTGGCGGGCAATACGCGGTCGTACGGTGGACTGGTCAATATCACGCATCACGCCGTGGTGGATGACGGGCTTCTCGACATGTACGCGTTCACTGGCGGGAGCGTGGCGCGGAAGGTTGGCCTCTGGCTACGCGTGCTGACGCACCAGCAAGACAGCGCTCCGGGAATCGAGTACCGGCGGGTGCGGGAGGTGCGGCTCTCGACGCCGTCGCCGCTGGAGGGCCAGGTGGACGGCGAGGTCCTGGGCCTCGCGCCGCAGGTCATCCGGGTCGTGCCGCGGGCGCTGACCGTCGTTGTGCCAAAGGCGAAGAACGAGCTGTTCGGCCGCCTAGCCGGGCGACACTTCTCCCGCCTTGACGGTGAAGACGCGGGCGTCCGGCAGGGCCTCTAGCGCGTATTCCTCTTCCGCTGACGTAATCCAGACCTGATCGAAGCCGGCGAGGGCGTCGAGCACGCCGCGGCGGCGCGTCTCGTCCATCTCGGAGAGCACGTCGTCCAGGAGGAGGACGGGGCGGTCGCCGGTGGAGGCGTGGAGGAAGCGGGCCTCGGCGAGTCGCAGGGCGAGGGCGGCGGTGCGGCGCTGCGCCCGCGAGGCGAACGCGGCGGCGGGACGGCCGTCGAGGAGAAACAACAGGTCGTCGCGGTGAGGGCCCCACAGCGATGCGCCGGCGGCGACGTCCTGCGGGCGCGAGCGGGACAGCGTTTCGAGGAAGGCGGCGGCGAGCTCGCCTTCGTCCTTGCCGAGGAGGTCGGCGGCGGTCCAGTCGCGTCCCAGGCGGGGCTCGTAGACGAGGCGCAACTCTTCGCGCTCGCCGCTGAGGGCGACGTGCGCTTCGGCGGCAAGCGTCGCCAGGCTGCGGGTCGATTCGGCGCGGGCGCGGGCGATGTGGGCGCCGGTTTCGGCCATGCGCGCTTCCCAGAACGAGAGCTCGTCGGGGCGGGCAAGGCCGTCGCGGAGGCGTCGCAGGAGGGCGTTTCGCTGGAGCATGACGCGGGCGTATTCCTGGAGGGAGCTCAAGTAGCGGCTGTCGACCTGAGAGAGGGCGATATCGAGGTAGCGGCGTCGGAGGGCGGGCGGCCCGCCGATGAGGTCGAGGTCCTGCGGGGTGAAGAAGACCGAGCTTATCTGGCCGACGACCTGCGCCGCGCGCCTGGGGGCGCCGTTGACGCGGAGTCGCTTGCCGGCGCGGGAGGCGATGGGCTCTGTGCTGACGAAGCCGCGGACCGCCATTTCGACGCGGACGGGGCCGGCGAGGCGCTCGGCTTCGGCGACGATGCGGGCGACGGCCGGGCTTTCGGCGTTCCAGTTGATGAGGTCGCCATCGCTGGTTGTTCGGGGGGAGCGGACCGTCGACAGGAGGTGGACGGCTTCGAGGAGGTTGGTCTTGCCCTGGGCGTTTTCGCCGAGGAAGAGCAGCAGGCCGGCCGGCGGGTCGAGCTCCAGGCGGCGGTAGTTGCGGAAGTTGTCGAGGGTCAGGCGACGAACTAGCACGGCCTCAGTCTACAGGAGGAGGCGGAGACCCGCTAGCGGGGACCCGCAAGCGGCGGCCCGCCAGCGGAGGGCGTCGCCGCGTCAGTGGCCTTCCTGGTGACGGCGGCGCTTGAGGAAATCCTCGAGGTCTTTGATCAGCACTTCGCTGGGCGGCAGCGGCGGCAG
The DNA here is from genome assembly GCA_050010555.1 of Dehalococcoidia bacterium. Taxonomy (GTDB): domain Bacteria; phylum Chloroflexota; class Dehalococcoidia; order DSTF01; family JALHUB01; genus JALHUB01. Next base: position 4,026 of record JBEKKV010000059.1, read on the forward strand.
GTCGGCATCATCCGACGACTCGTCGGCGGCGGCGGCGCGACGTTCGCGCTCCTGCAGGTACATCGCCGCCTCGGGGTTGGTGCCAATGATTGCAGTCACTTGCTGCTCGAAGCGCTCCACCGCGCGGTCGATGTCGTCGAAGTCGAGTCCGAGGGTAAAGAGGGCATCAACGGTGGCAACGAGCGCGCGCGCGACCTTCGGGTTCTGGCTGATGCCGAGGTAGTGCGGCACGCTGGCCCAGAGGCTTATGGCCGGGAGGTCGGCCTGGAGGCAGGCGTCGTGGATGACGCCGGGGATGCCCGTAGGCCCCTGGTAGCGCGTCGGGCCGACGTGGAGGGCGCGAAGCCGCTCCAGAAGCTGCGGGTCGGTGGCGAAGCCGATGAGCGGCACTTCGCGGGTGTGCGGAACGTCGCCGAGCATGGCGCCGAGGGTGACGATCATGCCGACATCGCACTGTTGCGCCACGTCCATGATTTCGGCGGTGAAGGCGCGCCACTTGAGCTGCGGCTCGACGCCCACCAGGACGACGACGTCGCGTTCGAGGGCGGGATCGACGTGGTAGAAGAAGGAGTTGCTGGGCCAGGTGAGGCTGCGCTGGTGGTCGGGGCCGACGGAGACGGTGGGCCGGGTGCTCGTGAAGTCGTAGAACTCCTCGGGATCGATGTCGGCGAAGCGCTCGGCGGACCACTTTTCGACTAGGAGGCGCGCGGCCGTGGTTGCGGACTCGGCGGCGTCGTTCCAGCCGGCGAAGGCGGCGACGAGCAGCGGGTTGCGCAGCGACGGTATTTGTTCGATGTGGGTGTACGGCATAGATTTCAAGCCGCGCGACCTCTCGACGGATGCCGCGCGTTACGGTTCGAGTATAGCATCATCCCGCGTCACGCGGCCAAGGGCGGGTTGCCACCCTGCCGCTGCCGCGGATGGCAACATTCATGTCTGTCTTCCCACCCCTCCTGAGGCGGGCCTTTGGCCGCCCGCCCAGAAGCGTCTTGAAGAAGTTTGGAGGCACAGTAACGCAGGCGGGTCCGGTACCCTTGGCGTATCGCCATTCGGGGGGACCGTGGCATAATGGGCGAAACTTTGCGTACAGGCGGTTATGACGGACCATAACGACTTCCCGGCACAGGCCCTCTTCGATCCCCGGTCTGTCGCCGTGGTGGGCGTGCCGCGCGGCCCGAAGGTGGGCCAGATCTTTCTCCAGGGGCTGCAGCACCCCGGCTACAAAGGGCCGATCTATCCCGTAAATCCGCACGCCGACGAAGTGCTGGGACTGCGCTGCTATCCGTCGGTGACGGCTCTGCCGGAGACGCCGGACCTGGCGATCCTCGTGGTGCCCGTCGAGTCGGCTGTCGAAGTGGTGCGGGAGTGCGCGGCGAAGGGCGTGAAGGTTGCGGCGCTGTTCACGTCCGGCTTCTCGGAGGCGGGCACGGAGGAAGGACGGCAGCGAGAGGCGGAGCTGCTGGCGGCAGCGCGAAGCGGACCGCGGCCGCTGCGACTTCTCGGCCCGAACTGCATGTCGGTCTTTGTGCCGAAGACGGGGCTTTCGATGTTCCCAGGCCTGCCGGCGGAGATCGGCAACATCGCTTTCGTCTCGCAGAGCGGCTCGCTGTGCACCTTCGTGATCGGCATCGGCCATAACCGAGGGCTGGCGTACAGCAAGGTCGTCAGCATCGGCAATCAGGCCGACCTGTGCGCCGCCGACTTTTTCGAGTTCTTCGCCGATGACCCGGAGACGACGGTAATCGGCTCTTACCTGGAGGGCGCGAAGGAGGGTCCGCGGCTGTTCCGGGCGCTACAAAAGGCGGCGTCGCGCAAGCCGGTGATCATCTGGAAGGCAGGTCGGACGAGCGCCGGCGCGAAGGCGGCGCACTCCCATACCGGCGCGCTTTCCGGCGAGTCGCGCGTGTGGTCGGCGATGCTGCGGCAGGCGGGCGCAATGGCGACGCACGACCTGGACGAGACGCTGGACCTGCTGGTGGCCGCTCACCTGATACCGCGGGATGGCGGCCGGCGGGTCGCGATTCTGGCGGGTCCGGGCGGGCCTGCGGTCTCCGCTTCCGACGCCGTCGACGAGAACGGGCTGGAGCTGGCGCAACTGAGCGCGGGCACACAAGAGGTGCTGCGGGGCATCATTCCGCTGGCCGGCACGAGCGTGCGCAACCCCATCGACATGGGGCTCGTGGTTCTGGGCGCGGTGGAGATGTACTATCGGGCAACGGAGGCGGCGGCGCTGGACCCCGGCGTCGACGCGATCCTGACGATCGGCGGTTCGACGGCTGTGGGCTCGTTGGATTCGTTTGCGGAAGCGATCGAAGGGATATCGCAACGCACGGGCAAGCCGATCATGCAGTCGTCGGTGGGCGGCGAGATGCCGTACGAGCAGGCGTTTGCGGCGCGCGGGGTACCGACGTTCCCGAGTCCGGAGCGGGCGCTTCGGGCGTATGCGCGCGTGACGGGCCACGCCCGCTAATATCCCACGCGATCTAGCGCGATCAAGAGGGCTTGGTCGCGACGCCGCAGATGTCCCACAGCGGCAACCGGTGAAACTCCCCTTCGAATTGTAGTGACGCGTCCGCGAGCGCCGAGCGCCACTCGTCGGCGCTGAACATTGCGTCGCGTAGGTGCGGCAGGAGGCGGTAAACGAGCATCAGGTAGCGACGCGACGGCTCGGCGAAGCAGAATCGCCCGCCCGGCTTGAGGACGCGCGCGACCTCCGGGAAAGCCGCCCGCCAGTCGGGGACGTGGTGGAGGACGCCGACGACGAAGACAGCGTCGAAGAGGGCGTTGGCGAAGGGCATGTGCGTGGCGTCGGCGACGAGCGGGGCGACGGGCAGGCCTTTGGCTCGACGGCGGGCGCGCTTCACCATTGCGGCGTCGAGGTCGAAGGCGGCGACGAGGCGCGGTTGCGCTTCGCGGGCGAGACGGACGCTGACGATGCCGGGGCCGCAGCCCAGGTCGAGTACCGTCGCATCGGCGGGAAGCTTCGCCCAGCGCAAGAGGGCTTCGACCTCGCCGCGGGCGAGCAGGGCGCGGAAGGGGCTCATGACGAGCAGGCTTTCGACCAGGTTCATCTTCGTCACAGCCGCGTCTCCTAGGTTTCGTCGCATTATAGCAGTAGCACAATAGGGGAAGGGCAGACGCCGGCCGATCCCCTTGCCCGTCACAAGGGCGGCGGTGTACGATAGTGTGGCAGGGAAGCAATAGGCGTGAGCGAAGGGAATGACAGATGGTGGTCACGAAGCGAATTCGTCTGGAGACGCGGGGGAACGGTGATACGCAGGACATCACGCAGGCGGTGGCGCGGGCCGTCGGCGAGTCGGGCGCGAAGGCGGGCGTCGTGACGCTGTTCTGCCCGGGCTCGACGAGCGCGCTGACGACGATCGAGTTCGAGCCGGGCGTGATCGCCGACCTGCAGCAGGTGTTCGACGAGGTGGCGCCGCAGGACCGCTACTATCGCCACAACGAGCGCTGGGGCGACGGCAACGGCCACAGCCACGTGCGGGCTTCGCTGCTGGGGCCGTCGCTGGCGGTGCCGTTCGTGGACGGCGTATTGACGCTGGGAACGTGGCAGCAGATAGTGCACGTGGACTTCGACGTTCGGCCGCGGCGTCGGGACGTGATCGCGCAGATCGTGGGCGAGTAGGCTGGAAACCGAAGGGAATCTTTTCGGGCCGAAATGCGTTGTATTGAAGTGAGTTGATGGTTTCCAGGGCGGTTCGATGAGCATTAGGAAACCAGCGAGAAGCTATCGCTTTGGATTTGTCCTGGTCGGGTTATTGCTGGCGGCCGCGCTGGTCGGCATCGGTCTGGTTGCCGGCTGCGACCGGTTGCCCCTCCACTCGTCGGCCACGTCTACGCCTCTGCCCGTCCCGACGGATGGGCCGCCGCCCGCTGACACGCTGGTCCCAACCGCAGCGCCTGTTCCAGGAACGCAGCTCGTCGCGGGCACGAGCATTGTCGTCGGCGGGCCGGTGCGGCTGCGCGGCGACCCTTCGACGGTCAATCCGCCCACGGGCACCGTGTACGACGGCCAGACGCTGAAGATCGCCGCCCTCGTGAAGGGTGAGAACTGGCTGATCGGGTCGCAGACGTGGGTGTCGTCGATCCCGGAATGGACGACCGACTGGTACCGTCTCGACGACGGCAGCTACATCTACGGGGCGTTCGTGTTCACGCTGCTGCCGGGCGAGACGTCGCCGACGATAAACCCCGGCGGCGCGGAGAAGTGGATCGACGTCAATCTGACGAATCAGACGGTGACGGCCATGATCGGCAACAATGCGATCCACATGGCGCTGGCGACATCGGGCAGCGCGGACTTTCCGACGCCGCAGGGGACACATCACATAGAGCCGGACGGGCGCGTGGCGTCGGTGGATATGACGGCGACGCAGGCGGGCTATTCGCCGGCGCAGGCGACATATGACGTCCAGCGCGTGCTCTTCACGCAGTACTTCGACCGGATGGGGAACGCCATCCACCTCAACTACTGGCGTCCGGAGGAAGTGTACGGCAACACGCCGACTAGCCACGGCTGCGTTGGGCTGCAGCTTCACGACGCGCAGTATTTCTGGCTGTTCGGGGCGCCGAACATGAGGGTGGAGATCCACAACTAGGCGTTGGGCCTATTAACCCCAATACGGGCGTCATTCTTCCCACCCCTCCTGAGGCTGGCCTTTGGCCGCCCACCCAGGAGCGTTTTGTTGGGGCCAAGGGGACACCCCTTGGAACCTCCTCCAGGGGCGGACCTTCGGCCGGCAGAGGGGAAACCCCTTGTATCTTTACGGTCGTTGTATTCTTTGTGGGGATCGGGAGGCATGCCTCCCGATCCGGAGTGCGATAGACCGATTGCCCTCTGGTCCACCAGAGACCGTTGCAGAGCGGGGGTCAT
>JBEKKV010000060.1:0-8445 GCA_050010555.1 Dehalococcoidia bacterium
GACAACTACCTGGACGTAGCGTTCGACCTGTCGAAGGTCATGTTCATCACGACGGCTAACATCTTCGACACGATCCCGCCGCCGCTGCTCGACCGGATGGAGATCATCGAGCTGCCGGGCTACACGGAGCACGAGAAGCTGGAGATAGCGAAACGCTACCTGGCACCGCGTCAGATGGAGCAGAACGGGCTGCAGCCGGGCATTCTGACTATAACGGACGACGCGCTGCTGGAGATCATCCGCAGCTATACGCACGAGGCGGGAGTGCGCAACCTGGAGCGCGAGATCGGGACGATCTGCCGCGTCGCGGCGCGAGAGGTGGTGCGCGGCTCGACGGAGGCGATGACGGTGACGCCGGAATCGCTGGCCAAGTCCCTGGGGCAGAGGCGTTTTCACTGGGAGGTCGCGGCGGAGGAGGACGAGGTTGGCGTGGCAACGGCGATGGCGGCGACGCCCTTCGGCGGGGACATCCTCTACGTCGAGGCGACGTGCGTGCCGGGCAAGGGGCGGCTGACGCTCACGGGCAAGCTCGGCGACGTGATGCAGGAGTCGGCGCAGGCGGCGGTCACGTATGCGCGGAGTCGCGCGGACGACCTGGGGATCGAGCCAGGCGCTTTCGACAACTGCGACATGCACATCCACGTCCCTGCCGGCGCGGTGCCGAAGGACGGCCCTTCCGCAGGCGTGACGATTGCGACGGCGCTGGTCTCGGCGTTGACGCGTCGACCGGTGCGCAAAGACACCGCGATGACAGGCGAGATAACGCTACGGGGGAAGGTGCTGCCGGTCGGTGGGATCAGGGACAAAGTGCTGGCGGCTCACCGCGCGGGGATCAAAAGGATCGTCCTGCCACGAGACAACGAGCCCGACCTGGACGAGATTGCTCCCGAAGTCCGCCAGGAGATAGAATTCGTGCTGGCGGACCACGTCGACGACGTCCTCAACGCCGCTCTTCATGGGGAGAGTGTTGAGGCGAAGAGCAGGTTGGCGGTGGTCCGCTAGCGCCCTGAGGGACACCCTCGGATCCGACGCGCCGTCCCCGATAGTCATATTATGAACGACTATGCCCCTTGACAAACGCTGCGCGCGTGCTATACTGGCGCGGCTGGTGGCTCTTGTCTGATTCCTGCCCACTCGCGCCTCCGGCGAACAGGGAGGCTGCGCGATGAAGCTCAGACTGGTACTCGCCGCAGTCCTCGCATCCGGACTGCTTTCCTTCCTGCTCCCCGTGTTCCACAAGGCGGGCTCTGTCTCCCGCGCCGCCGACGGTGGCCCCGTCGTCATCGCCACGATTCCCGTCGATGGAGGCAGCTTCGGACCCGTTGGCGTGGCCGTCAACCCCGTCACGAACCGCGTCTACACGGCGAACGGCCTCGGTAGCAGCGTGTCCATCATCGACGGGGCGGCGAACGCAATCGAGGGGACAGTTGCGCTGGCTTCGTCGCCGCTAGCAGTGGCCGTGGAGTCCTCCACGAACCGCGTCTACACTGTTGGCTTGAACAGCAACGACGTGTCGGTTATTGATGGTGACACCAAGACGCTCGTCACGACCATCCCGACTGAAGGGCTATCACCTTCCTGGTTAGATTTGGATCAAACAAGCAACCGGCTCTACACATGCAACGCGAACAGCCACGACCTGTCGGTGATCGATAGCGAAATCAACAGTTGGCTGGCCATGGTTCCGTTCGCCGCGGACGTAAGGCCTTCTGCCGTTGCCGTAAACCCTGTGTCTGATCGGATATACGTTGCCAATAACAGCAGCAGCAGCTTCGAAACCCTTTGCAGCTGTATCACGTTCGGCACGAGCTGTCCCTGCGGCAACCTGCCTGCAGGAACCAGCGGCAGCGTCCATGTGGTCGATGGCGGCACAAACACGCAAATTGCAGCGATCCCGGCTGGAACGGGAGCGGATGCAATTGCCGTGAACCCTGCCACGAATCGAGTTTATGCCGCTCTTTCCATTTGGACGAGTGGTGAGACAGACTACGGGATCTACGTCATAGACGGTGTGACTAATACAGTGTTGACCACAATCCCTCTGAATGGAGCACCAGGCGGTGTCGCTGTTAACCCCGTCACGAATCGCATCTACGTCGCAAACTACGGCGACAACTCCGTCTCTATCATCGATGGGGGAAGCAACGCGATAGTTGGGTCTGTCTCGGGGGGCTCGGGGCCTTTCGGCGTCGCGGTGAACCCCACGACAGGCCACGTCTACGTGACCAATCCTCTAAACCACACCGTTACGGTCATCGAGGACCCCGCGCTTCCTCCAACCGCGACGCCGACGCCGCATCCGGTGGTTGGATCCGTAGGCGGGAAGGTGCTGGTGCCACCCGCCGCGCTCGCTGATGCCTCCAGCGAGCCGTCGGGCCCGCCCGACGCGATGGTCGGGATATGGGTTGGTCTGGCAACAGCGACGGCTGTAACAGCTGCGGTCGCTGGCTGGCACGTCGTGAGGCGACGCAGCTAGTCTCCGGCTCTTCGATCGCGTCACCGCTGGCCGCCCAAGATTGCCCTTTTCCAGCCAAGCCCCTAGGCTAAGGGCATCGACATGGCTGAAATCCTCGGCGTTCAGCGGGAGGCAAGGAAATGCTTGAGACGCGCATCACCAAGCTGTTTGGCATCAAATACCCGATTCTTTGCGGCGGCATGTTCTGGGTAGCGCGAGCGGAGCTCATCGCGGCGGTGGCGAACGCCGGTGGGCTGGGCTTCCTGACGGCGGCCACCTACCCGACCATCGAAGAGCTCAGGGAAGATGTCCGCAAGGCGAAAGACCTCACTGACAAGCCCATCGGCCTGAACATCAACCTGTTCGCGTCGGTACGGCCGCAGCCCGTCGAAGAGTGGGTGCAACTGACGATCGACGAGAAGATACCGGTCGTCGAGACGTCGGGGCGCAGTCCGGCGGCGGTCGTGGCGCCTCTGCACGCGGCCGGCGTCGAGATAATGCATAAAGTGCCGGGCGTCAGGTTCGCGCAGACGGCGGAGCGCCTAGGCGTCGACGCGATCTGTGTCGTCGGCCACGAAGCGGGCGGGCACCCGGGCATGGACGAGGTGACGTCGCTGGTGCTGGCGCCGGCGGCGGCGGACGCGGTGAAGCTGCCGTTGGTGGCCGGCGGCGGGTTCGCGGACGGTCGCGGGCTGATGGCGGCGCTGGCGCTGGGCGCGGACGGCGTGCTGATGGGGACGCGCTTCATGGCGACGAAGGAGTGTCGCGGGCAGGCGGCGTTCAAGGAGTGGATGGTGCACGCCAACGAGACGGAGACCGTCTACTGCATGAAGTCGATAATGAACCCGTCGCGGCTGGCGAAGAACTCGGTCGTCGACAAGGTCGTCGAGCTGGAGAAGAGGGGCGCGACGCTGGAAGAGATGCTGCCGCTCATCTCGAACCAGGGGCCGGCGGTCGTCGACACAGGCAACATGGAAGACGGCCTGGTGAGCATGGGCCAGAGCGTTGGGCTGGTGCATGACGTGCCGACGTGCAAGGAGCTCATCGACCGGATGGTGGAGGAGGCGTTGGCGGTGCAGGAGCGATTGAGCAGCATCGTCGGGACGAAGGCGCCCGCCTAGAAGAGCGGGTGTTCCCCTCGTCGATCAACCACCGCTTCTCCAGAGCGACTCGCCCAATTGATTAGATAATTGATCTGTTATTGCCCGCTATAACTGCCACCAAGGTTAATGAAGTTTGCGCGCATTTCTTTAATAAGCGCCCACAGTCGAGTTCTTGAGCTCGTTACCCAACGGCTAAATCGATAAATCCCTCTCACTGTTAACGTCGACGATAGTGGGCACGCATCCTATTAAAGATTCATCCCATTTCTTTAATCAGCCCCGAGACCCTCCTCAATCTTCCGGACCAACTCTCGGGCACAGAAGGTTCGCCCGCGTTTCCCGGCGCTGATTTCTTCCACGACTCCTGCCTCGGCGAGATTGAGTAACGCTTTGGCTGCAGATGGATATGTAATCCCGAGCGCCGACATTGCCCGCGGCACGGTCAACACGGGAGATTGGAAGAGAATGTCGACAAGCCGGATCGAGGATCGGGAAGCCCTAGCGTCATAGAGCTGACGACGGTACTTATCTTGAAGCCCCAGTATGCTGCGTGAGCGTCTTACGGCATCCCATGATTGTTCGGCTACGCCCCGCAAGAAGAAGCGCAGCCATCCCCCCCAATCTCCGCGCTGGCTTACTGACAAAAGCCCCTCATAGTACTCGTCTCGATGGGATTCGAAGAACGCGCTGAGGTAGAGCAGTGGCTGGCAAAGATGCTGACGGGCAACCAGGTATAGCGTCACCAACAATCTGCCGACACGACCGTTCCCGTCCAAGAACGGATGGATGACTTCGAACTGATAGTGCATTAGGGCACATTCTACCAACGGCGGAAAACGAGACCCAGCATTGAGAAACTGCTCCCAATCGCTGAGCAACGGTATCATTTCGCTTGGTGGAGGCGGGACGAAGGTCGCTTCATCTAACTTACAACCCGGCGCCCCGATCCAGTTCTGACTGGTTCGGAATTCCCCGGGCGTGTAGTGTTCACCTCGTACGCCCCAGAGCAGTTGCTCGTGAACCTCGCGAACCAGTCGAGTGCTGATGGGCAGTTCCTTGAGACGTTGAAGGCCGTATTCCATCGCTCGGACGTAGTTGGATACTTCGCGGACGTCTGGAGAACCGGCGGTTTCATTCCCTGCCTCAAATTGGAACAGCTCTGAGAGAGAGGCCTGAGTTCCCTCGATCTTTGACGAAAGAACAGCTTCGCGCCGCGTGAAAGGAACGATTAACAGATGGGGATTCGGCAACGTCTCGCCCATGCCGTTCAGGGTCCCGAGAGCCCGGTCGGCTTCCGACAGGCTATTGACAGTCTCTTCTGCTAGGCTCAGGGAACGAGGCAGCGTCCTTGGAATGAACGCCGAATAGCCCGTCGGCTGGCGGCGAACGTCGCCTGTGGGGCTACCAGCGAAATCCTCTACTCTCATTGTCTCCACCTGTCATAATTATAGGTTCGACTATATTTCTTTAACCATTACTATAACTACATTGCGCCTGGAGGGCAAGGGAAGACCCTCACCCTATCTCATGGAGTACTGGCGAAACGGGCTTCGCAACGGCGGTAGATACAGCGGTCTTGCGAACCAGAACGTCTACTGGCCGTAGGAGAGGCGGTCGGCGAGGGAAGACGGCAGGCCGGCGGCGTGAATCTCCTCCTGCGTGGCGCCGATGTCGTATTCGACGCGGTGGAGCGTGATGGTGCGAGCGTCGGAATCGTACATGGCGTAGGCGGCACGAGGGTCGCCGTCCCGCGGCTGGCCGACAGCGCCCGGGTTGATGATCATGCGGCTCTCGGGAAGGTTGACGCGGTCGCCGTCCCGCCAGGCCGATGTCCAGACCTTGCCGTCATTGCCTTCTTCGGTGAGGAACGGCAGGTGGGAGTGGCCGACAAGGCTGTACTTGGTCTCCATGAGTCGGAACTGCGCCTCCATGGCCGGCAGCGACAGCAGGTACTCCCAGAGCGGCGCGCGCAGGCTGCCGTGCACGAGCGTGAAGTCCCCTTCGTAAGCTACCTCCGGCAGCATCTCCAGGTAGTGGCGCTCCTCATAGGTGAGCTGCTGCGCTGTCCAGTCGATGGCGCGAGCGGCAGCGTCGTTGAAGTCGACGGTGGCGATCTTGCCGACGGCGGCGAAGTCATGGTTGCCGGCGATGGCGAGGTGGGAGACCTGGCGAACGAGGTCGACGCAGGCGTTGGGGTCGGGGCCGTAGCCGACGATGTCGCCCGGGCACCAGAGGTGGTCGATGGGCCCATCGGCCTCGGCGTGGCGCAGGACGGCCTGGAAGGCGACCAAGTTGGCGTGAATGTCGGCGGCGATGAGAATGCGCATGTCGGTCGATAGTGTCGAACGCCTGGGCCTACGCTCTTCATGATAGCAGAACACCGGCAGCCCGGAGCGCGTGCCCGCAGGGCGTTCCCACGTGGACAGTTTCACACATTCCGGTGCTGGTCTGGCGGACAGCCGTGTCAATCTAGGGCGGTGAGCGATTCGAACCGGCGACTCCCCGGATTTCTTACGCTACCTCTCTCTAAGAACCGCCCACGGTCGGCTCTCAGCGCCCCGTGCAACTAGCGCACTCGGAGTCTTAGGTTGGCTGCCCTCGGGTGCGCTTATGTCAAGTTCTTAGTTAGTGCTCTACTTGACAGGCGCGCTGCTGGCGGGTTTAGAATACGGACGACGGCTGAGGGAACGCCAGCGGGTGATGACACTGGAAGCGCACGAAGGCGGGGTGTGCGCTTGGGCTCAGCCGTCTCTTACTATGCTGAGCTGGCAAAGACCTACAGTCAAGCGCAAACGCGCCTACTTAAGTCTCAACCTCAGGTTGTCCCCCGGTGACGCCCCCTTGTGAGCCTCTGCTAGGTCCTTGAGCCACGGAGACGCCCGCCCAAGCGCCCTGATATTAGGTAGGCGTGTCCCCCGGACACCCCGAGAGCGATTGGTTGAGGGGAAGACGGACGGTATAATCGAGAGCGTGAAAGTATCCGAATTGGGAGAGTTCGGCCTCATCGAGCGGATCAGGGAGGAGCTCGGCGCGCAGCAGACAGCGTCGAAAGCGCTCGGCCCGCGCTCCAAGCTGCTCATCGGCATCGGCGACGACGCTGCCTTGTGGCAGAGCAACGCCACAGCCCATCTGGCCACGACGGACACGCTCGTCGCCGGCGTTCACTTCCCGCGCGAGGTCTCCGGCTGGGAGGACCTGGGCTGGAAGGCGATGACCGCCAACATCAGCGACATCGCGGCCATGGGCGGGACGCCGGAATACGCGCTCGTGACGCTGGCGCTCCCGGCCGACTTCCTCGTCGAGGACGTGCTGACGCTGTATCGCGGGATGAGCGCGGCGGCCAACGAGTACGGCGTCTTGATCGCCGGCGGCGACGTCGTGCGCGCGGCGGAGGCGATGATCAGCGTCGCGCTGACGGGACGGGCCAGCGAAAGCCAGCGCGGCGAACCGCTGACGCTGCGTCGCGATGAGGCGAAGGCCGGCGACCTTGTGGCGGTTTCCGGCTCGCTGGGAAACGCGGCGGGAGGGCTGCGGCTCATCCTGGAGAGAGTTCCCTGTTCCCCGGAAGCGTCGGCGTACTTGCGTCGGGCGCAGCTCCGTCCGCGGCCGCACGTCGAGCTGGGGCAAGCGCTGCTCCGGGCGGGAGTGCGCTGCGCTATCGACATCAGCGACGGGCTGGCGCAGGACCTGCGCCACGTCTGCGAGGCGTCGGCGGTCGGCGCGGTAGTCAGGGTAAAAGACATCCCAGTCAGCGAGCACCTTGCGCGCACCTTCCCGGGGGAGGCGCTGGCCATGGCCGTCGGCGGCGGCGAGGACTACGAACTGCTCTTCACCGGCGCGGCGGCGGTCGTCGACCGCGTGCGCAGCCGTTTCGCGACGCCGATCACCGTCATCGGCTCGCTCGTCGAGGACGCGGAGCGCCGCGTGCGCTTCTTCGACGAGGGCGGGCAGGAGGTAAGCTTCGCGAGCGGCGGCTGGGACCACTTCGCCGGCGGACCGGCGTGACATGGCGCCGTTCACGTTTCGTAGCGATAGCCCGGCAGCGACTCGCGGCGTCGGCCGGCGGCTGGCGCGCCTCCTGCGGCCCGGCGACGTCGTGCTGCTTCAGGGCGAGCTCGGCGCGGGCAAGACGTGCCTGGCGCAGGGCATCGGTGAGGGCCTAGGCGTTGAGCAAGCGGTGAAGAGCTCGGCCTTCGTCCTGCTGAACGAGTATCAGGGCCGGCTGCGACTGTACCTAGCCGACCTGTACCGTCTGCAGGCGCCGGAGGAGGTGGCGGAGCTGGCGCTAGAGGAGAACGCGGCCGACGGCGTCCTGGTGGTCGAGTGGCCCGACCGCGCCTGGCCAGAGATGCCCGCCGAGCGACTGCTGGTGCGACTGCGCTGGCTGGAGGCGCGCTCGCGGGAGCTGACGCTGGAGCCGGAGGGCGCACGCTACGTCGAGCTGGCTGAGCAACTGGCGACGGTGCCGGCGAAGCGTCGGAAGCGGGGCTGAGGTGGAGCTTTCTATCGACACGGCAAGCGACTGGGCGACCATCGCCGTGAGCGAGCAGGGGTGGCTGCGCGGCGAGTTGACGTGGCGGTCGGAGCGACAGCATTCGGTCCAGCTCCTGCCGGCGGTGCGCGACCTGCTCGCGCGGCTGGGCGTCGAGATAGGTGATCTGAAGGCAGTCTTCGTTTGCAGCGGCCCGGGCGGGTACGCCGGCCTGCGGGTCGGGATGAGCACGGCGAAAGGGCTTGCCTTCGCGCTGGGGCTGCCGATTGTCGGCATCGGGCGGCTGGAGTCGGAGGCGTACCAGTATGCCGACTGCGGCGGACCGGTCTGCGCGGTGCATCGGGCGGGACGCGGCGAGGTCGCCTGGGCGGTCTACGAAGGACCGCGAGAAGAAT
>JBEKKV010000061.1:0-7744 GCA_050010555.1 Dehalococcoidia bacterium
CAAGAAATGCGTACAGAGCGCGTTCCCAGCCTGCTGCCTCCTCGCCAATGGGGATGATCGTTGCTGTCATGGCCGATCTCCTTCGCAAACGTAGAATCACGACCATATTGCATTAGTGTGCGCGGAAGTCAAGCGTCGTTGAGAGCGCCGGAGCGGCGCCTGCTTGGCCAAGCGAATGACCACCTGTACCATCATGGCCGTGAACAACTGGCTGATCGCATTCGTTCCTGCGATTGCAGGTTTCGTAGCTGGCTTCCTCTTGGCGGAGGCGCGGAGGTGGCGAGAGTCCGTCTTGACAAGGCGGCGCGTGGCGGTCAGTCTCAGCAGCGAATTGAATCAAACCAGAAATAGCCTGTTAGAGTTCTCGCAGGGACCACAAAAGGGATCTCCTGATGGATGGGAGAGCTATGTCAGGCAGATCGCTGGCTACCACCACGGTGGTGTCGTATTTGATGCCGTGTTGCCAGACTTGGGCTCCTTACCGTCCGAGATTCTGCCCCCCATCGTGGCTTTCTATGCGGAACTGAAGGATCTTCAGCAGGCGGCAGAACGCATCGCAACAAAGAGGCGGACTGACATCTATGGACGCGATATCGAGGGACTGAAGAACGGAAGCGGCCAATTGGCGACGAAGGCGGAACGCCTTGCGGCGGAAATGGATCGGACAGCACATCTCTCAAACCAACCGCGTCGAGGGCCGCCATTCGCTAAGCGCTCTCGCGAACATCCCCCTTGCCGACTGGAACGAACACCATGACCTCATGGTGAAGACGAGATGGCTTAATCCCGGACTTCTGATTCCCGAGCAGTTGCTTCGACTCGTTATGGCTGGGGGCGGTGGTCGCAGTAGCATGGACTGTGGTAGCGTTCGCAGGGGGTCGCGGGATTGAGGGCATGTCAACTAGTATTATTGGAGAACGCAGGGTCCGAGCTTCCACTCTACAGAGCGTCTTCGCCGGCGGGGCTCGTCCTTTTCAGGGGGATAGCACCGCGGGTAGATCTTGGAGATTGAGGGTGACGGTATTACAAATGATTCGCCGTCGTCGGTCTTGACACCTCGCCAGGACCGCGACGGCTCTCACCGCGAGCTCATCATCGGGCTTGACGTCGGCTCCGCAGCCGTCAAGTACGTGGTCCTCGCGCCCAACAGCAAGGAGATCCTCTGCGCCGACTATCGCCTCCATGAGACGCGCCAGCCGGAGAAGGTACTCGAGGTTCTCAAAGAGATAGAAGCGCGCTTCCTTTTGCCCGCCGAGCAGTTCCGCATCTTCGTCACGGGAAGCGGTGGCGTGACGCTCGCCCCCTACATTGGGGCGCGGTTCGTGCAGGAGGTCAGCGCCGTCTCCCTGGCGGCGGAAGCGCTGCAGCCGGACGTGGGCTCGGTCATTGAGCTAGGAGGTCAGGACGCCAAGATCATCATCTGGCGGGAGGATCCGAAGACGGGCCGCAAGCGGAAGCTCGCCAACATGAACGATAAGTGCGCCGGTGGCACGGGCGCTGTCATCGACCGCATCGCGGCGAAGCTGCACCTGAGCCCGGCACAGCTCCGGGGAGTTCGGCACGGCAGCGCGAATGTGTACCCTGTCGCCGGGAAGTGCGGCGTCTTCGCGGAGACCGATATGAACAGCCTCCAGAAGCAGGGCGTCCCCCCCGAGGACCTGATAGTCTCGCTGTTCGAAGCGATAGTCCAGCAGAACCTGAGCGTGCTCACCCGCGGCAACGTTCTGCGCCCCAAGGTGCTCCTCCTGGGCGGCCCCAATACCTTCCTTCCTTGCCTGCAGGAGGCGTGGCGGCGACACGTGCCGCTTCTCTGGGAGGAACGGGGGCTGGCGCTGCCCGCCGGCGCCACCGCTGAGGAGCTAATCGTTGTGCCGGAGCACTCCCTTTACTACGCCGCCCTGGGGACGGCTCTCTACGGGCAGCAGGCGGAGGGACTCGCGAGCACCTACGCCGGGACGGCAGCGCTGGAGGAGTACATCGACCTCGGCCGGCGGAAGGCAAAGCAGGACACAGGCCAGCGGGGTCCCCTCGCTCCCGGGGAAGACATCGAGGAGTTCCGCCGTCTATACGGCACAAAGCCGTTCACGCCCCGCGCCTTCCCGCCCGGCCAGGTCGTGGAAGCGTACATGGGGCTGGACGGTGGTTCAACCTCGACGAAGGCCGTCCTCACGGACGTTGGAGGCAATCTACTGGCGAAGGCCTACCAACTCTGCAAGGCGAACCCTCTGCAGGACGCGAAGGACGTGCTGGGCGAGCTGCGCCGCCAGGTAGAGGGGCAGGGCGCGCGCCTGCGCGTCCTCGGCATGGCCACGACGGGCTATGCCAAGGATCTGCTCAAGGAGGCGCTCGGCGCCGACCTGGCGATTCCGGAGACGGTTGCTCACGCCCGATCCGCCATCCGCTACTACCCCGATGTGGACGTGATCGCGGATGTGGGGGGACAGGACATCAAGGTCATCATAATGAAGGCCGGCGCGGTCAAGGACTTCAAGCTCAACACGCAATGCTCGGCCGGCAACGGCTACTTTCTCCAGAGTACGACCGCCCGCTTCGGCTATGACATCAGCCAGTGGGCCGACATCGCGCTCAGCGCCGAGCGGGCGCCATCTTTTCACTACGGCTGCGCCGTCTTCCTGGAGCAGGACATCTCGCACTTCCAGCAGCTCGGCTGGCAGCCGTCCGAGATCATGGCCGGCCTTGCTCTTACCCTGCCCCAGAACGTCTGGCTCTACGTCGTTCAGGAGACGAACCTGGCCCGTTTCGGCAAGACCTTCCTCCTGCAGGGAGGGACGCACTACAACCTCGCCGTGGTCAAGGCGCAATACGACTTCATCAAGGCTCGCGTGCCGGACGCGAAGATCCACGTCCACCCGCACGCCGGCGAGAGCGGCGCCCTCGGCGCGGCCAGCGAGGCGATCCGCGTGAGCGACGGCGGGGAGAGCTCGTTCATCGGGTTCGACCGGGTGGAGGCGCTCACCTTCACCACCACCCGCGACGAATCCACCCGCTGCTCGTTCTGCAAGAACAAGTGTCTGCGTACCTTCGTCGACATCAAGACGTCTCCCGAACATATGTCGCGCTTCATCTCGGCCACCTGCGAGCGGGGGATGGCTGAGAGCATCGACGAGGTGAGGGCCTTCAACACCCGCGAGAACGCCGTGAAGAAGGCCAACCCCAACTTCGTCGAGATCGCCGCCCGCGAGGCGTTCCGCAGCTACTCGCCACAGAGCGTGGCCGCCACCGATGGCGATGGACGGCGCTTCCTGCTGGGCCGGAACGGCAGCCGGACGACGGCCCGACTGCGGGAGCGACGGGCGACGGTGCGGATCGGCATCCCACGGCTGCTCACCATGTACTCCTACGCCCCGTTCTTCACCGCCTATCTGGAGAGCCTGGGCGTGCCCCACGGTCACATTCTCTGGTCCGACTACACCGACGACCAGATGTTCCGGGAAGGCTCCCGGCGTGGCTCCATCGACCCCTGTTACCCGGCGAAGATCGCGATCTCCCACGTCCACAACCTCCTCACCAAGAGGCAGCCGGACATCATCTTCTTCCCTGAGATGATGAACGTCCCCAGCGACATCTATGAGTGCCAGGCAGGCTGGAGCTGTCCGACGGTGCAGGGGATACCAGAGGTGGTAAAGGCAGCCTTCACGACGGAGAAAGACGCCTTCGCCGAGAAAGATGCGGCCTTTTACGACCCGGTGCTCCACATGGGTGAGCCCAACCTCTTCGAGCAGCAGATGTTGACTTTCGTGCGCCCGATCCTCGGCGTGAGCCCGGAGGAGAACGCGGCAGCGATGCTGGAGGGCTACCGAGCGCTGGCGGCGTTCCGCAATAGCCTGAGGAGGCGGGCGCGGGAGGTTCTCGACCGACTTGAGGAGGAGGGCCGCCTCGGGGTAGTACTGCTTGGTCGCCCCTACCACAACGACCCGGGCGTGAATCACGACATACCGGAGCTGATCCAGCGGCTGGGCTACCCCGTTTTCACCATCGACTCGCTTCCTATGGATGATGATGTCCTCGACCGGCTCTTTGGTGAGGAGGTACGCGGGGGGGACATCGCCGACCCGAGGGACGTTCACGATGTCTGGAAACATACCTTCAGCGAGAACACCAGCCGCAAGGTCTGGGCGGCGAAGTTCGTGGCCCGCCATCCGAACCTGGCCGGCATCGATTTCTCCTCCTTTAAGTGCGGCCTCGACTCCCCCATCTACCATGTGATCGAGGGGATACTCGAGGCGGCCGGTACGCCTTACTTCGCCTTCCATGACCTCGACGAGAACCGGCCGGTCGGCTCGATCAGGCTGCGGGTGGAGACAATCGACTACTTCCTCCGCCGCCGGCTGGAGGACATGGAACGTCGCCGGGAGGCGGCGCAGGAGATCGAGAGGCAGGTGGCGAGCTATCGCAAGCGTCTGCAGGAAGAGATAATTCCAACCCGAGGAGAACGTGTCCACGATAGAGTCAGCAGCTGAGATCGAGGCGAAGGTTGAGGCCTTCCGACGCGCCCTAGTCCAGGAGATGGGCGTCGAGGGACCGGAGGTACGCCATTTCAAGCGGCCCGCCGAGCCCACTACGCCGATAAACAAGGCCGAGACGACCATCGTCTTTTGCGCGCTTCCCGCCACTCTTCAGGAGGTGCTCCTGGGAGTGCTGGAGGGGCTCGGCTACAAAGCGCAGCGACTTCCCACCCCTGACCAGGAGTCGCTCGCCATCGGCAAGGAGTTCTGTAACCGCGGGCAGTGCAACCCCACTTACTACACGATCGGCACCCTGCTCAAGTTCCTATTCGAGCGACGGCGGGAAGGGCTCTTAGACAGCGAGATCGAAGAGCGTTTTGCCCTCCTCTGGGCGAGCGACTGCGGGCCCTGCCGGATGGGGATGTACGAGGCGGACATGCGCAAGGCGCTCAAGGCCGCCGGCTTCCCCAATTTCCGGATCGCGATGCTGGACATCGCGCACGGTCTCGACATCAATCAGGAGTCGGCGGGGGTGCAGATGACGCCCAAGGTGTTCTGGCGTTTCGCCAAGGTGGCGATCGCAGCCGACCTCCTGGGCGACCTTGCCTGCCAGATCCGGCCCTACGAGGCCGTCCCCGGCGCAACCGACAGGGCGCTAGCGAAGGCCCGCGAGATGGTGCGGGTGGCAGCAAGAGAGGGGCGCTCCATCTCGAAGACGATGGCGGCTATCAGGGTCAAGCTCGGCCGCATCGAGGTCGATTACCTGAGGGTCAGGCCACGGGTGAAGGTCACCGGTGAGTTCTTCCTCAAGCACGCGGAGGACGAGTCGAATCACCGTCTCCTGCACTGGCTGGAGGACGAGGGCGCCGAGGTGATGCTGGACACGGCCGGGGCCTGGTTCGAGTACATGATATGGCTCAATGAGCTCAAGGTGCGGGACCGCCTCTTCGTCAAATCAGACCCGCAGGGGATGGGCACGGCCAACCCCTGGCTCGTCTGGTTCGGACTCCGGGCAGGTAAGCACTTCGGGGAGATCCTGTACACGTTCTACCGCGCCATCATGAACATGAAGCCGCAGGGCTTCCCGGCGATGGGTATGCTCGACCGCTACTCCGAAGGTTACTATGAGAAGCGACTCATCGCCGGCGAGGGCCACTTGGAGGTCACCAAGCACATTTACATGGTGCGACACGCCGTGGCCCACATGATGATCTCCATCAAGCCTTTCGGCTGCATGCCAAGCACGATCAGCGACGGCGTCCAGGCGAAGGTGGTGAGCGACCTGGCCGACACAGTTTTTGTCTCTATCGAGACGACAGGAGACGGCGAGGTGCTGGTCAAGAGCCGGGTGCAGATGAAGCTGCAGGAAGCGAAAGACAAGGCCCGTGGGGAGCTGCAGCGCGTGCTCGACAGCTACGGCGTGACGTTGGAGGAGGTGCGGGCTTACGCGGAGAAGCACCCGGAGCTGTCGAACGCGATGCGTCCCATCCCGCACCAGCGCGGCGTGGTGGGAACAGCCGCTAATTTCGCCGCCGACATCGCGCGCCGCATGGGACGCTGGCCCAACCCGGATCAGGGAAAGGGTTCGAAAGCCTAGGCGGGCAAAAGACGACGGCGTCGCCCGTCTCGCGACAACAAATAGTCGGCTAAGCTTGTAGGAGACTCAGGACGTTCTTCTTCTGGACGGGGAGTTCAATTCTCCCCCGTCTCCACCAATGAAAACAACGGCCGTTGCGGGATGGGCGCGGCGGCCGCTTCTTAGCCAGAACCGCCACCTATACCGCACGAAACGGCGGTCTTCAGGGCGTGCCGTCACCTAGACAGAGGTCTATTGCAAGTGTTGGCTCGAACATAATCATTGCCACATTGCTGGGCGAACCGCAAGCCACCGCAAATAACACGCCCCACGTCGCCGAAGCGTTGAAGTAAGCAGTATCAGCTGAATCTGCCACATTACAGGCCTCGTCTAGCTCGGGCGGCAGCACCACGTGTGGACGGTTGGCACGTGACCACCGGCACACGGCGAGGCGAGCTTCTGGCGCTGCAGTGGAAGCACCTGGACCTGGCGGCGGGCAGCCTCCAAGTAGTCGGGACGTTACAGCGAACGAAGGAGGGGCTTTCCGTCGCGGAGCCGAAGACGGACAAGTCACGAAGGCAGGTCGCCCTCAGCACGACAGCGGTGCAGGCTCTGAAGAAGCACAGGGCAATAGAGGCCTCTCAACAACTGCTCCTCGGTGCCGCCTAGCAGGACTTCGACCTGGTCTTCACCAATGAAGTGGGCGGGCCGCTGTAGCCTTCTACCGCATCCGTCGATCCTTCCAACCGTTGCTGAGGCGAGCTGGGCTGCCCTCGATGCGCTTTCATGACCTGCGCCGTACGGCGGATGCTCAGTCAGGGCATCCACCCCAAAATCGTCTCAGAGATGCTGGGCCACAGCCAGATAAACATCACCCTCGACCTGTACAACCACGTGACGCCGACTCTGCAACGGCAGGCCGCCGCCGTCGTCGACGATCTGCTTTCTATCTGACAGCTTCGATTACCGGGTTTCTTCTGCGGGAGTCAAGTCACCGTCCGTCCGCCATTGTCCTCTTGTGTGTGCTGAGGCTGCTGCCAACGTTGCTGTCAAAGCATCGCAACGGCAGGGAATTGAGCTGTGAGAGAAGGGGATTCGATTCTGAAATCTGGAGGGCCGTGAGGGATTCGAACCCTCGACTCCCGGATTAAAAGTCCGTATAGGTGCTTCCAGGGCAGTCCACTGACGTCCACCACACGATCGATTGGGTCCGTTCTCTTCGCCGAACCGTCCACTACTGTTCGCGGCTGTCCGCCCGGGTTGCTGTCAGCGTTGCTGTCATTCCAGTGGCCGCTTGTGCAGGGCATTGTCAAACCCCCAGCGCGATCGCCACCTTCTGCCAGTTCCGGTCTTCCTGTCCCTCCAGGCGCCTAAGGTAGACCGTCGTTACTGCGAGGCTGCTGTGGTCCAGGAAACAACTCACGTCCTCCACCGACTCTGCGACGTCTCGTCGCAGCTTAGCTGCCGAGTGGCGGAAGATGTGGACGCCGGCGGGAGGCAAGCCGGCTTTGCGCAGGTAGCGCTGCAGATTGCCGTAAAATGTCCCGCTCGTGATGCCACTGCCGTTTCGGCCGGGAGAAGGCCAGAGCGACTCCTCCGGCTTCATCGTGTCGAGGTCCTTGCCGAAAGCAGCCAGTGCCACCCGGATGGCCTCGAACGCTGGCAGCGGTAGCTCGCGCTTCCCCCTCTTGCCTCCCTTCCC
>JBEKKV010000062.1:0-7483 GCA_050010555.1 Dehalococcoidia bacterium
GTCGGGAGCGATGCACGATAGCAGAACCGGCCTGGCCGGAGCAGCAGGACTTCCCCGGTCCGGAACGCTTCCGCCGGATCGCAACGCTTCAGCCGCGTTCGCGTACCCTGCGCCAAGAGGATTCACGGCGATCGCCTCCCTCAGGTTCTAGTTCCCCTGCCGAGTGATCGGGACGCGCGCGGGCAGACTGTTAGTCGCGCATCAGCCGGTCGAGAATCAAACAGAGGTGTCGTGTCTTGGAAGAGGCCAGGTCGGCAAGACAGGAGCAACGCCAGCACACGAGGGCAAAGCTCATCGAGGCGGCGCTGCGCGTATTCGCCGAGCAGGGCTACGACCACGCTACCGTAGAGGAGATCTCGCTGGCCGCGGGCTACTCGAAAGGCGCCTACTACTTCCACTTCGATTCCAAGGAAGAGATGCTCCTGGAGCTCTTGTCCCTCTGGATAAAGGAATGCACGCGCCGCCTGCTCCAGTTTGAGGATCTAGGCGGCGAGACAGCGTTGTCGTGGGTGAAAGTTGTGGAGTCCCTGGTTTATCGTGACGATAGCGATGCGCAGTGGCGACTGCTTCTACCGGAGATATGGGTGCAATCGCATCGTAACGAGAAGGTACGGAAGACCGTTCACGATGCCTATGTGCGCTGGGCCCAAGAGTTGGAGAAGGCGTTCGAGAAGCTGGAGCGCGCCGGGCTGCTCACGCTGACCGTCCGACCCGATGTCGCGGCAAGCCTAGTACTCGCTGCCCACGATGGCCTTGCGCTTCATTCGGCTGTGTTGCCCGGGAAAGGGGAGCCATCGCGGGTCCTGGGGGCGCTGATTTCCGCCATCGTCGCGCTGCCGGAGGAGACTGCGCAGCCCCTCCTACCCCCGATCATCAGGCGAACGGCGCGACGCAAGCGATAGGCGACGACTCGCTACTCACCCCCGATAGACTTCTTTACGGCATTCCCCCTAGAATTCCTTCAGGCCCAGCTATCGATTTCGATGCGAAGGAGCGCACGTAATGGACGGAGGACCGCTGCCGCAGCATATTAAAGCGCTTCTCCTCCTGTCGACCTCCTATCCTCATCCGGTCGAGCGTGTCGAGTTGATCCAAACGCATATCTCCTACGTTTTGCTGGCTGGTGAATACGTGTACAAGGTTAAGAAGCCGGTTGACATGGGCTTTCTTGATTACACGACGCTGGAAAAGCGCAAGTTCTGCTGCGAAGAAGAGGTGCGCCTGAATCGAAGGTTGTGCCCCGACGCCTATATCGGCGTTGTGGCCGTCACCGTGAAGGATGGCACGGTGTCTCTAGACGGGGCCGGCGAGGTGGTCGATTACGCCGTCAAAATGAAGCGCCTACCGCAGGAGCGTATGATGGAGCGCCTGCTGGACCAAGGCGCGATTGCCGGCGAGATGCTGGAGCGCCTGACGGCAAAGCTGGCGGCTTTTCACGCCGAAGCGGAGACCGGTGAACACATCCAATCGTTCGGGAGCGTGGAGGCGGTTGCGGCGAACTGGCGGGAGAACTTCGACCAGACTGAGCCGTATGTCGGCAGTACCATCTCTCGCGACCAGGTCGAGAATATTCGCGGCTACGTCGACCGTTTTCTTTCAGAGGAGACCTGGCTGCTAGACAATCGCGTCAGAGACGGCCGGATCCGCGATTGCCACGGCGACCTGCGCTCAAACGCCGTCTGCTTCGAGGACGGCATCTGCGTCTTCGATTGCATTGAGTTCAATGAGCGCTTCCGCTACGCTGACACGGCGTCGGATCTTGCCTTCCTGGCGATGGACGTCGATTTGCGCGGCTATCCGGCGCTCTCCGACGAGATAGTCGGCCTCTACCTGGCTCAGTCGCTTGACACGACGCTTCCGCTCGTCCTTGCCTTCTACAAATGCTATCGGGCGTTCGTGAGGGGCAAGGTGGACGGGTTTCAGCTCGACCAGCCGGAGATCCCGGCCAAACAGAAGGCGGCGACGGCCGAGGGCGCTCGACGCTATTTCGCGCTGGCCGGGAAGTACGCCTCGCATGCCACACCGGCTGTCCTGGTCGCGATGGTCGGTGTTACGGGCAGCGGCAAGAGCTACCTGGCGCACGCCCTGGCCAGCCGCCTTGGAGCCGTGGTCATCTCCTCCGATGTTACTCGCAAGAAGCTTGCCGACCTCGACCCGATGCGACAGCAGCCGGAGCCGATCGATTCCGGTATCTACTCGTCGGAGATGACAGAGCTGACTTACGCCGAGATGCTTCTGCAGGCGATGCCGTTCCTCAGCAGAGGCAAGCCAGTGATTTTGGACGCCTCCTACTTGTCGCGGCAGGCGAGGGAGCGGGCCAGGGAGTTTGCTGAGCGGGCCGGCGTGCGTTTCCTGGCTGTTGAGTGCGTTGTGGACGAGGCGCTGGTCCGGGAACGGCTGCAACGGCGGCGAAGCGCCATGTGGAGTCCATCAGACGGCCGCTGGGAGATCTATCGGGCGCAACTGAAGCGGGCGGAGCCGGTCTCCGAGATGCCGGAGGAGTCGCGCTTGAAGCTAGACGGAGCACTGCCGCTGGCGGAGCAGTTGGACCGGGTGGAGGCGTTCGTCCAAAGGGCCACCGGCTAGCCGGTCTTGCCCTCGCGGTCGAGAGCGCGATATGCCTCGTCCAGAAGTTCGACCACGTGCGCCATCTGTGTCTTGCGCGGCCCGAAGCGTCGCAGGCCAGCCTCCAACTGCATCATGCAGCCGGTGTTTGCGGTCGCCACGGTGTCGGCTCTTGTCTCGGCGACCGTCTTCATCTTCTCCCGGAGCAGTCGCCAGGAGATCTGTGGTTGCGTCAGGTTGTAAACTCCGCCGCTGCCGCAGCAGTGGTCAGCCTGAGACATCTCGACGAACTCCAGCCCTGGAATTGCCTGCAGAATAGCGCGCGGCTGCGCCCTAATTCCCTGCGCGTGCGCCAGGTGACAGGAATCCTGGTAGGTGACTCGGCCTGGCACCGTGCCCAGCTCGATGCGGAAGGGCAGGGCAACCAGGTACTCACTGATGTCCTTCACGAGCGCTGAGAGTGTGGCGGCCTTCTCCGCGTACTCCGGATCGTCCTTCAATAGATGGCCGTATTCCTTCATGGTTGAGCCGCAGCCGGCCGCGTTGACGACGACAGCCTCAACACCGAGCGGTAAGAATGCGTCGATGTTCCGCCGGGCCAGACTTCGGGCCGCTCTCAAGTCGCCGGCGTGGACGTGCAGCGCGCCGCAGCACGTCTGTCCCGAGGGGACGAGCACCTCGCAGCCGTTTCGGACGAGTACACGTAGCGTCGCCTGGTTTAGGTTCGGGTAGAGCACCGGCGTCATACAGCCGCCAAGCAGGGCGACGCGGTGCGCGGGCGTTTTCGAAGGCCGCACCGATGCGGGTGGCATCGGGACAGCGTCGGGCAACGATGGCAGAAACCTCTCGATGTCTTGAAGCTGCCCTGGGAGCAGTCTCAGAACGCTCGTCCCGCGCACGACGCGTTGGATCCCCGAGCGCTGGTAAAGACGCAATGCTCCCGCAGCAAAGCGAAGACGTTCGGGATGGGGAAGCAGCAGGCTGGCCAGCGATGCCCGTAGTCGCCAGCTTGGCGGGACGCTTCCCAATCTGAGAGCTGTCGCGCGCCCTCGCTCCATTATGCGGCCGAAGGGGACAGCGGACGGACAGACGGTCTCGCAGGCGCGGCACTGGATGCAGCGATCGAGGTGGGCCAGCAGCTCAGGCGTGGCGCTCGCACGCCCTCGAACCATCGCGTCGATGAGATGAAGGCGTCCTCGCGGCGACTCCGCTTCGCTTCCCAGTTCAACGTACGTCGGGCAGTCGGCGAGGCAATAGCCGCAATGGACGCAGCGTTGAAGGTCTTCGCGAGAGGGCAGGTCGGGAATTGCAGCCATCGCGCTACAGTCCTCCCACAAAACGACCGCGGCTGAGGGTGCCAAGGGGGTCGAGCGCGCCCTTGATTCTCTTCATCAGGCCGTTGGTCTTGCCGCCCCAGACATCGATGCCCCCCTTCAGGCCGGCGGCGCACTGCTCGACGACAAGGTTGCCGCCGTACTTCTGCGTCAGCGAGCGGAGATCACAGACGAGCCTCGCTGCCTGTTCGTCGGATGCGCCGTCGAGGCGGAAGTGCGCAAAGCCGAGCGCCGGGCGCGCGTCCAGGCAAACCTGCAGGCTGCATTCCGCTGCCGTCATCTCCGCCGATTCGAGGAAAGACGCTATGTGAGATGGGAATACGGCGGCCCGCAAGAGTAGCGCCGCGCCGGGCGTCTGCGTCGAGAGCGCCCGCACTTGCTGCCAGGTTGCCTCCGCCTGCTCGGGCGATAGCCGAACGCCCACGGCCCCGTCGTCGTTGCGAATCTCGGTCGCCTCATACAACGTCCTCTCAACGGCGCTCTTGTTGCCGGCCGCGGCGACGAGCAGGCAGGCGCCTCCCGGGTAATCGATGCCGGCGGGAAGAACTGCGGCGGTGGCCTCGCGGTTGAGCACATCGAGCGCTTCGACGCGGAGATTGCGAGCATTCAGCCGCGCGGCGGCTCGCGCAGCGGCTGAGGCTGACGGAAAGAAGGCCGCCAGGGTCCCGCGGGCTGACGGAAGAGGCATCACCTTGAAGGCGGCTTCAACGATGATGCCCAAGCTTCCGAACGACCCGGCGAATAGCTTGGTCATGTCATAGCCGGCGACGTTCTTGACGACATGCCCGCCGGACTTGACGACGCTTCCGTCCGGCAGAGCGACCTTCAAGCCAAGCAGCCAATCGCGGGGCCAGCCGTGCGCATGACGCGACGGTCCGCCCGCATTCGAAGCGATGATGCCGCCTATCGTCGCACGATCGGGCAGCGGCGGGTCGAGCGGCAGGTACTGGCCTCGTTTCGCCAGGCGCCCCTGAAGGTCCTGAAGGCGGATGCCCGCCTGTACAGCGACGGTCAGGTCGTCGGGGACGTACTCGACGACAGCATTAAGGCGAGTGAGGTCGAGGGCGATGTCATAGCGGAGTGGAACCGCGCCGGCCGCTATTGCTGTGCCGCCGCCCCAGGGGATGACGACTGCTTCATAGCGAGCCGCGGCCGCGAGGATGGCTGCGGTCTCTGTGGCGTTGCGAGGCGATACGACGATCTGCGGCGTCAGGCCATCGACGACGTAGTCGGAAAGACGGCGGCGTGGTGCGATATCCGCTTTCGGGGCGGCCGCCTTTATCGCCTTGAGAGTGCCGTTGTTGCTCATGGCGTTACGACTGCTGCCTCCTGCGGGAAGAGTTTGCCCGGGTTCAGTAGCTGGGCGCCAAAGGCCGAGCGCAACTCTTGCATTGCGGCCAGGTCGGCGCGGTTGAACATGAGACGCAGGTGTTCACGCTTCTCTAGGCCGACGCCGTGCTCGCCGGTAATGCTGCCGCCGGCATCGACGCAGGCGCGGAGGATCTCGCCGGCTGCGGCGACGACGCGGTCGACGACGCCAGGCTGCGAGGCGTCGAAGATGAAGTTAGGGTGCAGGTTGCCATCGCCGGCGTGGAAGGCGGCGACGTGGAGCAGATCATACTTCCTGGCGATGTCGGAGGCCTGGCGCAGCAGTTGCGGCAGCTTCGTGCGGGGGCAGACGCCGTCGATGACGTAGGCGTTGGGAGCGATGCGCCCCACCATGCCGGCAGCGGCGCGTCGCATCGACCAGATCTGCTCGCGCTCGGCATCGTCGGCGGCGATGGTGATGCTGCCGCCGTGATTCGCCTCGATGATGGCGCGAACGGCCGGACCGAGCTCCGCGACGTCGTCGCGCAGACCTTCGACCTCGACGATCATGCTGGCGGTCGTTTCGGGCTCGGCGCCGGCGGAGAAGAGGCGGGCGATGGCGTCGAACTGGGTCACTTCCATGCACTGCGGGACGATGCCGGAGGCGATCATCTGGGAGACGGCGTTGGCGGCGTCTTCGACCTCCTTGAACTGGGCGACGAGGGTGTAGCCGGTCTCCGGCACCGGCAGAAGGCGCACGATGACCTTGGTGACGACGCAGAGGGTGCCCTCGGAGCCGACGACGAGGCCGGTGAGGTCGTAGCCGGGCTGGTCGCGGAGGCGGCCGCCGACTTCGACGACGCTGCCGTCGGCGAGGACGATTTCGAGGCCGAGGACGTGGTTGCTGGTGACGCCATAGGCAAGGCAGTGCGGTCCGCCGGCGTTCTCGGCGACGTTGCCGCCGATGGTGCAGTTCTTGTAGCTCGACGGGTCGGGCGCGAAGAAGAGGCCGTGCTTGCGAGCGGCGCGGTCGATCTCGAAGTTGATGACGCCGGCTTCGACGACGGCGATGCGGTTGACGGGGTCGAGCTCGAGGATGTGGTTCATGCGGGTGAGGACGAGGGCGATGCCGCCCTGCGATGGGACGCTGCCGCCGGAGAGGCCGGTGCCGGACCCGCGCGGGACGATGGGTATGCGGCGCTCGGCGGCGAGACGGACGACGGCGGCGACTTCTTCTGTTGTGGCGGGGAGGACGACGGCGTCGGGGAGGCCACGCTCGATGGTGGCGTCGTACTCGTAGACGAGGAGGTCTGAGGGCGCGACGAGGACGTATTCGGCGCCGGCGATGCGCTGGAGGTCGCGGACGATGTCGGTCGGGAGCATGGCAGGGTCAGTGTAGCATGCGGGCAGGCAGGGCGACCACAGGGGGTCGCCCCTACGACGGATCGGCCTCCTCGACCGGTATCTCCATGCCGCAGTGGGGGCAAAACTTTGCGCCTTTGGGAGGGAGCGGGTTGCCGCAGCCGGGGCACTGGGTGGAGAGTCGGGAGCCGCAGTGGGCGCAGTACTGGTAGTGGGCGGGAGCCTCGGTCTGGCAGGCCTGGCACTCCTGGACGAACTGGTGGAAGGACTCCAGGCGGTGGCGCAGGCGCTCCTCGAGGGGCTCCTGGGGCTTATGGTTGCTGGTCATGGCCGGCCTCCGGGCGGCAGCCGCCGGTCGATGGGGCGGGCGCCGCTACCTCCATTGTAGGGCCCCCGGCGGGCCAGCGCTATGATTGTATTTGTTTTGAAAAAGTTGGGTTCTTGCGAATCTGTAAGGGTGCGTTTTTGAGAATTGACCTGAAAATGGGCGGTTTTGGCCACCGGCGGCCGGCTGTGTCGATGAGCGTCGCATGGGTGTATTAGAGCATAAGGTGTCGGCTTTTCCAAGCGGGAGGTGGCACGATTAGCCTGGGCGGCGGGCCTCGTCTACGATCGAGCGGCGTGCTGGCGCGCGTCGGGGCCGCCCCTCACTGGGCGCATCCTGCACAGGCGGACAGGTCGCGATGCGCCCCTACGTTTGTCGGGCAACATGGGCGCTTCTCTTCCCACCCGCCCGCCCGAGCAAAGTTGTTTCTCTGGGGGACACCCCCAGACCCCCGGCAGCGAGGGCTCCGCCCTTGTATCTTTACGGTCGTTGTATTCTTTGTGGGGATCGGGAGGCATGCCTCCCGATCCGGAGTGCGATAGACCGATTGCCCTCTGGTCCACCAGAGACCGTTGCAGAGCGGGGGTCA
>JBEKKV010000063.1:0-7430 GCA_050010555.1 Dehalococcoidia bacterium
TCTGAATCCCACCCCTAGCCCCCAAGATAGCAGGTCGACGACAGTTTCTCCAAGACTGCGACATCCCCCGTTTGGGGGATTTCTTGGCTCCCCAGGATATGTTTCAGTAACGGCCCCGTTATTGCTTTGGTGGTCTAAATAGGCCATTGTCTCGCCAACGCGGGGCCCGCAGCTTAACCAGAGAAGAAGGCACCGACAAAGGCAAACTCCTCGAAAGAGGGGGGCGCAAAGCCGCAGACCTAAAGCTCGTTATGGCAGGAGCTATGGCCGCTGGGCTTCCGAAGGCCTTGCCGAAATGGCGTCGGAGAGGACGCCTTCGGCACGCATCAATCCCCCCTTCCCAGGTCCTTGCCGTCGTCGGTGACGCTGCCGACGACGGCGCTTTTTGTGCCTCCGGCAGCATCGATTGAGAAACGGAGAGCATGATGATAGACGACCGGAACCAGATGATAGTTAACCACCTGCCGCTGGTGGCTTTCGTGGTCAACCGCATGCCTAGCGAGGGCGCGGGTGCCGTGGGCATCGACCGCGAGGACGCCATGAGCTACGGCGTCGAAGGGCTCATCCACGCCGTCGACGCTTACGACCCCAATCGCGGCACGACTTTCGCCAGCTTCGCCATCCAGCGCATTCGCGGCTCCGTCCTTGACGCGGTCCGCAAGCAGGACCCACTGCCGCGCTCGCTTCGCAGGAACGCCAAGGAGATCGAGCATGCGTCGCAGGAGCTAGCAGTTCAGCTCGGGCGCTGGCCAACGCGGAGGGAAATCGCGTTCAAGCTGGGAATCCCGTTGTCGCGACTCCAGTACCTCTTGGGGCGCGCAAGCTCTCGTCTCGTCTCTCTCGAGTATTCACTGGAGGACCGCCCCAACTACGGAGCCGGTCACGCCCTGGACCCGGTGGACGAGGATATCCTTTCCGATCCGGCGCGTGCGGCCGAACAGAGGGCTGCGCTGTCGCAACTCTCGGAAGCCGTGAACTCGCTTTGCCGAAGGGACAAGGCGATTCTCCGCCTCCGCTATGAGGAATGCCGCCCGTTCCACGAGATCGGCGAGATGCTTGGGCTTTCAGAGTCCAGGGTCTGTCAGCTACACAAACGCATCATCAGCTTGTTGCGCAGGGAGATGCGACCCCAACTGCAAGAGGCGGCCTGACCTTGCGAAAGGCAGGGTTTTCTAGACACTTCCCGTTCGACGCAGACTCATCACTGCCGCCGGGGTTGCCGATAATACTGCGAAGAAGGATGTTCAACGTCCGTCCTGCCTTCGAATCGCTTTCTTTCGGACTCTCGTGTCCAGGAGAGCGGAGAGTCCGGTTGCTAGGATCTGTCTGTTCTGCACGAGATGTAGTGCGCGTGCCATCCCACCCGCTCGCGAAGTGAGTTTTATGTCATGCAGAATGGTGTAGAGGGAGAAGACGAGTCGAATGGCAGCAAGACGGGGCGTCCGCCCCTCGTCCTGATCCATTCGACAGCCAGCACCGCGCCGCAAGCTGAGCCCGATCGCCAGCACGTTTTGGCGCCTGCGGCCCTGCCTGTTCAAGCGCGCATCTTCTCGATCTTGGTCTTCCTCCTGGGCCTTGCGCTTATGGCGTTTTATGCGCCGCGCCTTCCGCATTCCGGACTCGTCGGCCTCGTTCTGCTGGCACTCGTGGCGGCTGCCTCCGAGCGTTTGAGCGTCGTTGTCTACGGCGAAACGAAAGTGTCGATAAGTTTCGCCTTCCTTTTCGCCATAGCCGCACTTTATGGGCCTGCAGGCATTGTTCTAGCTTCTCCGTTCTGCATCATCAGCCTTCACCTTCCGCGCCGCGTCATCGGGCACAAGTTCTTGTTTAACATCGGCAACTCCTTGCTCGCCGATGTTGCGACGGCTCTCATTCTTTGGTCCTTCCTGGCCCACGTCTCGCCATTAACGCTGTCGGCGAAGGTGTTTGGCGTGGCACTTGTTGCTGCGGCCGCAAACTACGGTATTAGGGCCCTGCTGATCTCGACTGTCGGCGGGCTGGCGTTGGGAGAACACCCTTGGACCTTCTGGAGACAGAACTTCCAGTGGCTGCTTCCCCATTACATTCTTTTCGGTTTCCTCGGTTTAGCGCTTGCCATAGCCTATCAGCAAATCGGCGTTACTGGGCTTCTCGCCTTCCTGACGCCGCCGTTGATGATGCGGTTCGCGATGAAGCAGTACGTCGACAGGACCACCCGCAGCGTAGCGATGCTCCGACACAAGAATGAGCAGCTTCAAAAGGCCAACCGCGAAATCCTCTCGATGAGCGCCCGGCTCAAGGAAACGTACGACGCGACGCTGGAGGCTCTCGCCGCTGCTTTGGATGCCCGAGACAGCGAAACCGGCGGGCACTCGAGCCGCGTCACCGTCTACACCATGGACATGGCGCGGGAACTTGGAATAGAGGAGAGGAGCGATAACTGGCTAGACATCGAACGGGCATCGCTACTCCACGACGTTGGCAAGATCGGCGTCTCCGATGCCATCCTGAACAAGCCCGGCCCGCTGACATCGGAGGAGTGGCAGCAGATGAGAAAGCATCCGGCCATAGGCTATGAGATGTTGAAGGACGTGAAGTTCCTGTCATCTGCTGCTGAGATAGTCTACGCACACCACGAGCGCTTCGACGGAAAAGGTTATCCCGTTGGCCTCAAGGGCGAAGACGTGCCGCTGGGAGCGCGCATATTCGCCGTCGCTGACGCGTTCGATGCAATGACATCGAACAGGCCCTACCGCCGCGCTCTTTCTGTAGACAAAGCGAAGGAAGAGATCGTGGGCAATTCGGGCAGTCAGTTCGACCCGAGAATCGTAGAAGCGTTCCTGCGCTGCGTAGAGGATTGGGCGGCTAACTTGAAGCAAAGACAGGCCGCCTAATAGCCGACCGGACTTCTCGTTCTGTCCGATGCCTTGTTGAGGCGAGGAAGAGAGGAGAGTCGCAAGCCTCGGGACGATAACGAGTCTGGCTGGACTTGTGCAGAATCGTCCGGAGGCCGAGACGGTCGGTGCTTATTGAGTCGTTTCCCTACGTTCGTGCCGAATTCCCCTGTTAGGAGGGTGAGAGTTCGGCTTCGTTCTGAAGACTCTTAGGGCGTCCCTCCTACCACCAATGCATTTTCTTCATGGTGGCCTCCTGGCAGTGCTGGGCACTCGCGGGTGCCCCGTGTGTGGTTCCTTCCTCTCCACTCGCCTCAACAACATACCGACTCGTCGGTATGTATTATGACACGTCGTTAGCACTTGTCAAGGTTCAAATCTAGCCAATCCCAAGCACAAAGGGTGAAACTTCGCCGAGATCGTTAGGGGCGGGGACTCAGGCTGACTTAAGCAAACAGATCTACGAACACGAGGCTGGGCGCGAACGGCTCTCTAGAGTTAGGGTCAAAGGGGACCGACTGACAGGAGCGGATTATCCCGAGGCGGTGGTCCAGCGTTCGCGACGGCGGTCTCTGTCTTGCTTGGCAGTCTCCAGGTTGTAGCGGGCCTGGGCAAGCAAATCAAGCGGATTGTTCTCGACATCCGGGGCCGAGGCGATTCCGGAGCAGACGCCCACCCAGAGCGTGATTGTCTGCCCCTCCACGTTCACGCTGACCGGCTTCCGCGTCACATAGCGCTCTAGGCGGCGCAGGAACTTCGACGCGTCCTCCTGGCTGCATTCGAGAAGGATCAGCGCAAACTCGTCGTCACCCAGCCGGGCAGCAATGTCAGACGAGCGTTTGGTAAGCTCCAGTAGGTCCGCTATGTGTTTGAGGACGGCGTCTCCCGCCGCCTCGCCGTAAGCTTCGTTGACTGAAGACAGGTTGTTCACGTCGAAAACGGCGAGAGAAAGCGTGGAGGCAGTGCGCTGCATGCGCTTGAACTCGTCGCGCAGGCGCAGCCGGAAGTACTCCTCGCCAGGCAGGCCGGTTACGCTGTCCCGCATCGACGGCGAGATCGTCCTCTCCAAGCCTTCCGCCGCCTTCTTCGCCCGGTAGATGGCAAAGAGGCTTGTAATGACGACCGCTACCATCAGAAGCTCTACGGCCGCTGCTAAATGGGGAGCCTCACGTCTCTCATCGAGGAGCGAAAGTGAGGCGCCGGCGAGCACAGATATGAGCGCGGCGATGAGATACCGCCGCAGCTCCTGCCACACTTGCGCCTTACCCGCCGGCGGGCCCTTCGAAGAGAGCTTCTGCAGCGTGAGCGCACGCGTGTCGCGCCAGTCCTCGGTAGCGTCGGCGCGAAGCTCATCCTGAAGAGGCCTAGCCGTCGATTGGGGCTCTTCTGGTTGGGAGACGTGTCTGTCTTCGAGCAAGCCTATCCTCCAACACCGTCAGTTAGATTATCGACAAGCCGGACGAGGGGTTTAGCTCAGATGCACGGCAAGGTGCGCCAATCCTTGCGCCAAGGGGCGGCGTTGACACCGACAAGGACGGTAGTATGATGAACAGGAGGGGCGATAGATGCAGATCGACTGGAGCAAGACGATAGACGACATATTGTCGCACAAGATATCGTGCCTCCGCTGCGGCCGCATGGAGACATCGGTTTGCGTTGGCTATTCGCGATCGGCGGCGGTGTCAGATTACGCGCCACGCTGCCTCGATTGCAGCCGACGGGAGGGATGCGACGCGCGGAAGCTGGTCGTGCTGTGTGAGCCGTGCGCGGAAGAGTTGCACATCCGGGCGAAGCAGGCGGACGAATCGGGCATGATGGCCCTGCTCATCGACGATTGCCGAAAGGATCTCGAGGACTGCCTCGACTACCTCACAGACTACTGGCAGGAAGAGATGAACATCGATCCCGACGACGAGGAGCACAGGCTAGAGGGTGTAGCGCCGGACGTTTTCGCCGAGGAGAGCGCTTGGCGGGCCCGCCTGGAGGAGGAATACCTCTCGTACCACCGCTGGTTCCGCGAACGCGCCCTACGCGTGCCCGAGCCGGGTTGGCGCTCCGACTACGTCGAAGAGATCGTGGCTCTAGGTTACACGACGCTGCTGGGCGACTAGTCGGCCTCAGCCCGCTCCGTTCGCGCCCCCGGTTTCGAGAAGCGCGACGCCGCCTTCGCGGGAAGAGCGCTTCCCTTCTCCAACACGAGTTCTATCCGCTGCCGTAGCTCATCGAGTCCCCAACCGCTTTGCGCCGAGATCAGAAGCGAGTCCGGTTGCTCGGAGCTGAGGAGCGTCCGCTGCTCACGCAGCTCCTCGAGGCCGCGAATCGGATCGCCGTCGCGGCGGGAGAGGAGGTCCACTTTGTTGAGCGCCGTCACCACGGGCTTCCCGGCGAGGTCGAGGTCGCGCAGGGTCTCCAGGACGGTCTCGCCCTGTTGCGCGGCGTCGGGATGGGTGATGTCGACGACGTGGACCAGGACGTCGGCGGCGGAGAGCTCTTCCAGCGTGGCGCGGAAGGCGGCGACGAGCTGCGCCGGCAGCTTCTGGATGAACCCCACGGTGTCGGAGAGGAGGACGCTGCGATGGTCCGACAGCTTGACGCGGCGCGTGAGCGGGTCGAGGGTGGCAAAGAGCTTATCTTCGGCGAAGACGTCGGCGCCGGAGAGGGCGCTCATGAGGGTGCTCTTGCCGGCGTTGGTGTAGCCGACGAGGGCGACGACGGGCACTCCGGCGCGCTCCCGGCGGCGTCGGTAAAGGGCGCGCTGGCGGCGGACCGACTCGATCTCGCGCTTGAGGCGGGCGATGCGGTCGCGGACGAGGCGTCGGTCGGTCTCTAGCTGCGTCTCGCCGGGGCCACGGGTGCCGATAGCGCCTTCGAGTCGCTCGAGGTGGCTCCACTGGCCGGCGAGTCGCGGCAGGAGATACTGGTACTGCGCCAGCTCGACCTGCAGGCGGCCTTCGCGGGTGCGGGCGCGTCGGGCGAAGATGTCGAGGATGAGGGCAGTGCGGTCGAGGACCTTGACGGCGAGGGCGTCTTCGAGGTTGCGCTGCTGAGTAGGGCTGAGCTCATCGTCGAAGACCACGAGGGAGTAGTCGAACTCGGGGCGCTGGGCTTTCAGCTCGGCCAGCTTGCCCTTGCCGACGTAGGTGGCCGGGTTGGGCTTTTCGAGCTTCTGGACGGTGCGGCCGACGACGCGGGCGCCGGCGGTGTCGGCGAGGAGGGCGAGCTCATCGAGGGAGGACTGGCTGGAGAAGGCAGCGGCCTTGCCCTTGACCTCGACGGCGACGAGGTAGGCCCGCTCGATGGGGTCGGCTGTGGGGTAGGTCTTCGCCGTCGGTGTGCGCCTCCTGTGTCTCCATTATAGGGGCAGGAGGTCTGATTGTATTTGTTTTGAAAAAGTTGTGATCTTGCGAATCTGCAAAGGTGCGTTTTAGGCAATTGACCGTCGAGACGGCGGTTTTGGCGGCGCGGCGCGGGCTAGGGGTGATGGGAAGCCGGGACGGCGGTTTCTTGGTAGGCGCATGGAGTCATTAGAGCATGGCACGTCGAGCTTCTCAAGGGGGAAGTGGCACCGGCGGCTAGTGCGTCCAGGTGACGCCACCATCGGAGGTCGTCCAATCGCCTTCCGGTGTAGCGACTGTGCCGTGCAACGGGTCGGTGAAGGTGATCGAGGTAACGGGGACACCGGGCGGAATCACCGAGACCTCGTTCCAGGTGACGCCGCCGTCCTGTGAGCGGAACAGGTTGACGCCGGGGCTATTCAGGCCCATCCAGCCGTTGGTGTCGTTGAGGAAGAGGATCTGAGAGACGCCGTTGCCGTTCGGCAGCTCGCCGACGCCCGCTTGCGGCGTTGGGTTGCCGAGGGTGGTCTGGCTGATGAGCTTCCAGGTGGCCCCGCCGTCGGTGGTGTGAAAGAGGTATTTCTCGCTGCTACCCGCGGCGCCGCCGCCGCCGCAGAGCTGCCACTGTGTGGCGGCGTTGAGGGCGAAGGATGCTCCCGGCCTGAGGGGGACCCCTTCGAGGGAGGTGATGAGGGTGCAGGGGTCGACGACGGTCGATGGGGGCGTCGAGGTTGACGTCGGCCCGGCCGTCGAAGTTGAGGCCGGCAACGAGGTTGACGTTGGCCCAGCCGTGGCGGTTGACGGGCGAGCGGTTGTGGTTGGCGTAGCAGTGGGCGTCGAGCTGCCGCCGCATGCGGAAAGGCCCGAGGCTGCGATGGTGAGAGTTGCGATGAGCAGGAGCCGATGTGGTTGCATGGTGAGGCGCTCCTTGCCAGAGATGTGCTGCTGGTCTCATTATAGCAGGCCTTGCAGGGGCGTCGCCCTGCGGCCTGCGGGGCCGGCGCTCAGAGCGCAGCACGCGTCTTTCGCGTTCCAGCGCCGCTACCGCCACTGGAAACATACACGCTTCTCTTCCCACCCAGCCCACCCTAGTGGTGTTTTCGAGAATTGGGGGCACAGCCCCCAAACCCCCAGGGAGAGAGGGCGAAGCCCTCTTGTATCTTTACGGTCGTTGTATTCTTTGTGGGGATCGGGAGGCATGCCTCCCGATCCGGAGTGCGAT
>JBEKKV010000064.1:0-7010 GCA_050010555.1 Dehalococcoidia bacterium
CAGATGACCACCGTTCTCGGAGACGGTGCCGATAAGCAGGTCGCGGACTTCTCGGGCAAGCTCGTCCAGCTCCTGCTGCGACAGCCCCCGCAGCGCCGCCGGCTCATCGATCCGTTCAAGCAGTGTCACTGGCCGTCCCAAAGCTGCCCGCAGTCGAGGGTGGAGTCGGGCTGTTACGCGGTTATCCGTAGTACGACATCAATTGTGCGCCAACTACCAGCCGCGACGCAACCGCCGCTGCCTTCGATTGCCGAGAAAAGGCCGCTCCGCTAGACTCTGAGCAGAAGTCACAACAGTATTAGTGAGGAGCAGGCCCAATGGAAGAGATCGTTCTCGTAAGCGGCGCGCGCACGGCTGTCGGACGCATGGGCGGCGCCTTCCAGAACACGTCCGCCTCCGACATGGCGGCCGTCACCTTCAAGGCGGCAATTGAGCGCGCCGGTATCCGGCCTGACCAGGTCGACCAGGTGATCCTTGGCTGCGCCGGCCAGGTGATGGAGGACGCCTACGTCGCCCGTCACGCGGCCGTCAAGGCAGGCGTGCCGATCGAAGTGCCCGCCTACAACGTCTCGCGCCTCTGCGGCACCGGCCTGGAGGCGATCCACACGGCGGCCCGCTGGATCGAGACCGGCGACGCTGAGATCGTCCTCGCCGGCGGCACGGAGAACATGACCATGCTGCCCTTCTACGTCCGGCGCGGTCGCTACGGCTATCGCCTCGGCAACGGCGAGCTTGAAGACGGCATCCTCTCGCTCCTCAGCGACCCGTTCAGTCGCGCGCACATGGGCATCACGGCGGAAAACCTCGCCGACAAGTACGGCATAACGCGCCAGGACCAGGACGAGCTCTCGCTGCGCAGCCATCAGAACGCCGTCGCCGCGATGGAAGGAGGACGCTTCAAAGAGCAGATCGTCCCTATCGAGGTCAAGGCCGGTCGCGAGACGAAGATTATCGACACCGACGAGGGCCCACGCGCCGACACGAACATGGAGGCGCTCGGAAAGCTGCGCCCCGCCTTCAAGGAAGGCGGCAACGTCACCGCCGGCAACTCCAGCAGCATCAACGACGGCGCCGCAGCCGTCGTGGTCATGAGCCGTCGCAAGGCCGATGAGCTTGGCATTCGCCCCCGCCTGCGTATGGTCTCGCGCTCCGAGGCAGGCGTTGAGCCGTCGCTGATGGGCTACGGGCCTATTCCGGCGACGAGAAAGGCTTTGAAGCGCGCCGGCCTCACCGTCGGCGACATGGACGTGAACGAGATCAACGAAGCCTTTGCCGCCGTCGCCTGCACCTGCATCAAAGAGCTCGGCCTCGACCCCGCCAAGACGAACCCGAACGGCGGCGCGGTCGCCCTCGGCCACCCCGTCGGGGCGACGGGCGCGATCCTTGCCGTCAAGCTCATGTACGAGCTGGAGCGCATTCAGGGGCGGTACGGCCTCATCAGCCTGTGTATCGGCGGCGGCCAGGGCATCACGAGCATCTACGAGCGAGTGTCGTAGCGTCGCGGGACCGCGCAAGAAGAGCATCAACGTGCAGGGGCGGACGCTGTTCGCCCCTGCAGCCTACCCCAGCGGCCGTTTCTCAGGGTCTACCCCTATATCCTTCAGTCTAAGTCGTCCGACTATCCCGATAGACATAGGCAAATACTGCGCGCGGATTCACTTCCCGGACGGACGGCCTTGACGCAAAACGGGAATAACGGCCACAACCACGTAAAGAAGATAGCGGTCCTCTCCAGCGGCGGCGACGCGCCGGGGACGAACGCATGCATTCGCGCCATCGTCCGCGTGGCGTCTGAGCGCGGCATCCACATTCTCGGCGTCTCCCACGGCTATGCGGGCCTGCTCCGCGGCGAGGTCGCACCCCTGACGCGACGCGCCGTCGGCAACATCATCCAGCGCGGCGGCACGATCCTCGGCACTTCGCGTTGTGAAGAGTTCACGACGCCGGAGGGACGCGCCAAGGCGGCGGCGATCCTGGAGGAGCACAAGGTCGAAGGGCTCGTCGTCCTCGGCGGCGACGGTTCTTTCCGCGGCGCGGCGGCGCTGGCGAAGGAGCACGATCTGAAGATCATCGCCATCCCAACGACTATCGACAACGACATGCCCGGCACCGACTACACGCTCGGTTTCGACACCGCGGTCAACGTCGCGCTGGAGGCCATCGACCGCATACGCGACACGGCGGAGTCGCACGACCGCATCTTCTTCGTCGAAGTCATGGGCAACGTCTGCGGCGCCATCGCCCTGGAAGTCGGCGTGGCCGGCGGCGCCGATGACGTGCTGGTGCCGGAAGTCGACACGGACATCGATTTTCTTTGCGAGCATCTGGAAACGGGCTTCCACCACGGCCGCCGGAGCAGCATAATTGTCGTAGCAGAGGGCGGCGAGAACGGCGGCGCCTTCGCCATCGCCCACCAGGTGTGGAAGCGTTTGCGCTGCGACTATCGCGTCTGCGTTCTCGGCCATATCCAACGCGGAGGCGCGCCAACGGCACGCGACAGGGTCACTGGCAGCAAGTTCGGCGCCCTGGCCGTCGACACGCTTGCCGGCGGCGAAAGCGGCGTCATGGTGGGCGAAATCGAAGGCAAGCCCTGCCTTGTCCCGCTGGAGGAAGCTTTCAGCGCGCGCAGACACGCCGATCAATCCCTTCTGGAGCTGGCACGCCGCCTCACCCGCTAGCTCCAACCAAGAGCCACTCGTGAGGGACCAAGATGCTCTACCAGTCAGCGGAACAGCTCCAGCGTGACCTCAAGGATGTCCTCGAATTCAGTGATGGCAGCGTAAGCAAGGTGCTCGACCCGTCGCGATTGCGCAGCGACGGCGTCGACAGCCTCATCTATACCGCGGCCTTCGGCGAGACGGAGGAGTTGCGAGTCTACGCCCGCGCCGCTATTCACACCACCGCCTCGCTGCTCGGCATCCTTTCGCACTCCATCCAGCCGCTGTATGAGGCGATGGGACGCGGCGAAGTCTCCGGCTTCACGGTGCCCGCGCTCAACCTGCGCGCCATGGCCTACGACTCCGCCCGCGCCGTTTTTCGCGCCGTTCACCGCCTCGACATCGGGCCGGTCCTGTTCGAGATCGCGCGCTCGGAGATCGGCTACACAGACATGCGGCCGGCTGAGTACGCCGCGAACGTGCGCGCCGCCGCCATCAAGGAAGGCCACGAAGGGCCCATCTTCATCCAGGGCGACCACTTCCAGGTCAACGCGTCCCGCTACAAGGAGGACGCCGACAAGGAGCTGCGCGGCCTCCGCGACCTCACGAAAGAGGCCATCGAGGCGGACTTCCTGAACATCGACGTCGACAGCTCCACGCTGGTCGACTTGAGTCAGCCGAACGTGAAAGAGGAGCAGCGGCCCAACTTCGAGGTCGCGGCCGGGATGATCCGCTTCATCCGCCAGGTCCAGCCGCCCGGCGTCGACGTCTCCGTGGGCGTGGAGATCGGCGAGGTCGGCAAGAAGAACAGCAGCCCGGAAGAGTTGCGCGCCTTCATGGACGGCCTTCGGGAAGTGCTCGGCAGCGCCGTCAAGGGGCCGAGCAAGATAAGCGTCCAGACGGGCAGCAGCCACGGCGGCGTCGTGCTGCCGGACGGGTCCATAGCCAAGGTCGCTATCGCCTTCGAGACGCTGGAGGAGATGTCGCGGATCGCTCGTCAGGAATACGGCTTGGCCGGCGCGGTGCAACACGGCGCATCGACGCTGCCCGACGAGCTCTTCCACCGTTTCGTCGAAGTGGAAACGGCGGAGATCCACCTCGCAACCGACTTCCAGACGATGATCTACGACAGCCCGCTCTTCCCCGACTCGCTTCGACAGCAGATATACGCCTACCTCAAGGAAAAGCACGCCGACGAGTGGAAGGCGGGACAGACGGAAGCGCAGTTCATATACAGCACCAGGAAGCGCGGCACCGGCCCGTTCAAGCGCCAGATGTGGGACCTGCCCGAAGAGGTGAGAGTGCAGTTGCGTCAGGCGCTGGAGGGACGCTTCGCCTTCCTGTTCGAGAAACTGCGCGTTCCGCACACGCGCGAGCTTCTGAAGAGTTACGTCAAATAAAGGACCGGCGGAACCCGAAAGCCCCGCCAGTCGTTGCCATGTTTCCGCTGAGCCGTCAGGCGGCCATCTTCTCCTGCTGCCTTCGGACGTACTCCGCGGCCCGGCGTATCTCCTTCTTGAACTCGTCGTAGTCGTAGTCCAGACCCTGGATATACGTGCTCCAGCCGGCGACCGACTTCGCGAAGTGGACGGCGTCCTCGATCTCGGCGTCCGTAGCGCCGTTCAGTTTAGCCATCTCCCTGTGGAAGAAGATGCAATAGCGGCACTTCGTGGCGGCTGCGACGCCGATCCCGATCAGCTCGCGGTACTTGTTGGGCACAGCTCCGGGCTCCATCTGCGCCGTCTTCATCAGCTTCCATTCCAACTCCAGCGACGAGTCGGGCAGTGTCTTCAGGAAGCCGGGCACAGAACCCAGCGTTTGCTCGATGTCCTTGTAAACTTCATCCCTGGTCATTTTTCTCCTCCTAAGTTATTTCCCTATCGCTTACCACTAAACGTTACCCCCGCGAGGTGCAAGTGCCATGCGAAAGAGGGCGCCGCGCGTGCAGGAAGCGTGAAGGCCGCTTCGCCGTTCAGTGTCTTCGACGCGATTAGGGGCTATCGCGAGGCTCTATCAGGGTTTGTCCGGACAGCCCCGGGCCGCCTCGCTGATGAGAATGAAATCGTGCGTCGACGACTGCCGGCGCGCGGCTCTCTTCTCTCAGTCGAGGTCGACAATTGCGTCGCTTTTGGGGTGGTTCGAAGCGCTACGGCACTCTGGCGGCAGTGCTGCTCCAGGTTGCCTTTGTGGCGCTGCTGATGGGCGCGACGCCGCACTCCATCGCCGCGACGGGCCCTTCCGTCAGCGAAGGGCGGCAGGTGGCAGGCGAAGCCGGACGCCTCTCGGAGGTGCTGGCGCTCAGCCACGTTCCGCCGACTATAACTGCTATTCCTACTTCGCGACCGCTTCCATCACCAACGCCAACGACGCAGGCCGCGCCAACGCAGTCGCCGCCAGCCCGACCGCTCGCCCCGACGCCATTGCCGTACGCGGCGCCCATATCCGCGCCGGTGCGCAGCGCCCAGGCCGCGCCGCCAACGCCGACTCCGCTTCCGCCAGCGCCGCTCCCACCAACGTCGCTTCCGCCAACCCAGCCGCCGCCATCTCAGGCGTCAGCGGCTCAAGGCTGCAACCAGATTATCGATCTCATCAATCAGATCCGATCGCAGAACGGTCTGCCGGCGCTCGTCTACCACCCGCAACTCGAAGCCGACGCGCAAGCATACGCCGACTTCCTTGCCGCGCACAACGCCATGTCCCACACTGCGGACGGCCGAACGCTCGACGCCCGCGCCGAAGCGGCCGGCTACACGACCTGGACGGCGCTGGGCGAGAACCTGGCCGCCGGCTACGCGACCTTTACCGACGCGGTCAACGCCTGGATGGCCAGCCCCGGCCATCGCGCAAACATCCTCAACCCAGTGTTCACAGAGACCGGCGTCGGCTGCGCCTGGAACGCAAACACGTCTTACGGCTGGTTCTACGTCCAGGAGTTCGGCACGCGCTAAGCGCCTCTCCACAACGGCGACTGGGTCAATCTTTCACCCTTCCTCCATGACGCGAAGTCGCGCGCTCACACGGACCGCACGTCTTTCGACTATCATGCTAACAGTGGGACGTGCTCGAGCGTCCGCGAAAGAGAGGTGGAGCTCATGGCTGAACGACTCTATCGTTACGTGATCGTCGGTGGAGGGCTGACCGGCGGCGCGGCCGTCGATGGAATCAGGGAGATCGACGCCGGTGGGTCGATCCTGCTCGTCGGCGAGGAGAGCCACCTACCGTACGACCGCCCGGACCTGACGAAGAAGCTCTGGTTCGGCAAGAAGACGCTGGAACAAGTCTTCCCTCACGACCGACAGTATTACCTGGACAGAGGCGTCGAACTCGCGCTCGGCGACCGCGCAGTCGCCCTCGACGCCGCGAACAAAGAGATCGTCGACGCCCGCGGCGAGACTTATCACTACGAGAAGCTCCTGCTTGCCACCGGCGGCATTCCCCGTTCCCTTCCGATTCCCGGCAGTGACCTGGAAGGCATCTACTACTATCGCTACCTCGACGACTACCTGCGCATCCGCTCCGAAGCCACACCCGGGAAGTCGGCGCTCGTGATCGGCGGCGGCTTCATCGGCTCAGAGATAGCCGCAGCGCTGAACATGCAGGGCGTCGCGGTGTCGATGCTCTTCCCGACCGCCTATCTCTGCGACCGCGTCTTCCCGGTTTACCTGGGCGACGCGATGATGGCGCGTTTTCGGGAGAAGGGCGTCTCGATATTCAC
This sequence comes from Dehalococcoidia bacterium, assembly GCA_050010555.1. Taxonomy (GTDB): domain Bacteria; phylum Chloroflexota; class Dehalococcoidia; order DSTF01; family JALHUB01; genus JALHUB01. The sequence goes on from JBEKKV010000064.1 coordinate 6,373, forward strand.
CGGCGACGCGCCCGTCGCCTTCGAGAAGCGCAACGGACGCTTCCTGACGACGACGCGCGAGGGCCAGACGCTGGAGTCGGACGTACTCATCGTCGGCGTCGGCATAATGCCCGCAACGGAGCTCGCCGAGGACGCCGGCGCCGCCGTTGAGAACGGCATCGTCGTCAACGAGTACCTGGAAACGACGCTCCAGCACATCTACGCGGCCGGCGACAACGCTTTCTTCCCCTATCAGGCGCTTGGACGTCGGACGCGAATCGAGCACTGGGACAACGCAGTAACGCAGGGCAGGTGGGCCGGACGCAACATGGCCGGCGCCCACCAGCCGTACACGCACATGCCCTACTTCTTCTCCGACCTCTTCGAGTTCGGCTACGAGGCCGTGGGCGACGTCGATTCCCGGCTGCAGACGTACGCCGACTGGCAGAAGGAGAACGATACCGGCGTCATTTACTACCTGGAAGACAGCAAGATGCGCGGTATGATGATGTGCAACGTCTGGGACAAGGTCGACGCCGCGCGAGATATGATCCGTCGCGGCGAAAGCGTGTCGGCGGAGAGCCTGCGAGGCGTCCTCGTCTGAGGCGTTCTCGTCGAAAAGGAGGCAAGCGATGGCACTGGCAGACGAGAAGAGCGAA
>JBEKKV010000065.1:0-9973 GCA_050010555.1 Dehalococcoidia bacterium
TGCATGCGCAAACTGCTCACGATCTTGAATGCCATGCTGCGGGATGGCACGGCCTGGCAGCAGGTTCCGGCTTCTCATGCTATTCCCGCTTGAGTATCAAGACAGTTGCTCTGCACTCTCCCTGGACAGGGGGCCCACAACGCCAACATATTCGGGTGGGCTTGCGACGGCTGAGCGTTACTCTCGACGATGGTTAGGGAAGGTTGATATCCTCAGCGCACCACGCGCAGCCGACAACGATCTAGTGTTCAAGGGAGCAGCACAAATGACAGAGGAAACCCGCAATTACGTCCGCCGGCCGTTTCCCTGGCACACTCTAGAAGAAGTCCTTCAGATTCCCGAAGCAATCCAGAGTGCAAATGGTGGGCGACCTATGAAACGCGTACTCCTTGCAAATGCGGTTGGTCGTAAGCCGTCCAGCAGCGAGTTCAGAGCGCTTTTGAGATCATCGACTCAATACGGGCTGACGAGCGGTTCGGAGAAATCTGTGAGTGTCAGCCTGACCCCGCGCGGTGAAGCTATCGTGAAACCGCGAAGCATGGACGAAAGGGTTCACGAATTGAGAGCCGCCGCTGAAACGCCCGAGCTTTTCCGACGGATTTACACGTCGTACGATAACAAGAAGTTGCCTACTGAAGGCGGGTTCTTTGTTAATGTGCTCGAACGCGATTTTCAAGTCCCCCGGGAAAGAGCGGCCGAATGCATTCAAATGCTAGTGCAAAACGGCCAATTCGTCGGGATCATTCAGGAACTTAACGGCGACCTTTATGTCCTGCTGGATTCCGAAGTAGGGGAAACGCCAGTCGAAGAAGCTGCTGGTGAAGAGGGTGTGCTTGAGGATATCACCAAGTTCGCACCTGTTGCACCTGCCCCAGTCGCGCCTCCTGCGCCAACCGAGAAGTATATCTTCATCGCACACGGTAGGAATCACAAGCCGCTCGAGCAATTGGAGAGGGTTCTGAAGCAGTTCAATATTCCGTACAAAGTTGCCGTCGAGGAGCCACAGATCGCTCGGCCAATCTCTGTAAAGGTCGCGCAAACAATGCGCGCCTGCCATTCCGCCATTCTTATCTTCACTGGGGACGAAGAGTACAAGACGTTGGATGACCAAACCATCCGCCGACCGAGCGAAAACGTGATCTACGAGCTCGGAGCTGCCGCGTTTCTTTACGAGAACCGAATCGTAGTTTTCAAGGAAGAGGGATTGCACTTCCCGACGAATTTCCAGGACATAGGCTACATCTCCTTCGAAAAGGACAAATTGGATGCCAAGGGAGTGGATTTGATCCGAGAACTCATCGCACTCGGCCTCATCAAAGTTCAACCCGCCTAGTTGCCTACCGGCTTCTGTCGTTGCTGACCTAGCTCTTTGGCGTCTCGGGTTTCGGGACGCCGTCGCCGAAGCCGACGGCCGGGCGCACGATCCTATCGAGGGCGTTGTGATGGCTGTGGAAGCGGAACATGGCGCCAACACCCATTATCTCCAGGTCGGCGTTCAAGACCTCTTTGTGCTGCAGCATTCCATGCGGCGGCACGCCGGCAACTTCGTCGGCGATCTGGTCGACGGTCGCTTCCAACTGGTCGCCCGGGACGGCGAGGCTGACGAGGCCCCAACGCTCGGCGTCGACGCCGCTGATGCTGCGGCCGGTGTACAGCAGATAGCGGGCGTGCTTCGACCCCATCAGTATCTGCCAGAGGGGCATGCTGCTGACACCGCCCCAGCGCTGCGCGGGATGGCCAAGCTTGGCGTCCTCGGCGGCGACGGTGATGTCGCAGACCATCTGGAGGTAGCAGCCGGCGGCGAGGCAGTGGCCGTGAACCTGGGCGATGGTCGGCTTGGGGAAGTTCCAGATGCGCAGGTAGCGGCGGGTGATGTTGTCGCGCAGGGTCAGGAGGGCGTTCTTCATGTCCCAGTGGTCGGCGCCGCGCGGGATGCTGGTGTAGTAGCTGCCGCCCAGATCGTAGCCGGAGCAGAAGGACGGCCCGGCGCCTTTGAGGACGACGGCGTTGACGGACTCGTCGGCCTCGGCGATGTCGAAGGCGCGGTCGAGGTCGTCGAGGAGTTGGTAGTCGAGGGCGTTCCGCTTCTGCGGCCGGTTCATGATGATGTAGCCGACCTTGTCCCTGGTCTGGTAGATGACGGTCTCGAGGTCCATGATTCCCCTTTCGTTGGCCGAGGCAGGAGCGGCCTGTTAAAACAGTCTCGTCAGTCAGACTCTCGGCCGCGGCCGTGGCTTCGACGCCGAGACTGGAAAGTCTCGGCTACGGTTGTCTTAGCGCGGTTGGTGGCTGGTGGTCAAGCCTAGTCGACGGCGGCGATTGACGGACGATCCGGCGAATGCTACGTTTTCTGCGGCGGACGTAGCGTTCACGCGTCCGACGGGTCGCATTCGACAGGAGGTAGGAATGACGGCAAACACGGCTGACGAGGCAAAGGGCGGTCGCGGGCGGCTGGGGACGATAGAAGAACGGATTCGCGAGAAGGCGCGCCGGCACGAGAAGGTGAGCAAGAACGTCGTCGCGATCCACGATGAGCAGTTGACGTTCGGGCAGAAGGTGTCGGACCAGTTGGCGAAGACGGCGGGGAGCTGGCCGTTCATCTTCAGCTTCGGCGTGGTGCTTGCGATCTGGGTGCTGATCAACACGCTCGCTCTCTTCCACCATTTTGACGAGTACCCTTACATTCTGCTGAACCTGATGCTGTCGATGCTGGCGGCGATCCAGGCGCCGGTAATCATGATGAGCCAGAACCGGGGCGAGCAACGCGACCGACTGCACGCGGAGAACGATTACGAGGTTAATCTGAAGGCGGAGATAGAGATCGAGCAGCTCCACCAGAAGCTCGACGACCTGAGGGAGAAGCAGTGGGAGGAGCTCATCGCGATTCAGAACCGTCAGATCGATCTGCTGGAGTCGCAGAAGGCGCTGCTGGAGGGGAAGAAGGGGTAGCCAAGGGCGCATCCTCCAGAGGCGGACAGGTCGCGATGCGCCCCAACGCGCGTGTTATCCATCGTCTTCGGCGCGCAGGAGACAGCGCGACGAGCCCAGACGGGCAAGGAGCGCAACAAGAACGCGGAATCGCACTCGTCTCCGGCCAATCGCGCTCCTCATGGACGCCCGGGCGTCGCGCCTCTTCGCCGCTCGCCTGTCTTGTCGCCTGACGGCCCGATCTATATGATTGGCGCAGGATGATGATATCTGTCGTAGGAGGCGACAAAGCTTCGGCGGACGTCCTCGCCGTCGCCGAAGAGGTCGGACGGGAGCTGGCCGAACGCGGCTGCGCTCTCGTCTGCGGCGGACGCGGCGGCATCATGGAGGCGGCCTGTCGCGGCGCCCGAAGCCGGGGCGGCCACACCATCGGCATCCTGCCGACGGCCAATCGCCGGGACGCGAACGATTATGTCGAGTTCCCGGTCGTCACGGGACTCGGCTCCGCTCGAAACGCCATCGTTGCTCTCTCCGGCGACGCGGTCATAGCCATCGATGGCTCCTACGGCACCCTTTCCGAGATCGCGCTTGCCCTCGTCTTCGGCAAGCCGGTAGTTTCGCTGGCAAGCTGGTCGTTCACGCGCGACGGGCACGAGGCGCCGCCGCTGCTGCAGGCCAGCGACGCCCGGGACGCAGTGGAGAAGGCTGTGGCAGCGGCCCAGGCTACCGCCGATTCTGAAATGAGGGAGATTCCGGCAAATGGAGATTGAATCCGTCCAGGCCCGCGAAATCCTCGACTCCCGCGGCAATCCGACGCTGGAAGTCGAAGCGACGCTCATCGAAGGGTCCGTTGGTCGCGCCGCCGTGCCGTCCGGCGCCAGCACCGGCGTCCACGAGGCGCTGGAGCTGCGCGACGGCGATGCGAAACGCTACGGCGGCAAAGGCGTGCTGAAGGCGGTCGAGAACGTCAACGAACGCGTCGCCGAAGCCGTCGTCGGCCGCGACGCGTACGACCAGCGGGCGCTGGACCAGGCGATGATCGCCCTCGACGGGACGCCCGGGAAGTCGAATCTCGGCGCGAACGCCATTCTCGGCGTCTCGCTGGCGGTGGCGCGGGCGGCGGCGAACTCAGTCGGCCTGCCGCTCTATCGCTACCTCGGCGGACCGACGGCAAGCCGGCTGCCCGTGCCGATGTTCAACATACTGAACGGCGGCCGTCACGCCGCGGGCTCGACCGACTTCCAGGAGTTCATGGTCATGCCGGTAGGCGCGGCGTCGTTTGCGGAGGGGCTGCGGATGGGCGCGGAAGTCTACCACGCCCTCAAGAAGGTGCTGGCGGACCGCGGCCTGTCGACGAACGTGGGCGACGAAGGCGGTTTCGCGCCGTCGCTGGCGGGCAACAACGACGCCGTCGAAGTCGTGCTCGCCGCCATCGAAGCGGCAGGCTACCGGCCGGGCGAGGACGCCGTCATTGCCCTCGATCCGGCGGCAAGCGAGTTCTACGACGCGGATTCGAAGCAGTACCGTCTCGCGAAGGAGGGGCGTTCCCTAAGCAGCGAGGAGCTTATTGCGCACTGGCAGGGCTGGTGCGCCAAGTACCCGATTGTCAGCCTCGAGGACGGCCTGGCGGAGGACGACTGGAGCGGCTGGTCGAAGCTGACGGCGGCGCTCGGCGAGCGGGTGCAGCTCGTCGGCGACGACCTTTTCGTAACGAACACGCAGCGTCTGGGCCGCGGCATCCGCGAGCGGTCGGCGAACGCGATCCTCATCAAGCTCAACCAGATCGGCACGCTGACGGAGACTCTGGACGCCGTGGCGATGGCGCAGCAGGCGGGCTGGGCGGCGATAATCAGCCATCGCAGCGGCGAGACGGAGGACACGACGATCGCCGACCTTGTGGTCGCGACCGGCGCCGGCCAGATCAAGACGGGCGCGCCGGCCCGCAGCGAGCGGGTCGCGAAGTACAATCGGCTGCTGCGGATCGAGGCGGAGCTGGCGGGCTCGGCGGAGTACGCCGGCTGGAACGCCTTCCGCCTGCCCGTCCTTCGCGAGCGGTCGCAGGCCGGTCGCTGAATCGACTGAACGAATTCAGAGAAACCAAGGCAGGAGGAGACAAATGGCGACGAAGATTGGCATCAACGGCTTCGGACGGATCGGCCGACTGATAACACGGGCAATCGCCCAGTACCACCCGCAGGAGCTGGAAGTAGCGGCGGTCAACGACCTGGCGCCGCCGGCGACGAACGCGCATCTGCTAAAGTACGACTCCAACTACGGGCGCTTCCCGGGCACTGTCGGCGTTGAAGGCGATAACCTCAAGGTCAACGGGCGCACGGTCCGCGTCTTCTCGGAGCGGGAGCCGGGCAAGGTGCCGTGGCAGGAGGTCGGCGCGCAGATCGTCATCGAATCGACCGGTCGCTTCACGGACGGCGAGCTGGCGGAGGCGCACCTGCACGACAGCGTCAAGAAGGTCATCATCTCCGCTCCTGCGAAGAACGAGGACCTGACGCTGGTCATGGGTGTCAACGACGCCGCCTACGACCACACGAAGCACAACGTCATTTCTAACGCCTCCTGCACGACGAACGGCCTGGCGCCGCTGGTGAAGGTGCTCCACGAGACGTTCGGCATCAAGCACGGGCTGATGACGACGATCCACTCCTATACCAACGACCAGGTGATCCTGGATACGGTCCACAAGGACCTGCGCCGGGCCCGCGCCGCGGCCTTGAGCATCATCCCGACAACCAGCGGCGCGACAAAGGCGATCGTCGACGTGTTCCCGGAGCTGAAAGGCAAGCTGAACGGACTGGCGCTGCGCATCCCGACGCCCACGGTCTCGCTGGTGGACTTCGTGGCCGACCTGGAGCGCGGCACGACCGTCGAAGAGGTGAACGCGGCGTTCAAAGCGGCGTCGGAGGACGAGCTGAAGGGGATCCTGGCATACGAAGAGGAGCCGCTGGTCGGCATCGACTTCAAGGGCAACCCGGCGAGCTCGATCTTCGATCCGGGGCTGACGATGGTCATCGACGGGACGATGGTGAAGCTGTTCGCCTGGTACGACAACGAGTGGGGGTACTCGTGTCGGACGGCGGACCTCTGCGCGGTGATGGCGTCGAAGGGCCTGTAGACGGGGCGTCACCGTAGGAGAAGCGCAGGGAAGGCGTAAGCTTCGTGTCAGGCGGCAGCTTGCGTCGGGTGATAGAATCCTCCTCGGAAGTCCGGTAACTCGTTGAGGACGGTACGAGGAGGATGATGAAGGCCACGCGGACGTTCGCCTCACGCGGGCATCGCTGGTTGCTCGCTGCGTCGTTGTTGGCGATAGCGTCGCTCACGGCTTCTTGCGGCCACAATGCGGCGGTGAGCCAGACGCCACAGCCGACCGAAATTGGCGCGCCTCTGCCCGTGACTCCGGAGGGCCCTGTCGAAGTCTACGTGATGAACAGGGACGGACAGCCGCGGCTTCTCACAACCCTTTCAAGCGTCCCCGTGTGGGCGTGGGCACCCGATGACGATCACTCGGCTCTAGTCACAGACGCGGGCCCCGGCTCTGCCGAGATTCATGTCATTTCCGTAAACGCGGGGACAGAGACCGCCTCTGCGAATAACGTATCGTTCTCTAAGGAGTTCACATGGTCGCCGAGTGGAGAGTGGCTAGCCTGGGAAAGCTTCAACCGGCAGGACACGACGACGGTGTTTCAGGCCATGCGCGCTGACGGGGCCGACCGGCGGCAGTTGGTCAGCAACGACGCAACAACCTGGCCGGAGTACGGCACGATATTCGGATGGCGGGATGGCCACACACTGCTCGCAACCGTGTGGGAGGATCCGAACAGTGTTCTGTACGAGTTCGATCTGGCGAGCGGCACCCAACGGGAGGTCGCGACGCAGCCGGCAGCGTCCTCGGCCGAACTGAGTCGAGACACTTCCCGCGTGCTCTATGTCGCCCACGAAGAGCCGCGGGACTGCTCTCCCAAGTTTGCATCCAGTCTTCAGACTATGGACGTGTCGACGGGGAACGTCGATCAGGTACTGCCTCCTACATGTCCGCGGGACTGCTCTCCCAAGTTTGCATCCAGTCTTCAGACTATGGACGTGTCGACGGGGAACGTCGATCAGGTACTGCCTCCTACATGTGGGCTCAGTAGCGCCTCCTGGTCGCCGGACGGCTCGGAGATTGCCTACAGTGTCGGTGACGAGAACGCCAGGGGGACGTACATCCTCGACCTCGCCTCGGGGGCCACGCGCAAATTGAGCAGCTCTTCAACGTTGTTTGACCATGTGCAGCTCTGGTCATCGGATGGAAGCGTAGTAGTCGTGGAGCGCACCGAATGCCCAGATGGAGGGGACTGCCCTGGCCCGTTGCACGAGCTCGTGTCTATCCCCGTCGCCGGCGGAGATGAAAACTCCATTCCGGACGCGTTGGCTACCTTCTCGCCCGACGGAGGGGCAGTGGCCTTCGAGAAAGACGGCTTGCAGGTGGCTCAGTTTCCAAGCGGAACGCCGCGGGAGAAAGACGGCTTGCAGGTGGCTCAGTTTCCAAGCGGAACGCCGCGGGAGGTGATGGCGGCTGACTCAGACTGGAGGTTCAGCCTCCTTGGATGGTCGCTCGACGGCCAGTGGTTTGCCTTCGCTCGCTCGCCCGCAAACGCTCCTACCGCTTCGCCTACGCCCTGACCCATGGCGGGGCCAGCAACGGCCGGGAGCACATCGGCACTTCATCAGCAGCAATGCTACAAGCCAACATTCGCGTAAAGGGAACCCCGTGAAGAGGAGCCTGCACTGACACCAACGGAAGATGGTGAATCAGGGCAAAGCCAAGAGCGCCACTCTCCACCGGCCCCAGCGTTTAGTGGCCCTGCCGTGCCAGCTCCACGATCGCGTCTATCACTTGCGGCCAAGCGCCCTCGGGCAGTTCGTGGCCCATGCCCTCAACCACCAGCATCTTGGCCCCCGGGATCGCCTCAGCCGTGTCGAAACCGCCAGCTATCGGCGCCAGCGGGTCGGCATCGCCATGGACCACGAGAGTAGGCGTCGCGATTGACCTGAGGGCATCTCTCCGGCTTGCGGCAGTCATTATCGCTAGGAGTTGGCGAAGGATGCCCAGGGGGTCCGGATCACGATCATACGACAGCTCCACCATTCTCCGGGTGCGAGCCTCATCAAACCCGAAGCCCGGACCGGCGAGGGCACGCCACCGAGTCATGGCTTGCTCGATGGCGGCTTTGCGCTCAGTGGGCATCGGCTGCACGAGAAGAGCCAGCACATCCGGGTTGCCCTGAGGAAGAGCGGGGTTCCCGGTCGTCGACATTATTGAGGTGAGAGTGAGTACGCGATTCGGATGGTGAATGGCGAGGAGTTGGGCGATCATCCCTCCCATTGAGGCGCCCACCACGTGCGCTGCAGAGACACCGAGCGCCTGCAGAAGCCCCGCCGCGTCGTCGGCCATGTCATCGAGCGTGAATGGAGGGGCGACGGTCTTCCCCTGCAATAGGTCAGCAAGAAGTGACGAAGGGTCAGGACACTTGTCATAGAACTTGGTTGAGAGTCCTATGTCACGGTTGTCGAAGCGAATGACCCTGAAGCCTCTGTCTACCAGCCGCTCGCAGAACTGCTCGTCCCACATCACCATCTGTGTACCGAGTCCCATGATCAGGAGTAGAGGCGTAGCGTCGCTTCTCCCAAACTCCTCGTATTCCAGGCTGATGCCGTTTGCACGCACGTTTGGCATAGCAGCTTCCTTCCTTCGCGATGCTACGGATTTGGAGCGGCGCCGGCCGCCGCGCTCGCGTCCTCACCATTGCTACCACTGCCCGACGATGGTCTGTTCGCCTAGCCCCAATTCTAGCATTCATGCCAAGAACGACGACAGGATGGCTGGCTGGCGTTGAGATGACCTGTAGCATGCGGGACCGCACGCGAAGCGTTCTTCTTGGAATGAAGTTTCGAATCAGGGCAACTATGCGCTCCGTATCCTCTCTTCGGAAGCGCAAAGCGGGATAGTAGCCCCGCTTGCCATGGTATTGCAGAATAAGGGGTTGCACGCCCCAACGTTCTTTGAACCAAGCGATCATGCCGTCGTGCTCAGCGGCGGAAAAAGCCGAGGTCGCCAGTGTCAGGCATCGGGCCCAGCTCATTGTTCCATCGTCCATGATCCAGACTGCCAAGGCGAGTTCGTCGCAATAAGGAAGGAGCGGCAACGGGTTTTTGCAGCCTTCGCTGCCATACACCAAACGTCGCCACTCGGTGAACGTCGGGTGGTTTGGGGTGGAGAGTTGAACTTGGGTAATGCCAACGCTGAACCCTGTCTTCTGCTCGATTTCCCGCAGTCGAGGTTTGAAGCGGCTAAGCTCTTCGGCCTTCCACAGGAGATAGTCGCGCTGGGACATGGCGTGACCCTCTTGGAACGCGGAATTCTCGCGGGGTGTGCGGGGCTTGGAGAGGTAGCCGTCTCCCAACAGGCTCCCGACCCGAATGCTCCGCTCTCGGCCGGTGAGTGGGACTACGCGGGTCTTTATGGCAGGAGTGTGGCCTTGACGGGATCTAACAACCTCAGCGTACTTCAGGGAGCAGAACCACCTATGCTTGCCTGGAATCGGGGGATTGCTCGGTCGGAACAGCTTGCCGCACGCAGCGCACTGAACCGTTGGTCGAGTACGGTGCGCGGCGCCGAAACACCGCGATGAGCAGTAGCGCCGTTGCTGCCTTGCAGGCGGATGCTCCCACTTGCGAGGCTGGAATTCTCTGCCGCAATACTGGCATACAGCCACGGCGTCATTGTACTACATACGTTCCCGGTCGGCCTGTCCCAGCTCAGTTGCTGTCCACACCCCATCATCAGGGTGGAGGGAAGCGAACTTCCACGTCTCTGCGTTAGGGGCCCGCTGCTCTTCCAGCCGCGCGACCAGCAGGCCGACACGATTAGACGCTCCTATGTACAAGGGTCAAGCAACATTCTCCACCAGCGGTTTGATAGAACTGGCTTCGCAATCCTGCCAGAGCCGCCAGATAGCTCGAACGATGAAGCGTTTGAGTGCACGGATGG
>JBEKKV010000066.1:0-6899 GCA_050010555.1 Dehalococcoidia bacterium
CGCTCTGCAACGGTCTCTGGTGGACCAGAGGGCAATCGGTCTATCGCACTCCGGATCGGGAGGCATGCCTCCCGATCCCCACAAAGAATACAACGACCGTAAAGATACAAGGGCGAAGCCCTCGCTGCCGGGGGTTTCAGGGGGTGTCCCGCTCATTCTTGAGAAACCTCCCTAGGGCGGGCGGGTGGGAAGAGAATCGCAACTCTTCGCGCAGCGGCAGCGGGGAAACCCAAAAGCGGCTGAGCCCAAACGATCGGCTCTGAAGGAGTCTTGACTTGGAATCCGGAGAGCAGGCTCAAGTTGGCGCCCACACAGCCAGCGCTGCTCCCCTTCCGCCGAGAGGCCGACGCCTATTCGCGTTCCTGATCGACCTTACTATCGCCTTCTTCGTGGCGAGTTTCTTGTTCTCCAGCTGGATGAACGAGACGTTTGCCGAGTCCGACGCGAATCCACTTATAGGCGCATGGGTTTTCCTGCTGGTGCTTCCGGTTGCTTTGCCATACTACACTGTCTGCGAAATGCTTTGGGGACGCACCATCGGAAAAGCTTTACTTGGCATAAAGGTAGTCCCTCTTTCTGGCGATATGAAGCGCTGGCGAATCCTCATTCGAAACCTCGTGCGAATGACCTGGTTCATCCCTTATTTGGGTTACCCTTTCATCCTTTTCACTGATGCAATGCTTGTGATCGCGACCGAGAAGCATCAACGCTTGGGAGATATGCTCGGCGGAACGACCGTAATACGAGCCAGCATATTGGGCAGTCACAATGAGGAGTCAAGAAGCTAATCTCGCCGTTGAGATTGACGCCCGGCTCCGCGCCGTCGCCAGCCCGGAGCGACAGCGCATCGCCGTCACCTACTTCCCGACCGCCATGGAGGTCGTCGGCGTCTCCGTCCCAGACCTCCGCGCCATCGTCCGCGACCTGTCGAAGCGCCTGGGCGATGCCCCCGCCGAAGATGTCCTGCGCCTCGCCGACGCCGTCATCGACGCCGGTGCCTTCGAGGGCCGCCAGGTCGCCTACGAGCTCATCTACCGCCATCGCGGTGCCATGGCCGCTCTCACCGCTGACCGCGTCGAGGCGCTGGGCCGCGGCATCGACAACTGGGCCTCCGTCGACGCCTTCGCCGGCACCATCAGCGGGCCGCTCTGGACCAGGGGCCGGCTCGACGACGACACGATTGCCCGGTGGGCGCGTTCGCCCGACCGCTGGTGGCGACGCGCCGCCGTCGTCTCCACCGTCGTCCTCAGCCGCGAGTCTAAGGGCCAAGCGGCCACGCGCACGCTGGCGCTCTGCGAGCTCGTCTCCTCTGACCGCGACGACATGGTGGCGAAGGCGCTCTCCTGGGCCTTGCGCGCCCTCAGCCAGTTCGACCGCGACGCCGTCATCGCCTTCGTCGAGCGCCACAAGTCGGACCTGCCGTCCCGCGTCCGCCGCGAGGTTGCCACCAAGCTGTCGACCGGCTTCAAGTCCAGGCGCCGACCCGCTTGAGCCCGCCGAATCGCCGACCGCGCACGTCTCCGAGCCATAGAGACGTAGCCGGGACTTTCCAGTCTCGGCGTCCAGTCTCCCCGAGCGCCTGCCATTCTCCGTGTCACGAATCCCTTACCATCTCTCCCCCACTCTGCTATCCTGACCTCAAGTCCTTTCGAGGTCGCGTTGAACCATGCCTTCCACCCGCTCAACCCACCATCCCGTCCGTCGAACCGTCCACCCCCGCGATTCGGCCCGTTTTGGCCGATTTTGGCCCCTTTTCGGCCCCTTTTCGCGCGCTTTTTCAGATTCACTTCGTCGCCATCCAGATTCGGAAAAGGTGCGAAAGAATAATTGAATTCAATGAGTCAATTAGACGCTGCCTGACCGTCCGACCCCCGCCTTGCTCCCGCCGCTGGTCACGCTCCCCCGTCTCGCCTACAATGACGGTGGGAGAGGCGGCCAGTGAGCCCAAGGAAGCCTAAGCGACCCGATATGTTCGAGGAGCGGGCCCGCGCCCAGAGCGAGCGCGAGGCGCCCCTTGCCGCCCGCATGCGCCCGCGCACCTTCGACGAGTTCGTCGGCCAGGAGCACCTCGTCGGCGAGGACCGCCTGTTGCGCCGCCTCATCGAGTCCGACCAGGTCCCTTCGATGATCTTCTGGGGCCCGCCCGGAAGCGGCAAGACCACCCTCGCCCGCATCATCGCCGCCCAGACCAAGTCGCACTTCGAGCCCATCTCTGCCGTCACCGCCGGCGTCGGCGACCTGCGGCGCATCGTGGCGGAAGCCCGTGACCGTCGCGCCCTGTACGGCCAGCGCACCATCCTCTTCATCGATGAGATCCACCGCTTTAACAAGGCCCAGCAAGACGTCATCCTCCCGCACGTCGAAGAGGGCACCGTCACGCTCATCGGCGCCACCACGGAGAACCCCTCGTTCGAAGTCATCGGGCCGCTGCTGTCGCGCAGTCGCGTCTACACGCTGAACCTGCTCACGCCGAAGCAAGTCGAGACGATTCTGCGGCGGGCGCTGGGCGACGAAGAGCAAGGCCTCGGCCGCGAAAAGCCGGCAGTCGACGACGATGTGATCGCGACCCTGGCGGCCAGCAGCGGCGGCGACGCCCGCATCGCCCTGAACGCACTCGAACTGGCCGCGGCGGCCTCGACTCCCGACGAGCAGGGCGCCAGACGGATCACCGCCGCTCTCGTCGAAGAGGCGCTCCAGCACCGCACGTACCTGTACGACCAGGCCGGCGAGGCGCACTACGACACCATCTCCGCCTTCATCAAGTCCCTGCGCGACTCGGACCCCGATGCCGCCCTCTACTGGCTGGCTCGGATGATAGAGGCCGGCGAAGACCCGCTGTTCGTCGTGCGGCGCATGGTCATCCTCGCCGCCGAGGACGTCGGCCTGGCCGACCCGCAGGCCCTGGTCGTCGCCACTGCGTGCCAGCAGGCGGTCCACTTCGTCGGCATGCCGGAGGGTTATCTACCGATGGCCGAATGCGTCATCTACCTGGCGACTGCCCCCAAGAGCAACTCCGCGCTTATGGGCTACAGTCGCGCTGTCGCCGACGCCCGCGAGACGCGAAACGACCCTGTGCCCCTGCACCTGCGCAACGCCGTCACCGGTCTGATGCGCGAGCTTGGCTACGGCCGCGACTACAAGTACGCGCACTCGTCTCCGGGACATCGCGTGGAGCAAGAGCACCTGCCGGAGCGCCTTCGCGGTCGGCGCTACTATCAGCCGGGCGAGCTGGGCTGGGAGCAACGCATCTGGGAGGAGTATCAACGGCTGCGTAAGGCTCCGACGGGCGACCGCGACGCGTCCGAGTGACGCTACTGCGCGGCCCTCAGCAGGCCCAGGAGCTGGCTTAGCATCCGAGCCGTGGCCCCCCAGATGACGTGCTGCCCAAAGCGGTAGAAGACGATCTCCACGTCCTGCCCGTCGAGGTTGCGTATCTCGCGCCCGCCGTTCGCCGGATCCAGCAGGTGCGACAGCGGCACCTCCAGGATCTCGTCCACCTCGTGGTCAGCGTGCCTGTAATGATAGGGCTCGGCCGCTTTCAGGAAGCCGACGAACGGGGAGACGACGAAGTTGCTCCCTCGCGAGACGATGTCGTCAAGCTGCCCGACTCGTTCGACGTCTTCGGGAAGAATGCCAATCTCCTCGAACGTCTCCCTCAACGCCGTCTGGTACAGGTCGGAGTCACTAGGTTCGCGGGAGCCACCGGGGAAAGATATCTCGCCTTTGTGGTGCTCGACGAGCTCAGTTCGTTTGGTGAAGAGCAGATGCGTTTGGCCTGCCGCGTCGTACATGAGCAAGAGCACGCCCGCCGATGGCCGGCCCGCCGGCTCAATGCGCTGTGGCTCGTATGAGGCGACGGCGCGTCGCACGAGATCGAGGTAGGAAGTGGACATCGTCATGGCTTGCGGGAAAGGCCAGAAAGAGCGGACTTGCCTCTGGTGGGCCCGGCAGGGTTCGAACCTGCGACCAACCGGTTATGAGCCGGCCGCTCTGCCGCTGAGCTACGGGCCCTTCCAGCGGCAATTATACATCATGGGTCTGTATCGGCGACGCGGCATTGACAGCCGGAAGCCGCGACTGATATTGATAGGCCGTGAATACCAAGCCTGACGAGGCCGCCGACGTCGCAGCGCGACTGCTGCGCAGACGTCCCGCGGCGCTAATCACCGATATCGACGGAACGCTCAGCCCGATCGTCTCTTCTCCCGAAGACGCCGTCGTCCTGCCGCAAGGTCGCGAGGCGCTGCGGAAGCTGTTGCGCCTGCTCGACGTCGTCGCCGTCGTCTCCGGCCGAACCGTGCAAAATGCTCGCCGGATGGTCGGGCTGGACGACCTCCTGTACATCGGAAATCACGGGCAGGAGCGCTGGGACCGGCGGACCGGCTATCGAAACGAGGCCGCGGCGTTCGCGGGTGAGCTGCGGGAGTTGCGCGAAAAGCTGGAACGGGAGCTTGCGACAATCGAAGGCGCGCGCATCGAGGACAAGGCGACGATCCTGTCCGTGCACTATCGAAACGCGCCTGAACCCGCGGCGGCCCGAGAGAGGATCGTGAAAACGCTGAATCGAGTCGTCGCGTTCGACCGCTATGTCTTGAGCGAAGGGAAGATGGTCGTCGAGGTCCGGCCGAACCTGCCCCTTGACAAAGGAAGCGTTGTCAAGTCTCTCGTCGCAGAGCATCGTCTCAAGAGCGTCGTCTTCCTTGGCGACGACCGAACGGACATCGACGCCATGGCGGCGTTGCGCGAACTGCGGCCCGGTCTCTTGAGCCTGGCGATCGGCGTTGGTAGCGATGAGGCTCCGGCCGAGCTGGCGGAGACGTCTGACACGATGCTGGCGGGGCCGAGTGAGGTCGGCGCTTTCCTCACGCGGCTGGCGTCCTCGCTTCAGACGCACATAAATCTGCCGAAAGACAGAGGTTGAGCCCCTGAAGAATCGCCGCCGCCTACCGATAATAAAGTGGGTATCGGTAGCCCGATGGCGCCGACACAAGCTCACCCCTACTCTCTGACTTCAGCAGAGACTCGGACAACAGGCAATTGCGCCCGCCATAGGGCGAGCAGCACGCGCCTGAGGGAAACGCGGTCGCAGGGACGTGAGCGCTGCCGAGGTTTCGGCTGGAAGGAAGACACGAGCATTCGGCCCACACTGGACGACAAATCGACGGGCAAGGACGCCTTCGCGGCCGCAAGCCACCCCAACCGTATCATTCTCGCTAGCAATCGCGGCCCGCTGGAGTACAACTTCGATGAGTCGGGAGCCCTGCGCGCCTGCGGCGGCAACGGCGGCGTCGCCACTGCCCTCACATCGTTGATGCCACTGGGAGATTTCGTCTGGATTGCCAGCGCAATGACAGAGGGTGATCGGAGGATGGCCCGCGCCGGGCGATCTCAAGTCGAAGTCGGCAATCAGCGATGCGACCAGCGATTCGTCGTTGTCCCGCGGCAAGCATACCACCAGTACTACGGCGACTTCAGCAACCCGATCCTCTGGTTCCTGCAGCACGGCCTCTGGGACAGCCTGGGAACACGCGGTATCGCTCGGCGAATTCGGCGGAGCTGGGAAGAAGGGTATCTGCCCGTGAACCGCGCCTTCGCGCAATGCGTGGTGGAGGAGATTAGGAACGGGACGACTCCCTCTTACGTGATGATCCAGGATTATCACCTCTACATGTGTCCAGGATATGTGCGCGAGTTGGCGCCGAATGCCATTATCCAGCACTTCCTTCATATCCCGTGGCCGGGGCCTGAAGGCTGGGAGAAACTCCCTCACGACATCGTCCGGGCGATCTGCGGCAGCCTGTTGAGCGCTAACATCGTAGGCTTTCAGACAGACGTCTCGGCGGCGAACTTCATCGAAACTTGCCGGCGCTTTCTGCCCGGCGTCGTCGCTTCCAGTTCGGGGGACGTAGTTGGGCGAGGCGGCAGGATCACTCGCGTACGGGCGTATCCGGTCTCCGTCGACCCGGAGCGCCTGCGTTGCCAGACGCTTTCACTCGACTTCGCGCGCTACCGAAAGCAGCTCTCTCAGCAAGCCGCCAGGCAGACGATCGTACGCGTCGACCGCCTAGACCCGAGCAAGAACATCCTCGGCGGCCTCGACGCCTTTGATCTGCTGCTCCGTCGCCATCCGGAACTGATCGGGCAGGTGAAACTGCTCGCCTTCCTCGTACCCTCACGCGGTTGCGTGCCCGAGTTCCGAAGCCACGCCCATCGCGTGTGGATGCAGATAGCTCGCATCAACGCCCGCTTCCGGCAGGGCGACTGGGAGCCTATCGAAGCGTTCGCCGAGAATAATTACACGCAGGCGCTGGCAGGGATGAGCCTCTACGACGTGCTGCTCGTCAACTCGCTGGCCGACGGCATGAACTTGGTGTCGAAGGAAGGGCCGCTGGTCAATCGCAGGGACGGCGTCGTCGTCCTCTCAACGGGGGTCGGCTCTCAGCGAGAGCTGGCCAAAGGCGCCCTCTCTGTCCCCCCTGCGGACGTCGAAGGCACCGCCGACGCATTGTGGCACGCGCTCACAATGGGGGACGAGGAGAAGCGCCGCCGGGCGCACCAACTTCGACGCGTGATAGTCGAGAACGACCTGCGAAAGTGGCTGGAGCGGCAGTCGGTGGACCTGGCGCAGATTGCCGCCGAACGCCTTTCGTTGCCGTCGCCGCGACCGGCGCTCGTGATGAGCGCTGCCGGCTAGCGGTTCGGGCCGAGCTGCGCTTCTTCCGCGCGCAGACGATATCCGCGATGCGGAAGCGTTTCCAACAGTCGACCGGCACCAACCTGCGCCATCTTCCGCCGCAAGGTCCCAATGTGCACTCGGACTACGGATGCCGAGCCGGTGCCGGGATGAAATCCCCAGACTTCTTCCAACAGCTCGTCGCCAGCCACGACCTCGGCCGGCC
>JBEKKV010000067.1:0-6533 GCA_050010555.1 Dehalococcoidia bacterium
GGTGCAGCGAGCAGGCGACAAGTCTGATAAAGGGCACCACGCCAGGTCTTAGTCGGGTCAGCCCGCTTCGCTGTGCTGACCCTCAACATAGCAGAGGTAAGCATACAGAGAGGTCTTAGTGTTTGCGGTTGACTCCTCCGAGCCGTCGGCCGGGTCAGAGAGCGTTTTGGCCTCCTATTGGGTGCCTCAGTCGAGCAACACCTCAACCGCAATGTCGAGATCCCGCGCCCTGCAGTGTGAGAAGACCTTGCGCCATGCGTCTTCGGGCGACGGCTAAAGAAGGCGTTCGAGAAGCCCGACGCGACGGGGCGAGCCCGGCTCGCCCTCCAGGCTTTCAAGAAGAGCAATCAGGAAGACCCAGGATAGGGTCAACGATGCCCTGGGAGCAGGGGAAAGCCTTCAACGAGTCTATCTCCCTCATGAACGCGGTCAAACGCGGCCTCGGCACTTTCCTCGCCTACCTGGACGCCCTCATCGACCAGCTTAACCTCCGCCTGGGCTGGCTTCAGACAATCGACCTTTGCTCAACGACCGTCTTCTCCCTCGCAGGCTACATCGCCTTGTACACGAAGGAGCCGATAACCGAGAGCGACTACAGGAAAGCGGAGCAGAAGGAGCGGGAGGCGATGCTGCCAGCCGCTGAGTTGGCGGAACTCCTGGTGGAGCGGGAGCTCGGCGAAGATGCGCCGGAAGACGGGCCGGAGTGGGAAGCGGCGCTCAAGGGCAAGACGGAGGAGATTGAGCAGCTTGTCGAGAAGGGCGTGCTCGTGGGGAAACGTAAGGGGAAGAGGCTCCTGGTCAACAACGGCTCCTTCTGCGCCTGGCTGGGCGAGCCCGTCCCCGTCTTCCCAGACTGGGGCAGTACCTACGGGGTCTTCCCAGATGCCGAGGCAGAGAAGGTGCGCTTCCTGCGCAACGAGCGTTCGTTCGTACAGCAGACGCTGGAGGAGCGCTTTCGTGTTCCCCATCCGGATCTCCCCTTCGCCGGGGCACAGGAGCCGGACCGGATAACCGGAGCGCTTCTGGAGACGCTGCGCCACACCGTCCTGCGGCGCCATAGGGAACTCCGAGCTGCTGAGATTGTCATTGGAGAGGTGGCGGAGAAGTTAGGGATCGACGAGCCCCTGGTCCCCGTCAACCGCCGGACTCTCGACCAAGCAAAGGAAAAGCTTGGGGACATCCATAACGGTCTCCAACGCTACGCCGCCGAGATCGAGCTCCCCGAGGCCGATGAGAACGACGTCGCCATGATGAGGAAGCTCCTGGACGCCCACCGCGACCCCTGACCCGTAACCGGTTCAAGTACAACCCCGAAGTGTCGATGTTTCAAGTGAAGCGGCACGGCGGGCGGCAGCGCAACTTCGCCCTTGACGCACATCCCTCAATCCATCCTATCCGCCCTCAATATAAGGAGGCACAAGTGCGACGGAAGTTCATCGTCCTTCCCCTCTTCGGGGCTCTTCTACTCAGCGCGGCCTTAGGCACCGGCGCGCGCTGCATCATGGTCACTGCGACCCAGGTTACCGATGGCAACAGTTTCGACGCGACCGCCGGCTACCTATCGGGTCTGTGCAACGACCCTTCGGCTGAGCCCGGCGGCCAGTACCACGTGCAGCTCCAGGATGTCCAGGCGCCCACCGGCGACCAATGTTACGCTCAGGAAGCGACCGACTATCTGCGGAGTCTCATAGAAGGCAAGACCGTTTGCCTGCTGCCCGATGGCGGCAGGAAGAACTCCAGCACCGACCTCACTGCTTACGTCGGTGTGAGCAGCGACCCCTCGGCGGCAGGTTGCGACGTCTTCGTCAACGCGGAGATGATCCGCCGGGGCTACGCGCAGACGGCAGCCGACGGCGGCCACTCGCCGCTGCACTGGCTTCTCAATTTCTTGCAGTGCGGGGCTTACGAGCAGCAACTCGGCATGTGGGGCGCCTGCCCGGACTTGTCACCGCCCGCGGGCTGCAGAGCGCAGCCGACGCCAGCGCCGGAACCCACAGGCACCCCGTCGCCGGAGTTTACGCCGACTCCGGGACCGACGGGTACTCCTTCACCGGAGTCTTCCTGGCGGACTCCGGAAGCCGGACCAGGCAGACACTGGCGGTAACGCGTCGGCCATCCCCGCGAGTTGACGGGATAATGGAACAGTAAGAGAAGCCCGGCAAGATTGGACTTGCCGGGCTCACCTCATCTGAAGTCCTGCTCGCCGACATGTCGCGGCGCATTCTAGGACCAGACACTAAGTCTTGATGGTGCCGTTAGTGAGCGGACCAGTCGAAGCCCAAGAACAGAGCGCTTGGGTCTTGCCCGTCAAGCCTTCATCAGGAGACCGACCACTCCGCAGCCTCGCGAATTCACGGCTGCTGCCTGCATTACTGGGCCGCCCCTAAGGCCGCATCGATCATCTGCTTGAACGTGGCGAACGGCTTGGCCCCGCTAAGGTACTTCCCGTTGATGAAGAAGGCAGGTACCGGAAACGTACCCAGCCCCGAATCTTGCATCGCTTTGCTGGCGATGACGTAGTGCGCCTGCATCGCGGCCCGCGTATCCACTGAGTCCAGACACGCGTTGAACGCGCCGGCATCGAGATGCAACTGGGCCGCGTAGTTCTTCAACTCGTCGACTACGCTACCAACTCCTGGCGTTGGAGCGGGTGTGACCAAGCTCGCAAGAGCCTGCCGATTCTGAAAGAGCTTGTCATGGTATGGCCAGAAGGCCCCCTGGGCGTTGGCGCACTCGGCGGCTTCGGCCGCTTCCATGGAATACGTATCGCTCGTCTCAACGAGGCTCACAAAGACAAAACGGATCTTGTCACCATAGTTCAACAGTATCTGCGGCAGAGTCTGCAGCGCAAAGCTGGCACAGTTCGCGCCCTGAAAATCGCTAAACTCGACAATCGTAACTTTGGCATCCGCTGGCCCCTGAGAAGGACTGTCACCAGGATCGATGGTAATGGTCTTCGCCGTCGGCTGAGCGGCTGGCGCCGTTTGCGTCGTTGCAGGAGCCTGAGTTGCCAGCGTTGACTGACCATTGGACGAGCCACAACCCACTCCAGATAGGGCTGCGGAGATCACTGTTGCCACGATCGCGCCGTTAGGGATGTAGCGCCGGGACTTCACTCCAAGGTTGGATCCGCGATTCGCCGAGCCTGCCTCCGAGCATGACGATGCTCGTTCAATGGATCGATGTTCCACTTTGCTCCACATCAACGAGAGGACCATACGCCTTTCCACCCTAGCGCTGGGACGGCTCCACTCTATGTAGATATCGCCCCCTTGGTCAAGGTTCTGCGCTTCTATCGCACGGTGGGTTTCTTTTGCTTCCCGATGAGGCGCGGAAGGCGCGTTCGTCCTCTTCCCGGCGGTGTCACGAGACCAGGCACCATGTCCCCATCGTGTGCGCCAACCAGGGCGTATCTCATGCCTTCCTTCAGGATCACCGTGCCGCAAGCCCACCATCGACGGGAATAGTCTCGTGTCCAGCGCGTCAGGGCTACGGCAACACAGACCGCGGCAGCACTCCCGCCGTGACGTTGCATGGGTAGCGAGGCCGCGCAATAATCCTCGCTCCCGAAGAAGCACCAGCTGGATTATGGCGCGTCTGGGCCACCAGGGCCCGCTCGGAGCAAAAGTAAGGGGCAGCCCTAATGTATCGAGTGCCTCCGATGCAGAATAATGGCACTGGCGTCGCGGATAACATAGGAGGGCAACGTGTCGCGAGAACGACGGCGCAAATGGCTCCCGTACACACCTGTGGCGGCGGTCGTCATCGCCATATTCATCGCGCTGACATTCTATCTAGCGCATGGCGATCCTACGAACGCGAAGCCACAGAATCAGGCACAGCCGCCGGAGGTGATTCGCTCCACCCGAAGCGGCGCACGTTTCGCCGACGCCGTCGGTGCTCGCGCCTCGCGACCACGATGGGGCAGATGGCTCCCGTACACATCCGCGGCGGCGGTCATCCTTGTTGTCGCCATCGTCATCGCACTGGCGCTGCACCTGACATCACGTGGCCAGACCAGCGCTATGCTTCAGAATCAGGCGCAGCCGACGGAGGCATTCGGCTCTACCGTCCAGGCGGCGCACGTTTCGCCGACGCTGAGACCGACTGCTATGCCGGACGTTGTCGCGCGTGCGCGCGACCAAAAGCGGGCCTCCGATCTGTATAAGATCGGAATCGCGCTGGACCAATACAGGACCGACAAGGGCGAGTTCCCCAGCACCAGCGGGTATATCCAATCGGGGTGCGGCTACGTGGACGTGGACGCTCTCTGCAAGATCAAGGACTACCTCGACCCGATACCGACCGACCCGGCGGGAGAGCCAATACTGAACGGGTACTGGTACGTATCCGACGGCAAGACGTTCACCCTGATCGCGGCTGTCGACTCGCCGGCGGATGCGACGCCGGCGATGTGCGAGCAGCGCTATTATGATCACACTACCAAGACTAACCTGTACTGTCTGACCAGCGTGAGCTAAGCGTCCGACGCGCCACCGCGAGCCCGGGTGTGGATGGATGCCAGCGACGCCGTTCTCGCCTCACCATACACTAAGCGTGCATCGTGTTCGTACGCTCACGATACGACTCTTCTGCGCAGCTTTCGGGCAATGCTTTGGCATAGGCGATCTCTCGTATTGTAATTAGCGGAGTATTGAAAACGCCCCAGACTGGTGTTAGCATTCCGTCGTTGATCGTGGCCGTGACTGGCCACGAAAACCGTCGCCAGCATGTTCGCAGGCGATGGTGTATGGGCTGACACGCCTTATTAGGTAGTAGGTCAGTCTAACCCAATACCTTTAATCGTGAGACCTTGACAAATCTTCAGAAGATACTATACTGCAGTTCCCCGCCGGCTTACACGGATGCGACCCGCTCAGGAGCAACTCCACCGGAGGTGTGGGAATGCCTCGTCGCTTCAGCGTCATCATCGCAGTTGTCACCTGTCTTGCCCTCGTCGTCGCTGTGATGCTGTTCATCGGGCGCCCCCGCGAGTCGCATGCCGATCCGCTTCAGGGCACGCGCCTTGAGCTTGACATGGACCCGACGAACGGTACGGGTCCCTGCAACCCGGTGGATACGACGGTGCAGCATCAGACAGGCGATACATACGTAGTCGCCGTGTGCCTGACGGACGCGCCTTCAGCGCCGTCCGCCATTGATTTCACGGTGACATATGATGACACGCTAAACCAGTGCCTGCCCACGCCGTGCTCTGCGTCGGACGGACACTGCCTCGACAGCAACCCGGACGCCAACACAGGCGCTACGGTGTTCTCTTCGCCAAGCCTGGGAACCAATTGGGAATGCGGCTTGGGTGCGGCGCCGAGATGCGATGCTGATCCCCTCACCGGTCCCGGCCATGGGGCGGCTCAGCTCGGCTGTTTCTCCGACTTCCCTCCGACGCTGCCTGCCGGCCCGGGCGTCTCGAGCCCCATAGCCGAGGTCAGGCTGCACGCATTTGCTCCCGGCACGGACAATCTTAGTCTCCAGCGGGTGCTCCTTTCCGACTCGTATACGGATCCTTTAGTTGATTGCGAGGGCCTTGGTGACTGTTTTGGCGGCTCCGACACAAAGACAGGTAGCCCTGTCACGCCTCTGCCAGTTGCAACGGCGACCCCGACGACGCAGCCCACACCTACGCCGGCTGTGACGACAGCGCCGCATTTCGCTGACGTTCAGATCGACATGGACCCGACGAACGGAAGCGGCCCATGCAACCCTGTCGATGCTTCGGCTCAGCACAACGTCGGCGACGTCTACTCCGTTGCGGTCTGCCTAACGAATTCGCAGAGTCCTCCCGGCGTCTTCCAATACAATTTGGTTTATGATGATTCGGCGAACCAGTGCGTGCCGACCGCCTGTGCGCCTGATGATTCGCTGTGCCTCGACAGCAACCCGGACGCTAATGCGGGCTCGACGGTCTTTTCGACGCCGTCACTCGGGACAGGATGGACATGCGAGGCTGGCAACGCTTGGCCGCCAAACTGTGACGAGGACCCCGCTACGGGTCCGGGGCACGGGGTGGCGTATATTGGCTGCCTGAGCCTGGACTCCAGCACTCAGACGCTGCCGGTGGGACCGGGAGTGTCTGCGCCACTGGCCGAAGTGAAGTTCCGCGCCTTGACGCCCGGAACGCAGAGCCTCAGCCTGCTCGGCGTGGACGCGGGTGACTCCGTTGGCAACACCCTGGTCGCCTGCGGGGATGGTTCTACTTGCTCGGGGGGAACGAACACAAATGTCCCTTATCCGATGTTCGCGGACGTCATTCCCGCCGGAACGGGGGACACCGCCAACCTGTGGCTCATGAAGAGCTGCGTCGACCCGACAAAGGGCGAAGGCTGCCTGGAGATCGACGAGTGGATCTACGGCATCTTCGACACCTGCAACCCGAACGACATCGGCTGCACCGTTCCTGAGGGCCTCGGCGCGTGGGAGCACGAGCTCTTCTGGGACAAGCAGTTTGTGTCAGTCTCGACGACTCCGGACAACGCCTGGCTCACCAGCCTTGGGCGCGTGATTCCGCCGAACGG
>JBEKKV010000068.1:0-6471 GCA_050010555.1 Dehalococcoidia bacterium
ATCAGCAGGTCAGTCGTGTCGACCGCGCCGCTTCCGTTCACGTCGTTGATCTGGACGTAGTCTTCGCACCCATCACCGTCCGTGTCCTTGTTGGCCGGGTTGGTGTTGTAGCCCTCGATCTCGGTGATGTCCGGGACGTCGGGCAGGGCGCTCGGCCCGCTGTCGTTGTCCTTGTCTCCAACAGCGCCGCCGGTAGTCTGGCAGGCGATGCCGTCGTTGTCAGGGTCAAGCTCTGTACGGTCGGTGTTGGTGCTGTACTTCGCATCCCACAGGCCACCATAGGCGCCCAGGGCCGGGAGGTTCCAGTGACAGGCACGGAAGAACTTCTCCTGGGCCAGGGTAAGCGAGCCAGGGCACTTGGCCGTGCCCAGCGGGTTGCCGCCGAGCAAGACTTCAGACCCGTCTACGCAGTGGTTGCCGTTGGTGTCGTAGGAGGGCAGGCAGTTCGAATCCGTCGCCGGGTTGCAGCCGGCTACCGTGCCTATGGGTGTCGTGCCCATGACGGTTTCGACGGCGTCCGGGAGCCCGTCGTTGTCGTTGTCGGGGTCACAGGCGTCGCCGATCTTGTCCTTGTTCGGGTTGCTGGCCTTGCCCGCCGGGATTGTGCTACCCACGGCGCGGTGGTGGCCGTCGGTGTTCTTCTGGCTGTTGCCGCCGAGGCCGTCAGCGTTCGGGACGGTCGGGCAGTTGTCCATGGACTTGTCGGTGTTGTCGCCAAAGACGTTGGATGGCTTGTCGAGGAAGCCGTCGGCGTCGGTGTCCTGGTTCAATGGGTTCGTGAGGTCGAACATCTCCACGTAGTCGCTGGCACCGTCACCGTCCGAGTCGGCGACCAAGGGGTTGGAGCCCCAGGAAACCTCGACTCCGTCCGGAATACCGTCGCAGTCGTGGTCCGCGTTCACAGGGTACGTGGTCTGGGATGCGAGCGGTCCGCCGGCCATTGCCCACGGTACCTGCGGGCACATGCCCGCGCTGGTCTGCGGGAGCGCAACCGGGTGTCCAGGCTGAGCGTACTGGGGCAGCTCGAGGCAGGCCCCGCTCGGGTCGATGGTGGCCATACCACCCAGATTCACCAGGCGGTAGTCCTGCTGCGTCTCGGCCTGCGTCAGGTACCCGTCAAGGTTGGTGTCGCAGGAACCTGGTCCGGTGGTCGGTCCACCGGGCGTCAACTGGCATCCACCGGGCGCGTCCCAGTAGCAGCCGTTCTGCAAGAAACGCTCGATGTAGGTGCCGATCGGCTGCTGCAATTTGGTGTCACCGTTGCCATCCTGCGGGAAGCTAGGCGGGAGCAAGGTCTCCGGCGTGCCCGACGAGAGGTTGCCCGACTGACGGGAGTCCGGGTTGCTGAAAGCGATGGTCCAGCGCGGGTACAGGCCCATGCCATCGTCGTACCCGTCGCCCGTCGGTGGGCTGCTCCAGCAGTTGACCATGATAACCAGGCGGTTGGCGTTGTCCTGGGGCTTCAGCTCTCCGTTGGCGCTCGGGGCAACGATAGCCTTCACGACGACGGAGTAGCGGCCCACCAACGCCGCAACTGGGCAGGTGACGGTCAGAGGTGCGGTAAGGTCGCTCTGGCCTACAGGCTCGGTGATGCCGGCGATTGTAGTACTGGCATCGAGGGTGCCAGCGCCGGCGCTGGTCTGGCTTCCGCCGTGGGGCAACGTCGCTGAGCCCCAACTCGAGGTCAGAACGCCGGATGTCTCGGCGTCGAGCCACTCGGTGGCGGTCTGGACGCTCGTGGCATTGTTGGTAGTCACGTCACGAAGGGTAACTGTCGCCGCCTGGCCTTGCAGCAGGTTGATCTGCTCGGGCTGGGACGGCTCAGGCGAAACCACGGGAACTCCCATCTTTTGGACAAGCTGCGTGACCGACAGGTCGACGAGCGTGGGCGCGTCCGCCGTGCAGACGACCTTGATTACCAGGGTGTCGGCGTTGTCTGCCGGGTAGTAGTCCTGAGTCGGGGCAACCGGCCAGAGGACGTCCTTGACCACGACGAGTCCTTCGCCGGAGGCGCTACAGGTGATCGCGATGCTCTGCGGGTCATCGGTAGACACGGCTACCGGAAGGGCCTGAGCATGGTCCAGGGTCTTCGTTCCGCCGGTGACGAAGTTGGCGTCGGCGACACTGGGGTTTGTCGCCTCAATGTCCCAGTGGGCGGTGAAGTTGCCCGAGTCGGGTCCTCTATTCACGTAGACGCCCTTGACCGAGACTGTTCCAGCACCGCTCTGGGTGTACTTGCCGATTGGCCCGTAGACGGCCGCGTCGGAGCAGTTTCCGCCAGTGCAAGCCCCGCCCGTGTCGCCCAAGAGGGGCGGCGCGTAGTTGGTGGAAGTGTGCGATACGCTGCTCTGCGGCGAGTCGATGCAGAGACCGTCAGTGGCCGCGCTCCAGACGCGGGCGTCGCCGCCGTTCCTTGTCGATACGATGTCGCCGGCGCCGTTGGCTGACCAGGGGACCGAAGTCCAAATGCTGTTCAGCACGACCTTAGTGCCGACCGGGGCACCGGCGATCCAGAACTTCGTGACGGTGACAGTGTCACGGAAAAGCCAAGGATAGGGCGGCAGCACAGCGTAGAGGAAGGAGTCTGGCGTTCCTTGCGCTACCGTTGTGTTTTGCAACCACGGCCAGGGGTCAGTCGGGGTCGTATTGCCCATCGTGTCCTCAGCGCCTGAACCCGTGGAGTCACACATGACGTCCAGTGTGGCGAAGATGTCGCCCACAGGCGCCCCATCGGTGCCGTCCATGTCCAGAGGCACGCGGTAAGCTGGGTCAGAGAAGAACAAAGGTCCGGCGATGCGCTGACCGCGGGGGATATCCTGCGCAACCAGGTTTATTATGGCATTCCCCCCGGTGTTGGTGTCTCCGAGTGCAGCGCTGGACTCTCCGCTGTTAGACCAGTCCGGGGCGAAAGGCTGGATCGGTATGCCGATGCCTGCCTGGCTCGGGGTCGCGCCGCGACCCAGCGAACCCAAGAGCAGGGCTGCCAATACCGCTACCAGCCCGATGGCGCTCACGAAAACGGCTTTCTTTATCATCGCATTCCTCCTACCAGAGAGAAAAACAACACCAGCCTGACCCGTCCACAAGGTCACGGCCTGGGGGATCTGCCGGGCCGACGAAGGGGACTGGTGACGAGGAGAATCCTTCGCATAACCATCGGCAGACCGAACACGAACCTAAACACAAACGCGCAGCGCTCCTCGCTGGTTCTTCGGCAATCAGCGCCAGCCGATTTGCGCAGCTCTTTGAGCGGGGGAAGGCCACCAGTCGTCGCTTTTCTAGCACTCTCAGAAGGTTTTGTCAAGCAGTTTCGGCGTTAGTCGTATGCGTACTGCATTCACCTTCACCCGTGCCTCAGCAGGCAAGCCCCTTTGAACACATCAAGGTCGAATCCGAGACTCAAGAGGCCAGCGTTACTGAGAATCATGTCACCAGATGCCGCGTCTACTAGGCTGAAGCTGGTGACCTGCCATGTGCCGGCCTCACCGAGGGCAGCGACCCTCCAGAGGCGGGTGGCCGGGAGACGCCGCCCTGCGTGACTATAATGGAGACGGCGTGCTGAGGGCAGGTGTCGCGGCAGATCCCGCAGGCGGTGCAGAGGCTGAGGAAGAGCGGTTGGATAGCCCATTCCGTCGTAGCGAGGCCGGGTCTTCGGCCATTGGCGGGATATATCTGGAACACGCTTTGGGGACAGCGATCGAGGCAGACGCGGCATTCGTCGGGCGAGGCGCACTTCTGGGAGTCGACCTGCAAATCGATCACCGGCATCACCATTCGTTGACGAGCATCGGGCTGGCAGTTCGGTCCTCGAGGACAATCGATTTCTTGTGGCAAATCGCTCTGCATACGCCGCAGCCGTAGCACTGCAGTTGGTTTACCGTGCACTTGTTGGCGTAGGCAGAGTAGCCGATAGCGCCGAAGTTGCACATTCTCATGCAGTTACGGCAGCCGTTGCAGGTCTCCCAGTCGATACTGGCCACGTACTCCGCCTTGAACATGGTCTGGATGCCTAGTCGTTCACGGGTCCTGAGCGCTACGCAGTCGTTGATTGAGCAGTTGCAGATGCCGCCGATATGGGGAGATACGAACGTCCAGACGGAATGGACGAGGCCGAGCTTGTCGAGCTGACGCATGGCCCGCTTGGCTTCATCGCGGTCCAGCGTCTCGACACCGGAGGAGAAATCAGGATGCCGTTTTCTGGGCGTGGCACCTGGGTCTTTGCCGGTGCCGGTCAACCCGAAGCAGTAACGAGCCTCGCGGAATCCTTTGAGCGTGCTACGGCAGGCGCAGGGAACCCTTACGACGCTAAGCGTCATGTCCAGTATCTGCTCGATCTCTTCGATGGGAACGACCTGTCCCCAGTGGAATCTCTTCAACCGTTCGGTGTGGGCCGGGAAGAGCGTCTCTGCCTTCGCGGGGTCTTCCGCGACCGCCCGACTAATCTTGCCGACGCCATCGGCCATCAGCTTCTCATAGTCGCGGCCGAACAATTCGATCATGGCCCGCCGCTCGTCGCTGACCATCTCCTGGCTGTAGTGCTTTGCCTGCAGGTACCACTTCTTGCCTTCGCCGTGCTGGACACAAAACTCGCACATGAGATACTTCCCAGTGTCGCCGGATACGGTCAGAGCGGGCCGACGAATTCCGCTGTGAGCATATGGAGGACTCCGCGCAGTGTCAACGCCGATCCGAGGGGAATCTGTCCCGAGGAACTCACCTCGCCGGGCAGCGACTAAGAAGTGACGCCCGCAACCGCGGGCGTCACTTCTCATTTCGAAGCTATTTGCCGCGCTTCACCTCTAGAGTTGTCCGACTATCACCACCAACCCCAGCCGCAACCCCAGCCGCGCCAGTGATCGCGCAGTCTCTCCAGTAGCTTGAGATCGAACTGCCATTCTCTGCACTGGAACGATCTGCTCGCCCGGCCCTGGCAGTGGCGGTCGATCAGTTGCTCGAGCCTCTCGATAAGCTTGTCTAATGGCGTGACCCGAGGCGTGGGCGTAGGCGTAACTGACCTGGCCGGCGTGGGCGTTGCAGTGGACGTCGCAGCGGGTGTCGGAGTTTTGGTCTTGGTTGCCGTTGGGGCCGGCGTTGTGGCCGTCGGCGGCACGGGCGTCGGCGTGAAGGTCGACGTCGCCGGCACAGCCGTCGGCGTGAAGGTCGATGTCGGCGGCACAGGCGTCGGCGTGAAAGTCGACGTTGCCGGTGCAGGCGTCGGCGTGAAAGTCGATGTCGGCGGCACAGGCGTCGGCGTGAAAGTCGATGTCGGCGGCACAGGCGTCGGCGTGAAAGTCGATGTCGGCGGCACAGGCGTCGGCGTGAAGGTCGGGGTCGGCGTCGCGCCGGTCACCGTGACTATCGCACTGTCGCAGCCCAGGCTGCCGGGCTGGGTGATGCACGCCTGATTAGTTATCTGATCGCCATTAACCGCGTCGGTCAGGGCAAGAGACAGATCGAGGGCAATCGTCGAACCACTTAAGAGGGTGGAGTTGGTCTGCCACGTGACCGTTCCCGAGGCGCCGCAGCCGCCGATAGTAAAGTCGCTGCCAGAGATGTCGGAGGAGTCATCGACGGTAGCGCTGCTGCATTCAGTGTGAGGTGGTATCACGTCGCTGACTTCAATTCCTGGCGTGCAGTCGTTGCCGCCGTCGTTCGCCACGTCTATGAGGTAGTCAACGGTGCCGCCTTCCGGCACGGGCACGGGCGTGCCGCCTTCCGGCGCGGGCTCCAAGATTTGCTTGGTGATTGAGAGGTCGCAGACCGGCGCAGGAGTGGCCGTCGGCGTCGGTGTGAAGGTCGACGGCACCGGCGTGTTGGTCGGCGCCGCCTCATTGACGAAGGCGTCAGCGCCGAAGCAATACCCCACGCCGTCACAGTCTAAGATGTTATTGGTAGCGGCATCGGCGAATGAGACCCCGGAGAAGCTCATGCTGTCGTCGCCGACCGATGCCGTCGCTGTGAAGGTTACTTCGGCCACCGGCGCGGAAATCGTGTCGCCCGCGGGAAGCGTCGGCGTGCCCGCCCCCTGGAAGCAGCCGAGGTAAGCGACGCCGGAGCCGCAGGTGGGCGGCGCCAACCCAACGCCTGAGCAATCCCAACCAGTGTCACCCAGATCGGGTGTACTGAACGGCACACAATCCGTGCCGGTGCAGTTAGCATCCGGGTTGGGGGCGGCAGCGGTCCCCGTCACACACGTGTCAAGGGTGTCATCATAGTTCAGGTTGAATTGAACAGCCGCCGGCGATTCCCCGGGGCCGGCGCTGGTGAGGCAGACCGCAACGGTGTAAGTCTGCCCAGCGGTTACGTTGCGAGTGGTATCCACCGGATTGCAGGGGCCGGTGCCATTCGTGGGGTCCATGTCGATCTCAAGGTGGATGTCGCCGCCGTTTATGACCGTGTCTCCATTCAGATCGGCGACGAGAGCAGAGGCCCTGCCGCCCGGGAACACGAGGGGCACTACGAACACGAGGG
>JBEKKV010000069.1:0-5359 GCA_050010555.1 Dehalococcoidia bacterium
GGGGTCCATGTCGATCTCAAGGTGGATGTCGCCGCCGTTTATGACCGTGTCTCCATTCAGATCGGCGACGAGAGCAGAGGCCCTGCCGCCCGGGAACACGAGGGGCACTACGAACACGAGGGCCAATCCGAGGAGAATGAGGGGTGCACGAACCCAACGTCTCATACTAACACCTCCTAATGAAGTCGTGAGAACGGGCGGGGTGCGGTTAAAGGAAACTTACTTGGGAGGCCTTACTCCCAGTGGGCCACCAAAGTCCAGCCTTTAACCTTGATAATACTCCGGCAGGGACGCCTTTGGCAATAGTTTTCTAGACATAAAACTTCCCGCCTCTCGTCGGATATCGCCACCGGAAGACAAGAGACTTCGACAAAACACGCCATATTGGGGGAAGTCAAGTCACGGGCTGGTATGAGAGTTAGTCGAAGCTCCATGCCTCGATAGAGTACGAGACATGGAGCACCAGCTCCTTCTCCATGTTGCCGTAGCGGTGCCTATACCACTGTTCGAAGTCCGCGAGGCACTCCGCGAACAGACCATCTGGGATTTCCCATGTCCACGAGTGGCTGCGGCTGCGAATTCGTTCGAGGTTCTGTTCCGGCGTCCGACGCACCTCCGCCTCGGCGAAGGTTACCACCCGGCATGACCCTCCCAAGGCACGCAGCGTGCTATGGATTTCGTCAGGGCCGGGTCGGGCGCGTGGAGCCAAGTTGCGGGTGGCCAACAACTCCCTCCACTTCGCTGAGCCGACGGCCCATTCCCCCGACGTCCGGGACCTAGTGTTGTCGCCGATTAGAACGCCGCCCGGCGCCAGCACCCGGCGCAATTCTTCCAGTGCCGTCTGCCAGGGGGATACCAAGTGCAGCACATGAATAGCCAGCACGGCTCCGAAGGATGCTGAGACAAGCGGCAGCCGGGTCGCGTCGCCCATCAGCAGGTCTGGCGGCGTGTGCTGTGGCCCAAGCTGCTCTCGCAGCCGCGCAAGCATGCGAGGAGCAATGTCGACACCCAGGACCCTGACGCCGCGCTCAGCCAGTGGGCGAGCAATCCGCCCCGTGCCGACGCCCACCTCGAGGACGCGATCAGCGCCTGCGGCCGCGATCTCGGCGAGAAGGGCGTTCGTGAGTTTCTGAGCTACGTCTTCGGGCAGGGCCCGCGTTTTATCATACGTGTCGGCGACGCGGTCAAAGCTGATGCTTCTCATCATGTTCTGATTCATCATGGCACAGTTCGTCCGCGGATTCCACCTTGGGGCTCCCCGGCGTAAGAGCCGATGACGCGCACCAAGATGCACCACGGGATGCGGAAGTGAAGGTAACTCCGAGAGATACCTTGTGATGGTATCATCAGCTCAAAGATCCGGGAGGATCTCGAACAGAGGAGAAGGGTCATGAACTTCGAGCTGAGCGAAGAGCAACGTATCCTGGTCGACACTCTGCGTGATTTGGGCAAGCGCGAGGACTTCAAGTCGCTTGCCGCCGAAATCGACAGGACCGTCAAGGTGCCCAGGTATCTGGCGGAGAAGTACGCTGAGATGGGTCTCTTGGGTATGACCCTGTCGCCGGAGTTCGGCGGAGGCGGTCAGGCCGGGATAAACGCCATACTGGCCATCGAGGAGCTCGCGAAGTTTAGCCCGGTGATAGCCACGCCGGTGTTCGAGTCGAACATCGGCCCTGTCAAGGTCATCGACAGCTTCGGCACCATCCAGCAAAAGAGCAGCATCATACCCGGCGTGTGCAAGGGTACGATGAGTGTCTCGGTCGGCATGACCGAACCGGAGGCCGGATCGGATCTCACCTCCCTGTCGACACGAGTCGCAGAAGACGGCGATGGCTACCTGTTGAACGGGCGCAAGATCTTCATCTCCGGGGGTGGGGAAGCGTCCCACTATCTGGTCTACTGCAGATTCGGCAACGTTCCCGGCTCGCGAGGCGTCGGAGCCGTTGTCGTTGAGAAGGGGACGCCCGGGTTCAGTTTCGGAGAGCAGGAGCGGTTCA
Organism: Dehalococcoidia bacterium; assembly: GCA_050010555.1. GTDB lineage: Bacteria > Chloroflexota > Dehalococcoidia > DSTF01 > JALHUB01 > JALHUB01. The sequence goes on from JBEKKV010000069.1 coordinate 1,998, forward strand.
TGGGACTTCGGGGCATGGCTTCATGCGACTTGATCTTCGACGACGTCAGTCTGGCAAGAGATAGTGTGGTGATAGGCGCCGGAGAGTTCAGGAACTTGATGACGACGTTCGATCTGGAACGCTGCGGAAATGCGGCGATGTGCCTGGGGGTGGCCGGCGGAGCGCTCGAAGAGGCCAAAGCGTACGCCATGGAGCGAAGGGCCTTTGGCAGGCCGATATGCGAGTTCCAGAGCGTACAGTTTATGATCGTCGATATGTCCATGAGGTTGGACGCGGCGCGCCTGCTGGTCTATCGAGCCGCCAGTGGCGCCGGCCAGGGCTTTCCCTCGATTTACGAGGCCGCGATGGGCAAGTGTTTTGCTAATGAGATGGCAGCCGAGGTGACGAGCACCGCCATGCAGGTGCTCGGGGGATACGGCTACAGCAAAGAGTTCCCCCTGGAGCGAATGCATCGAGATGCGCTTGCCTGGAGGGTCGCGGGCGGCACCGTCCAAATGCTCAGAATCACCATGGCGAGCATGCTTCTCGGCAGGCGCTTCAGCCAGAGGGCTCAGGCGCCTTTTTCCTAGGGGGCAGAGCTTGTCGCCCTCAATCAGCCGCAGCCGAAGAGAAGCCGTCGGCGTCCAGACCGCACTCAGTGACCTCGCGGTGATCAGCGGCGCAGGGAAGGGGTGCGTGCGAGGCATGAGCAGACACACGACACCCGCGCGGAGCGCGACAAAGCCAACCCGGGCGGCGCTGCGGTCCGGAGGAAGGGTCAATTGCCGTGCGTTGGAGGCTGTGGCAGAATGAATCCGCGGTTCCTGGGCGGATGGGTAGAAGCGAGATAACAAGGCATCCGAGGTATCGTGCCAGCGAATTCAGCCATAGTCGTCCGGGGTCTCAAGAAAAGCTACGGCTCTCTTGAAGCCGTGCGCGGCGTCGATCTCGAGATCGAGAAGGGCGAAGTCTTCGCGCTCCTCGGGCCCAACGGCGCCGGGAAGACAACCACGGTTGAGATCCTGGAGGGGTATCGCAGCCGCAGCGGCGGCGAGGTGAGCGTCCTCGGCCACGACCCGGCCTCCAACTCCCACGACCTCAAGCGCAGGATCGGCATTGTCCTCCAGAGCACCGGCGTCCAGCCCTACCTCACCGTGGAAGAGAGCATCGAGCTTTTCCGGGGCTATTATCCACACCCACTTCCGCTGGACGACATTGTCGAAACGGTGGGCCTGGCGGAGAAGCGGAAGACGCTGGTGCGCCGGATGTCCGGCGGAGAGCAGCGGCGTCTCGACGTTGCCATCGGTCTTGCCGGCGACCCGGAACTCCTGTTCCTTGACGAGCCGACAACCGGCTTCGATCCTTCGGCACGGCGCAACGCTTGGGACATGGTGAAGAACCTTCAGTCGCTGGGCAAGACGGTGCTGCTCACGACGCATTACATGGAGGAGGCCCAGTTCCTGGCCGACCGGGTTGCGATCATGGTGAGGGGGCAAATTGTGGCTCAGGGCACGCCGGGCTCCCTGACGCAATTGGACGCTACAACCAGGATAAGTTTCCGCCTCCCGTCCGGCCTAGAGTTGCCAGAGGCTCTGCGCAGCGAGGCGAAGGTCGAAGGTGGTGCCGCGTCGTTCCAGACGTTGGAACCCACGCAAACGCTCCATGCGCTGACATCGTGGGCCATAGACCAGGGCATCGAGTTGGACCAGCTTGTGGTTTCCCGCACGTCTTTGGAGGACATTTACCTGGAGTTCGCGAGCGGGGCAACCGAAGAGGGGCCGACGGCATGAATAGCCTCAGGCTCGCGGTGCGACAGGTTAGCTACGAGAACCGCGCTTTCTGGCGCAATCCCCAGGCCGCCTTCTTCATCTTCTTCTTCCCGCTGCTCTTCTTGTTCGTCTTCAACACGATGTTTGGCAACTCCCAAATCGACACCTCCGCGGGAAGGATAAGCGGCTCGACTTTCTACGTGCCGGCCATCGTTGCGCTCTCGGTGATCTTCGCCTGTTACACGAACATCGCTATTAGCGTATCGTTGGCTAGAGACCAGGGCGTCCTCAAGCGCATCCGGGGTACGCCGCTTCCCTCAGCGGTGTACATGGCCGGACGCATCGCCCATGCGACTCTCATCGCCGTCCTCTTGGTGGTGATCGTGGTCGCGGCCGGCAAGGTCATCTACAATGTGGAGATACCAACCAACACGCTGCCGGCGTTCTTCGTTACGCTGGTCGTCGGCGCGGCCTGCTTCTGCAGCATCGGTCTGGCAGTCACGACCGTCATCGGCAACGCCGACGCCGCCAACGCGGTGGTCAATGCGGTGATGATGCCGCTTCTGTTCATTTCCGACGTGTACATCCCGACGTCGAACACCCCCGCCTGGCTGACGGCAATTGCCAACGCGTTTCCGGTGAAGCACTTCTCGGAAGCTTTGCACACGTCCTTCAGCCCGTTCGTGACAGGCAGCGGGTTTCAGTGGGGCCATCTGCTGGCGATGGCGGCCTGGGGCATCGCCGGGGCTTTCGTCGCTGTCAGGTTCTTCTCCTGGGAGCCGCGTCGTTAGGTAACACCATCCACGACCGATGAGTAGGCCGGGCGACGTTTGACGCCAGGCACTGTTCGTTCGCACTGCGTGACTATCCGGTGAGTGAGGCGGACTCCTCTCGACAGGGCGGGAGGACTGGGACGCCTCCCTCAGTGCTGTCAACGTCTCGCGGGGTCTAACGACTACAGCGGCGACCAAGCTGCCTGGCGACGATGGCCACGTCGGCTCTGGTGATCCTTCCATCGTGGTCCATCTCGTAGAGCGGGTTGCTGCTCCCAGCCGTTACGGCGCGGGCCTCGACGAGAACGTCAGCTATCGTCACTTTCCCGTCTCCCGTCACGTCGCCGCAGGCGAGCGCCGACGTGAGTGTGGGCGCGCGTGTAGGCGTTCGTGTCCGCACGGGTGTGCGCGTCGGCGTAGGCGTTCGAGTGGGCGTTCGCGTGCGGGTGGGGGTCGGTGTGCGGGTTGGGGTGCGTGTGCGTGTTGGAGTGCGCGTGCGTGTTGGAGTGCGCGTGCGCGTTGGGGTGCGCGTGCGAGTTGGCGTTCGCGTCGGCGTAATCGTCCGAGTTGGTACGGGCGTACGCGTTGGTGTAATTGTCCGAGTCGGCGTGGGTGTTCGCGTTGGCGTGCGCGTTGGCGTAGGCGTTGGTGCGCTTGTGTTCGTCGCGGTTGGCGTGGGGCCAGGCGGTGAAGCGGGGACGTCGACGTAGTAGGCGTAAGTCTCGATGGCGCACTCGCCGTAGCCGACCTTGAAGTAGCCGTCGCCGTTCCAGGTGCTGCCCCAGCTATTCTTGACGATCCAGTAGCCGCCGGCGTCGTTGTAGCCGGTGATTACGACGGC
>JBEKKV010000070.1:0-4932 GCA_050010555.1 Dehalococcoidia bacterium
CTTGCATGCGCAAACTGCTCACGATCTTGAATGCCATGCTGCGGGATGGCACGGCCTGGCAGCAGGTTCCGGCTTCTCATGCTATTCCCGCTTGAGTATCAAGACAGTTGCTCTGCACTCCCATCCGCGCCAAACCCGGCAAAGGTCCGGATTCTTGCGGTGCGGGCTGGTAGGGTTCGGAGCCCCGATGCTACGGGATATGAGCCATCAGGCGTTGGATGGGAGATCCGAAAGGCGGAGGGAGAGGATGGACGACGTCATGTCCTTCGACATGGCGACGCCGTAGATGTGATCTGCCATCTCGATAGTGCGGCGGTTGTGGGTGATGATGATGAACTGCGTCGCTTCGGCCAGCTTCTTGACGGCCTCCGCGAACCGCCCCACGTTCGACTCGTCGAGCATAGCGTCGACTTCGTCCAGTACGCAGAACGGCGAAGGACGCGTCTGAAGGAGGGCGAACAGTAGCGATACGGCCGTCAGCGCCCGTTCGCCGCCGGAGAGCATCGACAGGCTGGCGACACGCTTGCCCGGCGGCTGCGCCATTATCTCAATGCCGGGCTCTTCGTCGTCCTCCTTCGGCTGCGTCTCGACCAGGCGCGCGGTGCCGCCGCCGAAGAAGGTTGTGAAGTAACGCTGGAACTCCTCGTCCACCTTCTTGAAGGCGTCGCCGAAGCGTTCCTTTATCTTCTCCTCCAGCTCGGCTATCGCCTCCTGCAGCAGCGCCTCCGCCTGACCGAGGTCGGCGACCTGGCCGCTGAGGAAGTCGTAGCGCTGGCGGCTTTCAGCGTAGTCGGCGGGCGCCTGGGCGTCGACGGGGCCGAGCGAGCGGATGCGGGCGCGAAGGTGGCTGATCTGCTCCTTGAGGGCGACGGGGTCGATGTCTGATCCGCCGCGGATTGGCGGCAGGCGGTCCTCCGGCTCGTCGAAAGACACGCGCTCGCCGGCAAGCCAGTCGGGGAGCCCCTGCGACAGGCGGGAGACGGGCACGACGTCGCCGGTCTCCGTGGCGGTAAGGCCTTCGGCCTCCATGCCTTCGCGCAAGGTCTCCAGCTCGTCGGTCCTTTGCTTGACCGCCGCCTGCGCTTCGAGAAGGCCGATCTCCGCGTCGCGTCGTCGCGCCAGGGCGACCTCCATCTCGCTCCGCAGGCCTTTCTCGCGCGATTCCAGTCGGGTTAGCTCTTCTTCGCCGGGCTGCTGGACGCCGGTGAGCTCTCCCCAGCGCTGTCGCTTTTCATCCAGCGACGCCTGCGCCTGCAGCAGGCGCTCCGACGCGGCGGCCATCTGCGTCTCGACGTCGGCGAGTTGGCCCTGTTTGCGGACGGCCTGCGCATCAATGCGGGCGAGGGCGGTTTCCTGCTCCTCGGCGCGCAGGCTCAACGCCTGGCGCTCGCCTTCGACGGCGGCGAGGGCGCTGCTGGCCTGGGTGAGCGCCTCGGTGAGGGCGGGCAGCCGCTCGGTGACGGCGGCGATGACCTGAGTGTCGCGCTCCGCCGTCTCGACGGCCGCGGCTGCTTCGCCGGAAAGCGAGTCGCGTTCGCGCTCGAGGCTTTCGCGCTCGGCGACGACCTGTTTTGCCGTCTGGGCGGCGCGCGTCTCCTGGTGGCGCAACTCGCGCATCTGGCCGGAGAGGAGCGCCAGGTGGCCGCGGTGCTCGACGAACGACTGCTCGGTCGCAGCGCGGTCTTGCCAGAGACGCTGCTGAGTCTTTGCATGGGCGCCGAGGGCGGCGTCGTAGTCGCGGAGAGCGCGACGGTAACCATCGATCTCTGCCTGCTTTTCCTTGACCGCAGCTTCGAGGTCGGACATCTGCGCCGGGAGGCGTCGCAGCTCGCTCTCGCGAGCGATAAGGGCGCCCACGGTGCGAGAGCTGCCACTGGTGACGGCGCCGGTGGACCGCAGGAGCTCGCCGTCGAGAGTAGCGACGTTGCCCATGCCGCGCTTGAGAACGCGCAGGCCGATTACCAGGTTCTCGACGACGATGGTGCGGCCAAGGAGCGTCTCGATGAGCGCCTTAAAGCGCGCGTCGCAGGTCACGAGGTCGGAAGCGACGCCGACGATGCCCTTCTCCTGCATGAGGACAAGCGGTCGTGAGGGCGCCAGGTTATCGGCGGAATACAGCGTGACGCGGCCGCGCGGGTACTCCATGAGGAGCTGCACGGCGGCAAGCACGTCGGAATGGGAGGCGAGGACTATGGACTGGAGGCTATCGGCGAGAGCTGCCTCGATGGCCTTCTCCAGGCCGGGCGGGACGCGAATCAGGCCGGCAAGCACGCCGATGTAGCCTTGCAGGCTGCCGGGCTCCGGCGTGTCTTCGTCGTCTCCATAGGGTGCCTGGCCGGCGGCGACGAGGAGCATGCGGGTAGCCTCGTCGAAGCCTTCGCGCTCCGCGTGAACGCGGCCTAGAATGTCGACGCGGGCCCTGGCGCGCTGGAGGTCGGCCTGGAGCTCGGGGACACGCTCCTCGGCGCGGGCCAGGCTGCGTCGCGTGTCGGCGATGGCGTCGTTGACGGCGACCTGGCTTTCGGCTACCTCGGCAAGCTCTTTTTCAATGCGGGCGCGGTCGTCGTGATGCGACTTGTAGTCCTGGGCGAGGGCAACGAGACGGCGCAGGTTGTCTTTGCGACGGTCGCGTAGCTCCTCGATCTCCTGGCGAAGACCCTCCTCCGTCTTTCGGACGCGCTCCAGTCGGGCTTCGATCTCCGCGACGACGTTGCGGGCGCGGATCGCCTGTTCCTCCGCCTGGACGGCGCGGCTGCGGAGGTCGGCGCGCTCTTTCTCGGCCCCCTCGAGCTCCTGGCGGCATGCCATGACGGCGGCAAGCCGCTCGGCGACCTCGCGGTCGAGGGCGCTTCTGCGCTCGCCGGCGCCAGTCTCTTGCTGCTGGCGTCGCTCCCGATCGGCGGCCAGCGCTTCGACGTCCGATCGTATCTCCTGGAGACGGTCGCCAAGCATGCGCTGCCGCTCTTCGTCAAGGGCGCACTGGTGCTCGAGGCGGCGCAACGCGTCGGAGAGCTCGCGCTCGGCGACGGAGCGCTGGGCGATCTCGCGGCGTCGTTCTTCGATGGCACGACGCAGCGCTTCGCCGCTGTCGCTGCAGGCGTGGATCTCGGCTTCGGCCTGGCGGAACTCCTCCTGGCGCTGGTCGCAGCCAGCGAGGGCGGCGGTGAGGGCGTCCTGCGCTTCGCGCCAGTGGTGGCCGTACCAGGCCTGGAGGGCTTGCGCCAGCTCGCGGCTGAGGCGGGCGTGCATGTCGGCGCGCTCGGCCTGCCGCTCCAGCCGGGCGAGGGTCGGCGATATCTCGGAAAGAAGAAGGTTGACGCGCTCCAGGTTGTCGCGGGTGGCGACGAGGCGGGCGCGCGCTTCGTCGAGTTTGACGCGGTAGCGGCGAACGTCGGCGGCCTCGTCGATGAGCCCGCGGCGCTCCTCGGGTCGAAGGCCAAGCACCTCCTCGACCAGGCCCTGGCCGATGAAGGCATAGGTGCCCTGGCCGAGCTCGGAGTGGAGGAAGAGATCGTTCACGTCCCGCAGGCGGACGCGGTTGCGGTTGATAAGGTACTCGCCCTGGCCGTCGCGGTAGGCACGGCGGCCGACGACGACCTCCTGGAAGTCGATGGGGAGCCAGCCGTCGCTGTTGTCGAGGACGAGGTTGACTTCGGCCATGCCGACGGGCGACTTCTGGCTGCTGCCGGAGAAGATGACGTCTTCGAGGCGACGGGCTCTCAGCGTACGGGCGCTCTGTTCGCCAAGAACCCAGCGAATGGCGTCGGCGACGTTGCTCTTGCCAACGCCGTTAGGCCCGACGACGCCGGTGATGCCGGTCCCGAACTGAAAGACAGTCTGAGCAGCGAAGCTCTTAAACCCGCGCAGCTCCAACCGCTTGAGGTACATAGGCAAATCTCAGGGGAGTTTCAGCTATCGGTACCGGTCATTGGTTCGCCGCCGCCTTCGCGCCCAATCTTCTCCAGGGCGTCACGGGCGGCTTCTTTCTCGGCCTGTTGCTTGCTCTTCCCCTGTCCAACGCCGAGCGGCTTCTTGTCGCCCCAGACCTGCACTGTGAAGACCTTCGAATGGTCGGGGCCTTCGTCGCGCACCAGCCTGTAGACGGGCGCTTTCTGGAAGCGCGCCTGAAGCAGCTCCTGCAACTGCGATTTCGGATTCGCCAGGGTGCGGCCCTTCGGCAGCTCCCTGTACTCGGCGGCCAGCGATCTCAGGACAAAGCGCCGTGCCTTCTGCAAGCCGCCGTCGATGAACACCGCGCCGACTACCGCTTCATAGGTCGACGATAGGTTCGAGGGACGGCCTCCGCCACCGGCGGCGCGCTCGCCACGCCCCAGAAAGAGATAGTCGCCCAGCGCCAGGTTCTTGGCGACGCGGGCCAGCGTGTCGCGACGCACCAACGCGACGCGCATCTCGGTGAGCTGGCCTTCCGAGTGGTCCGGGTAGTCTTCGTAGAGCTTGCTGGCCACGACGAGGCCGAGCACGGCGTCGCCGAGGAACTCCAGGCGCTCATTGGATTCGAGCCCGGACTCTGCCATTTCGTTCAGGTAGGAGCGGTGTACTAGAGACTGCTCCAGGAGAGCCGGATTGCGGAACTTCAGCCCCAGCTTCTTCTCCAGCAGCTTCAAGTCCGGCGTCATGTCGTAGAATCCGCCCCTTGATAACGACAGACCGCCACAGCGGCGGTCTTTTCCGAGCCTACCGCTCCTCGATGCACGACCCTCGCGCCTGCTTCACGCACAGCGTTTCGGCGTTTCATATGCGGTTTGGCTTTAAGGCATCATATGCCGCGCAGAAGTGGCTGTCAAGTTCGCTGTAGGGTTGCAGCTAGAATGTCCTAGTTACGTCGCAGCTAGAATGTCCTCCGGTGGCGGGGTACTTCCGAGATAGGAGGTGCCCATGCATAGAGGATGGCTGCGGGTCATGATTCGGTAT
>JBEKKV010000071.1:0-4008 GCA_050010555.1 Dehalococcoidia bacterium
TAGGGTTGTCGCAGGTGCTGTAGTTGCGACCGAAGACGAACTGCAGGTCCTTGATATCGATGTCGCCGTCAGACGACGCCGGCTCCAGGTCGTACCACTGGTCGTAGAGCTGCAGGCCGGTGCTTGCGAGCGCTAGGCTTCCTCGTACTTGAACGAGAGCTTTATCCTCGCGCGGAAAAGGACGACCTTGTTCTTGTCGACGGTCATGTCGAGGTTCTCGACCTCCGCGATGCGCAGATCGCGAAGCGTGCTGCTGGCGCGTTCCACCGCACCGCGGGCTGCCGCTTCCCACGAATCCGGGCTCGTTCCCACGAGTTCTATGATCTTGTAGGTACTCTCCGCCATTGTTGGCACCTCCGTGCGCTTCACTCAGGTTCGCAATCGTACGTTCGCCGCAGCGCCAGAGCAAACTGCATCAGAGGGATGGTACGCTCGCCGCCGCGCCGCGTCAAGCAGGTTCGCAAGGCGCGTCGATGCCGGGAGACCACCATTGGTATGCGATGGACGTGACAGGTACGGCTGCCTGTTATGTCGAGCGCGCGGCAACGGCGTGCGTCAGGCGGCGTTGCGCCAGCAGCGTCGCGATGCAACAATTCTGGCGACAGGGTGACGTATCGCTCGACGAAAGGACTTTCCGTGTCTGACATCACGCATCGGATGATCGCCGCGAACGATATCAACATTCACATCGCGGAGCAGGGTGAAGGCCCGCTTGTGCTGCTGCTGCACGGCTTCCCGGAGTTGTGGTACTCCTGGCGCCACCAACTCCCCGCGCTGGCTGATGCCGGGTATCACGTCGTCGCGCCGGACGTGCGTGGCTACGGCCGAACGGACGCCCCTGAGCCGGTGGAAAGCTATTCGATGCGCAACCTGGCGGCCGACGCTGTCGGCGTGCTGGACGCGCTTAGCGCCGAGAGGGCAGTCGTCGTCGGCCACGACTGGGGTGCGCCGATTGCCTGGCATTGCGCCTTGCTGCACCCGGAGCGTTTCTCGGCGGTAGTCGCGCTCAGCGTGCCGTACACGCCGCGCTCACGGACGCCGCCGATTCAGGCCTTCAAGCGGACATTCGCCGACAACTTCTTCTACATTCTCTACTTCCAGGAGCCGGGAGTCGCGGAGGCCGAGCTCGAGGCGGACGTGCGTGAGTCGATGCGCCTCACTCTGTACACCTGGTCCGGCGATGCGCCCAAAGGCGCGGCGTTCGCGGGAAAGCCGAAGGGCGCGAAGCTGCTCGAGGGGATGCCGGAGCCCGAACGGTTGCCGCCCTGGCTCACAGAGGCGGACCTGGACTACTACGTTCGTGAGTTCGAGCACACCGGTTTTCGCGGCGGACTCAACCGCTATCGCAACATGGACCGCGACTGGCAAGAACTGGCGCATCTGGAAGATGCCACAGTGCAGCAACCGGCTCTGTTCGTCGCCGGCGACCGCGACCCAGTGCTCAGCTTCACACGAATGGATGCGATGAGGGCGGACGTGCCAAACCTGCGAAAGGTAGTCATGCTTCCGGGTTGCGGCCACTGGACGCAGCAGGAGCGCCCCGACGAGGTGAACCAGGAGCTCCTCGAATTCCTGGCAGCACTTAAGCGCTGAGATCCTCTCCCTGCGGAGCGAGCCGCAGGTGGTCATACTGGCCCCGCCATGGTACAATTCTTCCGGCCGCTCCAGGGGACGGGGTGGCTCAGAACCTAACCGAATAGCGCGTGAAGTTTGGAGGAGTCTGACAAGGGCTCCTCCATTTGTCTTGTGGAGGGACCATTGCCGCCACGATCCGCCATCCGGAGGCGCTACATCATCTACCATCCGATCGTCACCAAACTCCTGGTGGCGATGGCGGCGCTCGGCCTGCTCATGCTCATCGCGTCAAATGATGAGGGAAAGCAAGCGCTGAACGGCATTCACGTCGCGCTCAGGGATCACCTCGTGTGGACCGCGGTGCTGCTGGCTGTTCTCTTCCTGATCAGCACGCTCTCGCCGTTCTTCCCAGAGTTCATGCTCTCGGTCGCAGCCGGTTTCATCTTCGGCGTCGCCTTCGGAAGCGCGTTTGCGGTGGCGGCGATCACCGTCGCTGCATCGGCGAACTTCGCCATAGCGCGTCGGGACGGACGGCGAGCCGTTGAGCTTATATTCGATCCGCAGTCAGCCAGGGAGATCGTCTGGACAGCCACCCGCATCACGCCGGCGATGGTTTTTTTCACCTGGCTTCTGCCGAGCATTAACTTCGATTTGATCAGCTACGCCGCCGGCATGTCACACATGCGCTACCGCGTGTTCCTCACGCTCACCGTCACCGGGAGCGTCATGTCGAGCGTCATTCTGGCATTCCTGGGCGACAGTTTGCATTCCGGCCCGGCCGTCACCGTCGTGGCCATCCTGATGGTCTACACACTCGTCGGCATCGGGCTCTATGCGAAAGAGCTCCCGCCCCGGTTTGAGGGCCGCGAACCGGCCGAGAACGGCACGGCCTGGTCGGGTGGGCCCGACCAGGCGCCTTGAAAGCGCCCCTTCCGCGGAAATGCGGGCCGGCGCTACGTGGCGGGCTCTCCGACGAACCGCTGCTGCGCCCGCGCCAGTGTCTCGCCTGCCTCTCGCATCATCCTTGAGAGGAGCTCCTCGCAGCTTACGATGTCATCAATCAGCCCGATGGACTGGCCGACCGGGAAGGGGCTGCATTCGATGTCGCCGGTCTGCCAGGCCAGGTTCTGACGTTCGCCGCCGATCAGCGGGATGATTTCTTCCAGGCCGCCTCGTCGGGCTTCGACCTCGATCACCTTCTCGACCTGCGCGTTCCTCAGAGCGCGCATCTGAAGATTGATGCTCCGGCAGATCATGACCGTGTCGTTCTCCCGCCGCTGGACGAGCTCTTCTTTGATGCGCTGATGCGCAAGACACTCGGTAGTGGCAATGAACCGCGAGGCCATCATCACGCCCTCGGCACCCAGCACCATCGCGGCCGCCATCGCGCGTCCGTCCGCGATGCCGCCTGCCGTAACGACGGGGATGTGTACCGACTCGCAGATGCGAGGCGTCAGGAGCATTGTCGTGACGTCTTCGTTGAGCGGGTGCCCGCCCTCTTCAAAGCCGGCGGCGATTACGGCGTCGTAGCCCACCTCCTCGGCGTGCATTGCGTGCTTTACCGCACCTACTTTGTGTATCAACTTGACGCCCGCGTCCTTCGCCTGGCGGATAGCGTCGGGTCCCAGGTACTTGTCCAGAGGCGCGCCCGATATGTCGATGGCGCACACCTTCTCGTCGCAGCAGACAGCAAAGTACCCCTGGTGCAGGTCCTTCGCGATGCGGACGGACGGCAAGAGCGTCAGGTTCACGCAAAAAGGCTTGTCTGTGAGCTGTCTCGTCCTGACAATCGCCTGGCGTAGCGCGTCGGCGGAGTCGTAGTTGCCGGCGGTCAGGTTGCCAAGGCCGCCAGCGTTGGATACGGCGGCGCAAAGCTCGGGCTTCGCCAGCCACATCATCGCGCCGCAGAGGATCGGGTACTTGATGCCGAATAGCTCTGTGACCCGTGTCTTCATCGGTTTCCCCCCTCGTTTCGATCACTTGAGAAGCGGTCTCATCCTATTGCCTTCGCCGTATGGGCACAAATCGAGGCGCACGCGGGCGGGAGACCCAACCGTCTGCCTAACGTATGATGTGATCGACGGGATCCGGCGATGCGGCCTGTCGCGATGATGAAGCCAGGAGTAAGACAGCCATGATGGTAGTGATGAAGAAAGGCCACAGCCCGCAGGAGTTGCAGGCGGTAATCGACCACCTGGAGGAGGGCGGGCTTTCCGGTCACAAGATTATTGGCGTCGAACGGACAGTTATCGGTGTTGTTGGCCAGATCTACCCGGAGCTTTCCGACGAGCTTCGCGCCTTCACGGGCGTCGATGGGACGGTGCCGATCTCCAAGCCGTACAAGCTGGCCAGCCGCGAGCTGAGGCCGCACGACACGGTGGTGAAGGTCGGCAACGTTGAGATTGGCGGCGGCTCAACCGTCATCATCGCCGG
>JBEKKV010000072.1:0-3815 GCA_050010555.1 Dehalococcoidia bacterium
TGCGGAATTGCCGCATGAGGACAGAGGCCGATTGCGCGATGCGCCCCTGACGGTAGAGCAAGTGCTAGAGGACATTCTACCTGCAACACAAAGGGGGACATTCTAGCTGCTACCCTACACCTGTCTGTCGGCGGCCACATCGGCCGCTGCTCGATCCCTGTCTGCCGCATCTACCCTGTCAGCAACTAGGCAGAGAGTGTATGCCAGCAGATGCACAGCAACGCTGCACAGGCTTCCACACGCATCAACTCACCGACAGGAGGGGGCCAAGAGGGTTGCATTCCGGCGGGTGCTTCCTTACAATGGAGTAAGGCCAGCGATTCTTACAGGGTGAAGGGAAACAGATGACGGCAAGGACTAAGATTACGAGCAAGGGCCAGGTGACTATCCCCAAGGACGTTCGGGAGCGGCTCGGCCTCAGGTCGGGGGACGAGATAGAGTTCGTCGATGATGGGAAGGGCTTCCGCGTCCAGAAGCACGTGGAGGCGTCTCCCTTCCGCAAGTACCGAGGTCACCTGAGGCACCTGGCCGGCCGTGACCCCGACGAGCTCGTCGAGCAGATGCGCGGCCGATGATCACCGCCGTCGATACCAACGTCCTCCTCGACATACTGATTCCGGGCGCGCCCCACGGCGACGAGTCGGAGCGGGCCCTGGCCGAGGCCGTACGCGCCGGTGCCGTTGTGATCAGCGAGCCCGCCTACGCCGAACTGGCCGCCCACTTTGCCGACAGGGCCGACCTGGACGGCTTTCTCACCGATACCGGCACCCGCCTGGAGCCGTCCGGCGCCGAAGCGCTCCACCGGGCGGGCAGAGCCTGGAGCGAATACCTGCGCCGTCGTCCCGCGACTCTCGCCTGTCCTCAGTGCGGCGCCACGCAAGACATCCACTGCGATAGGTGCGGGGCCAGCATCCAGCCCAGACAGCACGTCGTCGCCGACTTCCTCATCGGAGCGCACGCCCTAGTGCACGCCGGCCAACTGCTGACCAGAGACAGAGGCTACTACGCCACGTACTTCCCCAAACTGAGGCTAGGCTGACGAATACCTGCTGCTCCAGAGCACGCAAGTCGCAAGAACCTCATGGGATGACGGAAAGAGCAGAGTAGTCAGCGAGACTACTCCACCTCCAGGATGTCCTGTTCATCATCACACTTGCTCGCGGTGTACATCTCACCTTGTTTCCTCTTGCCGCGAAAGCGGGAGTACTTGTAGAACAAATCAAAAGAGTATATTAGCCACGGTCATATTTTGGTCCAATTCCAGTCCAACCAGCTTCACGCTGCCCCGTCGGCTCGGCCTGATCCCCTCATTCGGCCTGCCCTAACGTCATGCCTGGACATCCTCATCCCCAATACAACATTGGACTAGAAGTCCCCCGATTGGACTGAACAGGTCGCAATCTTGGACTGGCATTGGACTGCCATTCGCTAAGCTTGGCCCCGTAAAAAGCGCGTTTCGTCGGTATCGCCAACAGAACAACCGACAGGACGGCCCGTCCGAGACACTGGATGGATCAACCCGGAAGGGAAACGAGCTCGCTCTCCACGTCAGGAGTCGAACAGGGCATCAGAACGGCAGGGAATCAGAGAAAGGAGGCGACAACGAAGTCGACACTCAGGGCAAGCATCAGCGCAGACACGTCCGAGAAAGGAGGACCGCTAACCTAGCCAAATAACGCTAAAGCCTCAGCAACGGGAACGACCAATCATCTCAACAGAAGACGCACCGACGGCGAATCGTCACCTCGCCTTGGTGCGACCGCAGGCGATGAGCGCCTAACGACTGACACTGCTCGCTGCCTGCGACAAAGAAGCCCCACAGGGTTCTGCCCAGCGGGGCTTCTCGCGTTTGTAGCGCACATCGAAAGGAGAAGGAATGGACATCTACTGTCCGGTCTGCGGTGAGCCGTGGGACCTCGACGAGCTCCACGACGTCCCGGGCACTCCGTTCGAGGCGGCCCGCCGTCGCTTCGCCGCCGAGGGCTGCGGCGTGTTCGGCACAAGGCACAACAGCGCGGTCGATTCCGACAGGGCCGCGAAGTCTGCCGTCCTCCACGATCTCCTCGGGGACGACATCGACGGGATCGCCAGCCTGATGGAGGACCTCGGATGAAAGTCTACAGCGGAAAGCGGGTCTTCGACCGCGAGAGCTTGGCGTACGGCGAGGCGTCCGTAGTCGGGTCTCGGCAGGCTGGAAGAGGAAGCGGAACGTGCGGACGCCGACGCTGCTGACTAGGGAGCTCGAGCAGACGTTGCCTCCCATTAAGAGCGGCGACAACGTTGCCCGAGTCAAGTACTTCACGCCCTGGTCCAACTGGACCTGGTACGCGGCCGAGGCCAGCGCGGAGCTCGGGGATGGCTCCGAGGTCCCGCTCAGCGACCCGCGGGCCAGGGATCGCGTGGACGTCATGTTCTGGGGCATTGTGTTCGGCCATGCGAAGGAGTACGGCTACTGGCGGCTCTCCGACTTGGCCGAGGTCCGGGGTCCAATGGGCATGATGATCGAGCGCGACCTGCACTTCCATCCCACACCCCTCGAACAGTGCCAGGACCCCACCGGGAGACAGCAATGAACTGGACCCCCGGTGGCCGTCCGGAATGGACCGCGAGTTCTATTCAGGAGGAAGAAGCATGGAAACGATCGACCTTGCGCCGACCCCGGAAGGGATGAGGCAGAGCATCCAACTGTTCGAAGAGCAGATCGCGAAGAGCGAGCATCTCATCAAGGTCGCAGAGGAGTGGGCGGAGCTGACCGACACGGAGCGCCGCGTCTACGTGTCGCCGTCGGAGTTCCCCATCTTCGAGGCGGCGCTGGAAGCCCTTCAGGAGCAGGAGCGGCAGCGCATCGAGCACATGCGCGAGGGCATCGCCGCCGCCAGAGGCAGCCTGCAGACTTAGGCAACGACATCCCCACGAGCACAGAACAAAGGAGACCACGTATGTATTCGAAAAACGCCCGCCGGCGACAGACGGGTCCGGTCCGCATCGCCTTGCTGATGAGCGTCGCCGCCTCTCTGGTGGCGCTGCTCGCCAAGGCCTGGCCACTTTAGCAATTGAAAGGAGAAACACGTGCAACAGGACATCGCGTCCCGCCGGGAGATCTGCTGCCTGTCGGCCTGGGACAAGCTCAAGCTGGCGGCTGAGCGCATCGACCCCTCGGAGTACCGGGAGGTGGCGATAGCCCTGGCCGCTCTGGACGTGCCCGTCGGGCAGGTCAAGCGCCTCGGGTTCGCCATCGCCGCCGTGCGCGGCGACGACTGCGAGCGCCACTTCATCGGCGAGTACGGCGACCTCATGTGGGAGAGCCTGCGCGAGCGGGTGATAGCGGGGAGGAGGGACGCGGCATGACACGCCGACGACGAACGAAGACGAGGCCGGTGCGGCTGGCGCACCGCTGCGTCGGCTTTTGCCGGCAGCTCCTACGACAGGCCGCCGCCTGCTGCTGGAGTTTGGCGCTCCGACTGTGGCGACACTTCCGCCGCCCGACCGTGATCATCGATGCTCGCCGGCGTCAGGCACGCAGGCTGCGCCGCCAGATAGCGCACGCCGCTCGGACGTATGCCCATGCACTCGGCGTCGAGTTACCAGACGGGCTGCTGGTGGTGGTCCAGCGGGTCGTGCACGAGGGCCGTCAGCTCAACGGGCTGCTCCAGGCCTTCGACGCCCCCAACGGCGACCGGCGCTACGTCGTCCATCTAGCGCTGTCGGTGAACGGGCGAGCGGTCAGCGACGACGAGCTTCTGGCCGCGCTGCGCCACCAGTTGACCCGCGCTCTGGAGGACGCCATCGGCAAGCCGGTGCTGAGCGAGCCATTG
>JBEKKV010000073.1:0-3170 GCA_050010555.1 Dehalococcoidia bacterium
CGCTCGCCCTTGAGGTCGCACGGGAAACCTTCTTCGAGTCGCGCCAGGGTGAGCTCTTCGCCACCCCGTATCCGCTTCTCGATAGCGGCCAATCGACGCGGCGGCGTGTTGACGATCCGGCCAAGGGCCGCCACGTCCTGCGGATTGTGGATGAGGCGCAGGTAGGCCATCAGGTCGCGGATCTCACGGCGGGCCAGGAAGTCGCTGTTGCCGCGGACGCTGTAGGGCAGCCCCGCCTCCACGCACGCCATCTCCAACTCGCGCGCCTGGGCATTGGTGCGATACAGCACCGCGCAGTCGCCAGGGGAGGCAACGACCTCTTCAGCCAGCAGCCGTCGCACCTCGGCGACGACGAAGGCGGCCTCAGAGCGTGGGTCGTCGGCGGGTCGCAGGATCACGGGGATGCCCGGCGCGTTCGTCGTCCAGAGGTTGCGCGCCCCGTAGCGCAGAGCGGCGCTGAGGGCATTGGCGACCGCCAGGACCACCTGCGTGCTGCGGTAGTTCTGCTCCAGCGAGATGACCGTCGCCTCCGGGTAGTCCCGCTGGAACTCCAGCAGATAGCGGATGTCGCTGCCTCGCCACGAGAACAGGTTCTGAAGCGGGTCGCCGACCACGCACAGGTTGCGGTGCTCCGCCGCCAGCAGGGCCAGCAGCCGATGCTGGGCATAGTTGACGTCCTGGTACTCGTCGACGAGCACGTAGCGGTAGAACTGACGCAGCCACCGAGCCGCCTCCTCGTTCTCCTCCAGCAGTCGCACGGCGAAGAGGAGGAAGTCGTCGAAGTCGAGGGCGTTGCGGCGGCGCAGCGACTCCTGGTAGGCCCGGTACACGACCGCCAGATCGGGGTCGCGCTCCTTCACGTCTTCCGGCCAGAGGAGCCGGTCCTTGGCGCGGCTGATCGAATCGAGGAGGGCCTCGCGCGGCTGCTCCTTGGGCTCGAGGCCGAGGTCGCTGAGCGCGTGGTTCAGGGCGGCGCGGCGGTCCTCCTCGTCAGCGTAGACCGATAGGTGGTCGGGGTCGAATCCGAAGTGGCCGCCCCACTGGCGGAGGACGCTCAGGGCGAAGGCGTGGAAGGTGCCCGCCCACACCTCGCCGGCCGACTCCCCCAGCACCGAGGCCAGGCGAAGCTTCAGCTCGCGCCCGGCCTTGTTTGTGAAGGTGACGGCCAGTATCTCCGACGGCCTGGCGAGCTCCTGGTCGATGATGAAGGCGACGCGGGCGGCGATGACCGCAGTCTTGCCGGAACCGGGGCCGGCCACCACCAGCAATGGTCCGTCCGTGGTGGTAACGGCCTCCCGCTGCTCCGGGTTGAGCCGCGATAAGTCCAGCACGTTCAACTCCGTACTGGCTGGGCGCAGTGGTCGTCCCTCAGCGCCCGCGACTCGCAACGAGGACAGCGGACTGGACTGGGATAGCGCGCACCCTGCCAGCCGCAGTCCGGACAGCGCATCGCATAGATGCCGCCGTCCTGGTGGACCCAACCGCGATGGCTGAAGGTGAGCGATTGACCGCACCACTGGCAAACGTACTCACCGGAAGGCATGGCGGTCATTCTCCCGCCAGCTCCCGATAGCGCAGCCAGAACGCTGCTTCCTCCAGCTCCAAAAGCGTCTCTGCCCCCGGGTCCGAGGCCAGGCGGTGGCGCAGCACCTCTGCCGGCCAGTCGCCCGACTCCCAATAGCACGCGTGAAGCTCGTCTTCGCTGGCACAGCGGCGAAGCTCGATGACTAGGGCGTCGACCGTAGGCCTGGTGGCGTCGCGCCGACCCGGAGGCCAGCGCTCGTAGGCCTCATAGCTCTGTCTCCAGACAGAGCGGGTGTACTCCTTGAACCGGTCTTGTTTGGACACGTTCGTTCCTCCTTTCCACGTAAGGCTCGATGATCGGTTGCCCGCAGCAGGCGGGCACGGGAGCGCCGTCGATGGGCGCACGAACCCTGGGGCCGCCCCGCGGGCGGCCCCAAGAGACATCCTTCGCGGATCGGAGGAGCTAGCTGAGGGGACGGGCGCCCTTGAGGGCGGCGGCCGAGAAGCGACAGCCTGCCTTCCAGCGCCCGACACCGATAGCGGAGACGACCTCCAGCCGGCCGTCGTCAGCGGCGACGAGGATGGCGCCCCGACCGAGAGCCGGCGAGTAGTGAACGGCCCTGTCCAGATTCAGGCGGCGGCAGGTCTGGAGCCAGCAGCCGTAGACCTGTCGGACCAGAGGCTGCGGCATGTCGCTGAGGTCCAGCGGCTCCAGGAGTTCGAGCGCCTGTCGCGGCTCCCGGCGACAGACCCGACGGGCCTCCCGCAACGCTTTCTCGACCTCGACGGTCTTGACGGCCCACGCCCTGCGGCGTATGTTGTCCGCTAACGAGGCCAGGTCGGGCGAGTTGGGTTGTTCTGTAGCAAGGCGTCCCAACAGCCTGAGGGCCTCGTCGAATTTCTGGTCCCTTGCCAGCGATTCGGCCTGGGAGATTCCTTCCCGCAGCCGGGCCTCGCGCCGGCGTTCCTCCGCTTCCCGTCGCGCCTCCTCTTCCTTTGCTCGCTCTTCGGCCAGCAGCCGGCCCATGCCCTCATCGACTGCGAGGACGGCGACCTCAGCCTGGATGGCAACCAGGCGATTGCGGGTTCCGTCTGCGAGGGTGGTTGCCCTGGCGGCTATCTCCTCCGCCCGCACTCGAGCCTTCGGCACGAAGGCCTGCGCGGCTATCGCCGATGCCTTGTCCGCGACGACCTGTGCCCTCTTCGATACGTCTTGCAGCAAAGCGGCGTCGCTCTGAAGCCGCCGATATCGGGCCAGAGCTTGTTCGGCCTCCTGGCGGACATCTGCGTCGGCGGCCGCGAGCGTGGTGATCTCCTGGGCAGCGCGCCTCACCGTCTCCATGAGCGCGTCGAGGTCCAGCTCCGGAGTTGCATCTATCGTGGCCGGCGGCATCGGCCGGTCGTTGTTGGTTTGCTCGGTCGCGGCGAAGCGGTCGCCGAACCGGCCGAGCTCGTCGAGGCTCTTGAGAACGATTGGTTGTGTCATGGCTTGTACCTCCTTGGCTATGAAGCCTGGTCGTCTTCGATCCGTTCGATGGGCATGGCACGACGCCCATCCTGTCGCTCCCGCGCTTCGGGTCGCAGCTCCACGACGGACGCGGCAGTGCGCAAGCGCGGCAATTCGAGCTCCAATGGCTCGCTCAGCA